>NZ_CP025030.1:3059896-3365886 GCF_002812705.1 Achromobacter spanius | reverse complement strand
TAACTGTCATCGGAAATCATAATGACCAGGCCGCCTTCCTCATGCTGAATCCCCTATGGCTCAAGACCTTCACCGCCGCGGCGGCCGCCCCCAGTTTCACGGAAGCCGCCCGCCGCCTGGGGCTGACCCAGCCCACCGTCAGCGAACACATCCGGCAGTTGGAACAGTCGGTCAACCGGCGCCTGTTCCTGCGCGACACCCATTCACTGGTGCTGACCAGCGACGGCCGCAGCCTGCTCGTACATGCCGAGATCATCCTGGACGCGCACGAACGCGCCGAACGCCTGTTTGATGCGCCGCGCCTGCGCGGCCGCGTGCGGCTGGGCACGTCGGACGATCTGGCCATGGGCCCGCTGCCCGATGTGCTGGCCGCGTTCCGCCTGGCGCATCCCGAAGTCGAGCTGGACCTGACCATCGGCGTCACCAGCGAGCTCTACAAACTGCTGGACGACAACGACCTGGATGTGATGATCGGCAAGCGCCGCCGAGGCGACCGCCGGGGCCAGACCCTGCACAACGAAGCGCTGCTGTGGCGCGCCAAGGAAGGCCTGCGCTTTGCGCCCGATGAGCCACTGCCGCTGATTCTGCTGCGCGAACCCAGCGTCACGCGCACACTGACGCTGGACGCGCTGGCGCGCGTGGGGCGCAGTTGGCAGATTGTGTGCACCAGCACCAGTTACGCCGGCTGCCAGGCCGCCGCCCGCGCGGGCCTGGGCATTACGGTGCAGCCCTCGCACTTGTCCACGGCGGGCCTGGCCGCGCCGGGCGGCGCGATTCAGTTGCCGGCGTTACCGCAGGTGGAATTCATCGTCATCTCGGCCCCGTCGCCCAACAAGCCCACTCGGGCGCTAACTGAAATCCTGATGCGCAGTACCTTGACCTGAACGCGCGCGGGGCCATTGGCGCAGCCCTTTATTCGGGCAGCGGGTCGGGCACGCCGTCTTCGTCCACGCTCTTCACGCGGTCCAAGGCATTGCGCGCGGCGGACATCGCTTCGATCGTGCTGCGAAAGCGCCGGCTGACAAAGATCTCGAAGGGCCGGCCTTCCGGGGGCCGGCCATCCGGGGGCAGGCCTTCCTGGGGCAGACCTTCCGCCGGCGCGTCTTCCGATGCCGCCCCGTCCCGCGCCGCGTCGCCCTCTTTTGCCTTGGACGCTAAACGCCGCGTCTCCAAAAAGGCCCGGGGCGGCGTGCGCCCTTCCGGCTGCGTCGCGTACGCCACCACCGAAAATCCGTTGATCGTCTTCTCTAGCATTGCGGTTCCCTCGCGCCACGGCCACAGACGGCGCAGCTTGTTCCTAGCGACAACGGCGCGGCACGAGGAAACTTAAGCGCCATGCAAAAAGCCGGGTTGATCTGCATCAACACCGGCTTTTTCCGCTCGCCGACCACACAAGCGACTCTATTTTGTCGACGTGACAGCGTCCATGCGCACGCGCACGTAATCGGCCACCTGCTCCAGCACGGTCGACAAATGTCCGCGCAGCAATTCAAAGCCCGGATTGCGCTCGCGCGTAACCTCGTCCATGTACAAGGGCCGGCGAATTTCCACCTGCAAGCTGTGCCGGTTCAGCGCGGGCTGCCCAATCTGCGCAATCAACTGCACCCCTTTGTAGGGGTCGTTGCGCGCCACCGTATAGCCCAGGTCGCGCAAGGCCTTTTCGATCAGCGCGATGAACTCGGGTTCGCACGTTGTGCCGTCACGGTCGCCCAGCACAAAATCCGCCAGGGGATGTTCGCTTTGCCGACCCAGGCGTTCATAGGCATCGTTGGGCATCGAATGCAGGTTCAGATGCCACACGGCGCCAAAGCGCGCTTCGGCTTGGCTGATCGCGCGCGCCAAGGCGGCGTGATAAGGCTCGTAATACGCCTGGATGCGATGCCGCACTTCGGCCAGACTCAGCTTGCGGTCATAGATGGGCGTGGCCTTGTCCATACGGCGCCAGATCAGCCCTTTGCCCAGGCGCGTTTTCTCGCCGGGCGACAGCGCATGCGGCCAAGGTTCGGCCAACAGTTCCGGGTCCAGATCCTGCAGCGTGCGGTTCGGATCGATGTACACGCGCGGAAAGTGCGCCGCAATCAAGGTCGCGCCCAGCGCGGGCGCCGCCGACCACAACGCGTCCACGTGCGTGTCTTCCCCCTGGCGCAATTGCGCCCGCGTGGCGACCGCCCCGAAATCCTCGGGATAGTGCTCGCCGCTATGCGGCGAATCACAGACCAGCGGCAGCGCCGGCCCTTGGGGTTCATGCACGGAAACCACGTTGAAATCGGCAAGCGTCATCGTCAGTCAGCCTGAATGTTGGCGGCCTTGGCCACCTTGGCGTAGCGGGCCAGGGCCTCGTGAATCTGGTCCTGGAACTCTTGGGGGGTAGTCGGCATCAGCGTACCACCCACGTCTTCGGCCTTCTTGCGGAACTCGGGATCTTTCATCGCCGCGCGCACGGCCTGATTCAGCTTGTCGATCACGGCCGTGGGCGTACCCGCCGGCGCCACCAGCCCAAACCAACCGCCCGTGCCCATGTCGGGGTAACCCAGCTCAATGTAGGTGGGCACATCCGGCAGCAAGGGCGAGCGCTCGGCGCCCAACACGGCCAGCGCTCGCAGCTTGCCGCCCCTCACTTGCGGCAGCGTCGACGACAGGTTGTCGGTGATCGCGTCGACCTGCCCGCCCATCACATCGTTCAAGGCCGGACCCGCGCCGCGATACGGCACGTGCAGCAGGCGGACGCCGGACAGCATCATGAAGTTCTCGATATTCACGTGGCCCAGCGAGCCCACGCCCGGCGAGGCAAAGCTGTAGCGGTCAGCCGGCGCGGCTTTCGCCATCGCCACGAATTCCGCCATGTTCTTGGCCGGCAGATTCGGGTTGATGGCCAGAATGCTGGGCACCGCCAGCACATTGGCCACGGGCGCGAAATCCTTCACCGGGTCGTAATTCATCTTGCGATAGACGGCCGGGTTCGAGCCGTGCGTGCTCATCGTGGCCATGCCCAGCGTGTAGCCGTCGGGCGTGGACCGCGCCACCTGTTCCATGCCCATCGAGCCGCCCGCGCCCGCCTTGTTCTCGACCACGATAGTCTGCTTCAGTTCGCGGCCGGTGTACTCGGCCACCAGGCGGGCCACGATGTCGGTTGATCCACCGGCGGCGAACGGCACCACCAGCTTGATGGGGCGCGAGGGGTAGTCGGCGGCTTGGGCAATGCCGGCAAAAGACAAGGTAGCGAACATGCCGGCAAGCGCGAAACGCGCGGACCGGCCAAGCAGGCGACGAGACATGAGTCGACTCCGAAAAAGGAAGGTGTGGGTTTCAGACAGGCCGCCAGTGTCCAAACTTTACCGCCCCCTTTCAAACGACTATATTGCACTCCTTCATTACCATAGATCATGCTCGATGCGGCTGCATTCGCCTTCCATGTCAGAGTTGCATGCCTTCATCACGGCAGCACGCTTGGGCAGCTTCACCCTGGCCGCCCAGACGCTATGCGTGACGCAGGGCGCCATCAGCCGCGCCATTTCGCGCCTGGAAGCGCATTTCGGCCAGCCGCTGATGCATCGGAATGCGCACGGGCTGACCCTGACGGCGATGGGTCAAAAACTCTACGATGGCGCGCAAGCGCCGCTGCAAGCCATCGAAAAGCTCAGCACCGAGCTACGCGCCGACGACCGCCGCCGGCACCTGACGCTGTCCATGGTTCCCACGCTGGCCAGCGCCTGGCTGGTGCCGCATCTGCCCGACTTCCACCGGCGCCATCCCGACATCCAACTCAATTTCTCGGCCTATCGGCGCAATGAAGATTTTTCGGGCGATACGCCGGACGCGAGCATCCTGGCGGGCACACCCGAGCAATGGCCCGGATGGCAAGCCGACTACGTGATTGGGCGCGAAGTGGTGGTGATCTGCCACCCGGACCGCCTGGCCGCCCGCCAGGCCCAAGAGCTATGGAACACGCCGCACGGCCTGCTGGGAGAGCCGCTGCTTTTTCACACCAACGGCCAGGACAATTGGGCGCAATGGTTCACGGCCGCCGGCGTGCCACGCCAGGCCGTCACGCTGTCACAAGGGTTCGATCAGGTGTCCATCCTGATCCGAGCGGTCATGGCCGACATGGGCATCGCCGTCCTGCAGCGCTGCCTGGTGCGCGATGAGCTTCAGTCCGGCCGCGTGGCGGCGCCTTTTCCCGAGCTGCCGATACGCTTGCGGCGCGGCTATCACTTATGCGCCCCGGCCCAGCGGCGCGACCATTACGCGCTGGACTGTTTCCGGCAATGGCTGCTGCACACCGCGCAGGCCGATCCCGACGTCGTGGCGGCGGATCAAGTCCGCTGAGTCCGCACCGCGGCGCAGAAATGTCTGGTTTCGTTCATAAGTGAATTCGTGAAACCAAATAAAACGGGCCTCTTTTCAGAGGCCCGACTTAAATGCGGCGGTGCGATGCTCAAGGCGCCAGCTTGAATCCCAGATCCACGCCCCACTTATCGGTTTCACGCAACCATTTCGCCCCGCAACTCAGGCACCGGAAGTGATCTTCGCGACTTTCTTCGCGCCCTTTCTGCGTCGGATTGGTGAAACCTTGATGTCCCAGGTGCGAATGCGGCGCAACGCCTGCAAGGCCCGGATTAATGCGTTGGCACGCCAAACACATGACGCTCATTGATGCTTCCCCACAAACAGTGTTACGGAATTGCAAGGGATTTCACCAATGTTTTTCTATCGATTTATATCAAGTGAATGACAATAATTGTTAAATGAGCGTTTAAACAACGTTTGGTAACGCGGCGAGACAGGTCGCCAAATGGTACGGCGACGTCGACGGCATATCGGCCCGCACCACTGCTCCCTGGCCGTCCAGGCACTCGTGCCACCCCCCGTCATGCAGGAAACGGGCACGGAAACTGGCCAGTCCGGATTCCAGCGCGGGCAAATCGCCCAACACCGCCAACGCCCGCAGGTATTCCGTTTGCGCCCAGATCCGCCGGGTGGCATCAACGACCACGCCCGACTCGTCCAACGACGCCACCACACCGAGGCCGTCCACATCCGCACCGTGCTCGCGCGACCACCGCACGGCTCGCGGCAAGGATTCCACCAGCTCCAGGCCTTCGAACACTTCAGCCGCGCCGTGCACCAGCGACAACCATTCGAACTGATGCCCGGGCTCCAGCCGATTGTCGGCCGAGCCCTGCAAGGCCTCGGAAATGCACTGCGTAGGTCCATGCACGAAGAACTGGCTGACGCCCTGCGCCAGAGAACGCAAACGCTGGGCAAACAGCGCGGGCTCCGCCACTTGCGCGGCAGCCAGGTACGCTTCCGTCAGATGCATCATGGGGTTTTGCGCCGGGGCTTTCAGCGGGTGCGTAAGATCCGCGCTCAGCGCTGCGTGGTACAGCCCATCATTCGTCTTGAAACGCGAGTCGATCGTGGCCGCTGTCGACAACATCAGCTTGCGCGCCTGGGCATTGCGGCTGCGCGGAAAATACGCCGCGCAGGCCAGCACTATGAAAGCGTGCGTATAAAGATCTTGCGTGTCATCCAAGGGGCGCGCATCCGCGTCCACGCTGTACAGCCAACCGCCGAGTTCATTGCGAAACACACGGCATAGCGAATCGAACAGCCGGTCGGCATGCAGGCCGGCTTGCTCGTCCGGCGCCTGCGCGAATACATACAGTTGCCGCGCGCAAGCCATCGCACGATATCGCGTGGGCGCCAACGGTTGACCCGTTGCGGCATCCAACGATTCGTACGGCAGATTCAGGGTTTGATTGAAGCCCGGCCCCATCCACAGAGGCAGGATCACAGAGCCAAAATGCGCCCGCAAGGCGCGGGCATGTTCCGTGAGAGTAAGAGTGGTCTGTGCGGCAGTCATCTTGGAACGACGCATACCCGAAAAGGGCTCCAGGTTTCGGAGCAGCAACGATAACCGAAAACTTCGTCGCAATTTTTTGAGTATTTTCCAAAGCCTCATGCAAGCACAGACCGGTCCAACCGATCAGCTTCGTTCAGGGCGCTTATGCCCTATCGGAAGATGTTTTCCTCGACCCAGTTCTGCGCGAATATTTCCGCGCGATCACGTGCTTCGTCTAACGAAGCGCAGTTGCCCAAGTGGGAAAACGCGGCATCCACCTCGGTGCCGCCCTCGGCCGTTACCGTCAGCAAGACGCCATATCCGCCGGTATCCATGGCCGCCGTGGAAACGTCGATCAGTACTTCCTGGTCACGATGCTGCATGTGCTACCTCCCAGTCGGTTACCTAAACGCGTGAACCACGCGTGACGTTGCGAGAACAAATTCCCGCCAAATGAATAGACCTGAAAGCGTCACGCAAGTTCATCTTACTGGCGACGAAAGGTGCGCGATACGTCCGGAAGATGCCAAATCGCACATTCCGTCTCAGGAGATTCCCGTACTGGCCCATAAATACCCCCTGAAGTGCGACATAGGACGAAAACATTCGCAAACTATGCGGCAATTCCACGCATCTTGCTTCAATGCGCAGCAAGCAGAAAGATTTCAGGGGGTTGAAAGAAAAGCGCTGCAAGCGTCCGACGGAATGCCGCTTGCGTGGACGCGCTTAGCGCACGTGAATGGCGCCAGGTTCTTCCATGCGCAGGGCAAGCTTGCCCTTTTCGGTGATCAGCCAACGGCCATCGGGGCCGGGTTGGATGCAGCGCAAGGTCTGCAGTGCCTGCGAAATTTCAGCGGGCACCACAGCTTTAGCGGCGTCAGCTTCACAGTTGTCGGCCACGATGCGCAGCCAGTGACTCAGTTCGCCTTTTTGGAAACGATGCAATGCCATGCTAATTCTCTCTTCAATGACGTAGACGATAGCATGCCCGTCAAGCCCGCCTGGCTACGTCAAAAGCTTGGGCACCGAAGAGACCAGCAGCGCCACGCCCGACAGCGTCAACAGGCCCAGCACGACGCGGCGAAACGTCACATCGCTGATGCCCACATACAAGCGAGCGCCCAGCAATGTGGGCACCAGCATCGCCGGCAGGATGATGGCGAAAAGCGGCAGCATGTCGCGCGTGACCACGCCCGTGTAGAGGTAGCCCGCCATCGTCACGACCAGCATCGACAGGTTGAAGTTCTGGATCACCGACCGTTGCACGTCGCGATCAAAACCGCGCAAGGTACACCACAGGGTTGGGATCACGCCAGTAAAGCCGCCGATGCCGCCCATGACGCCACCCATCGCGCCTACCACCCCATCAGCCACCTTGCCGCCCGCCGTGATGCGCGGCAAGCGCGTGGCGAACAACATCAGCGGGCACCAGACCGCCAGCAAGCCGCCAATACAGGCCTTGAATATCACGGGGTCCAGATGCGGCAAGAGCTGCACGCCAACGGGTATGCCCACCAGCCCGCCCGCCACGAAAGGCAGAAGGTTTGACCACGCAAACCCTCGACGCACGGTGAATGCGGCCAGCAACTGGCCGGTCAACCCACCGAACACGGTCATCGCCGCCGCCAATCGGGGGTCTATCGTCCACGCCCAGAATGACATGGCCACCAACCCAAAGCCGAACCCTGATAACCCTTGCACGAAGCCGGCAGCCACCGCACCGACCACGACCAACACATATAACGAATCCATTCTGCCGCGCACCTACAGGTGTTGCCAGGCCCCGCCCGGCGCACGACATTCTAAAGCGTTCTAAGACGGCCGCAGCGCAAGCGGACGCTTCATGCGCGCCGCCACGGCGGATGCCGCAACGCTGGCGGCGATCAAGCACAGGCCCAACGCCAGGTCTGCCGAAATGCGTTCATGAAAGACCACCGACGAAACGACCAAGCCGATGACCGGCACGCACAACATCGCAATGGACGTAGCTACGGGCGGCATCTTTTGCGTCATGCCCAGCACCACAATGAAAGTCAGCGCGGTGGCCAACGGACCCGTGTACAGAATAATGGGCCAGGCGTCCGGCACCGCCAGAAACGTGGGCGCGCCGTCACGCATCCAGGCCAGCGCAACCAATGGCAGCGTGGCCAGCGCGGTCTGCCAGGGAATCATGTCAGCGCCCAAGCGCACATGGCGGCTGCCGCGCAGTTGGATGATGTTGCACGCCCACGCGAACGAGGCGCCCAGCAGCATGATCAGGCCGATCGCCGTATGCGCCTGCCACGGGCTGAATGCGGGCGCCACGATCACGGCTATGCCCGCATAACTAAGGGCCGTTGCCAGCCACTGGCCCGCGCTCAAGCGCTCTTTCAGAATCAATGCCGACAACGGAATGACCCATATCGACGTGGCGTACGCAATGACGGACGCGCGGCCAGGCGCCACGTATTGCAGCGCCCACAGCGCCAACGCCGTGAACGCGCCCATTTGCAGCATGGCCACGCCCGCCACCAGCGGCCATTCCTGGCGCGTCGGCAAGCGCAATCGCCCCAACACCGCCAGTACCACCATGCTGATCAGCGCCGCCGATCCAAAACGGCTGGCCGCCAGCCAAAGCGGGCTCATGTGCGCCAGCCCCATCTTCATGACGGGCCAATTGCCGCCCCAGATCAGGACCGCACCCACCAAGGGCAAAAACCTGCGCAACGCACTTTGCTGACTCATCACTGCCTGCTCTACCGCTTGAATATTCTGTGCTTTTGCCGATTGGCAAAAGGAAGGAATAGTCTATAGGGTAAACCCCAGCATATTTCACCTGAATGCACTCCGATAAACTCCTGCCTCAGCACGAATGCGCTGCCAATCGACAAAGCTAGGTGACTTATGCCGGAAATCAACCTGGATGCAACCGACATCCGAATCCTGAACGAACTTCAACGCGACGCACGCCTGACCAATGTCGAGCTTGCCGCCCGGGTCAACCTGTCGGCCTCGCCCTGCCTGGCCCGTGTCCGGCGCCTGGAAACCGATGGGCTGATCGACCGCCGGGTCACACTGCTGAATGCGCGCAAGCTTGGGCTGAAGGTCAACGTGTTCATCCAGATCTCGCTGGACAAGCAACGCAAGGCCGCGCTGGATGTCTTCGAACGCGAAATTGCCGTGCTGCCGGAAATCATGGAGTGCTATCTGATGTCGGGCGACGCCGATTACCTGATCCGCGCGCTGGTGCCGGACGTGGATGCACTGGAACGCCTGATCGTCGAGCACATCACGCGCATTCCGGGCGTTGCCAGCATCCGTTCAAGCTTTGCGCTGAAGCAAGTGCTCTACACCACCGCCGTGCCGCTTGCCTGATGGCTGGCGCCACGTGATCGGCAAGCTTGCGGGATCCAGCGGGCACCCGCACAATGATTGCGTCGGCGCCGCATGTGCGCCGGCCTTCCCTCCCATCGCTTAGCAAGGAGCAACCATGCCCGAAACAGAATGGTCCCCCGGCAGCACGCTACCCGATCGTCAGGGTTACTTTGAAGTCGAATTCGACACAGGCGAAACCGAAATCACGCGCTACGGCATGCTGGGTTGGGAACCCGAGCCCGAACGCGGTCGCATCCTGCGATGGCGCGGCCTGGACCCCGACATCGAAGAAGCTGAAATCCAACGCGAAAGCGCCGTGCGCAGTAACGGCGACAACCTGATCGGTTGATTTAGTGGGCTTGGCGAATAAGCCGAGCCAAAATAAAAACGCCGCGGAAAAATGAACTGCACCCCAGAAGTTGGACACCCGTCCGACCTTTGGGGTGTTTTTCATGACGAAGTACGATGAGCGATTCAAGCTGAATGCGGTAAGGCATTACTTAGCTGGCCAGCTTGGCTATCGAGAGGTGGCCCGCAGCCATGGGATCGAGCATTCGATGCTGCGCCGTTGGGTAGCGAGCTACGAGCAGCACGGCAGTGCTGGGCTAGCCAAGAAGTTCAGTCATTACGATGCGGCGTTCAAGCAGGAGGTGCTTGGGCGGATAGACCTTGATGGCCTGTCAGATCGCCAGGCTGCGGCGCTCTATGACATTCGTCACGCGGGCAGCATCGGCATCTGGCGCGCCCAGTATGATGCTGGGGGAGCAGGCGCGTTGGCGCCGCGAACTAAAGGTAGACGTCCCATGCCGCATAAATACCCTCCGGCACCGACCCCCAAAGACATGACCGAGGACGAGTTGCGCAAAGAGAATGCCTATCTGCGTGCGGAGCTCGACTACCTAAAAAAATTGAAGGCCTTGATCCAAGCGGAACGGACCGAAGCGCTCGTCAAAAAGCGCAAATGGTCCAAGGATTGAGGTCGGCACACCCGCTGGCATTGTTGCTGCGCGCAGCCCGGCTGTCGCGCAGCACGTTTTACTACCATCTGAAGGCGCAGGGCGCGGCGGACAAGTACGCCGGGCTCAAGGCCAGGATCGGTGCCGTCTATGCCCGCCACAAGGGGCGCTACGGCTATCGCCGGATCACCTCGGTGCTGCGCCAGGCCGGCGAACTGATCAACCACAAGACGGTGCAGCGCCTGATGCAGGCGCTGGGGATCAAATCGCTAGTGCGGGCCAAGAAATATCGCTCATACCGTGGCGAGGTAGGCCGGATCGCACCGGATTTGCTCAAGCGCCAGTTCGAGGCGCCTGGCCCCAACCAGAAGTGGGCAACCGACGTGACCGAGTTCAACGTCCAGGGCAAGAAGCTGTATCTGTCCCCGGTGATGGACCTGTACAACGGCGAGATCGTGGCCTATCAAACCGAGCAGCGCCCGGTGTTCAGCCTGGTGACCAAGATGCTGAAAAAGGCCTTCGCCAAGCTCAAACCCTTGGATACGCCGTTGCTGCACTCGGATCAGGGCTGGCAATACCAGCAACGCGCCTACCGGCGCCTGCTAGCCGAGCGCGCCGTCACCCAGAGCATGTCCCGCAAGGGAAACTGCCTGGACAACGCCGCCATGGAGAGCTTCTTCGGCACGCTCAAGTCGGAGTTCTTCCATCTGAACCGCTTCGAGAGCATCGAGCAGCTACAGGCCGGCATCCGCCGCTACATCAACTACTACAATCACCACCGCATCAAGCTCAAGCTAAAAGGCCTGAGCCCGGTTCAATACCGGACCCAGGCCTTCGGCCCTTAGCTTTTAACTGTCCAACTTCTTGGGGTCAGTTCAAAAATCCGCGGCGTTTTTTCATGGGGAAAGATCTTACCAGTCGAGCTTGGAGATCTTGGTGCCCGCCAGCGAAACCCCAGCCATCAGGCCACCGTTATTCATCACGAAGCCAACAATCGGCTGCTGCGCCGTGTTGGTGTCAATACGGCCGTTCGCGCCGATATTCACCACCGCCACCGTGGCGTCAGCACCCACCGTCCAGCCGCTGCTGTTACGGAACTTGTTCAATGCGTCATCCGTCATGAACAGCAGCACCATGGCCTTGGATTGCGCGCCAGCCTGGAAGCCGATCGAACCCGCCGTCGTGCTGTAGTAGCCGGCGTTGGTCCCACCCACGCGCAGCACACCGTTGCCATGCTCGGCGCCCACAATGAAGCTGCCGCTCAATACATCAGGGAACACCAGCACGCCCTTTGCACGCGCCACCAATTCCTTGGACTGCGGCGATGCCTCGTAGAGTTTGGTCAGGGTTGCATTGGCCGCGCTATTCATCGAATCGCGCTTTTCAGTGGCCGTCGCGGAAGATTTTGGCGAGGTAGTGGTGCAACCCGCAAACAGCAGGCCTGCCACACCGATAGTCGCCGCGATGCCTACACGACGCAGGACAGGAAAAGTATCAAGCATGGAACTCTCCTTTATTGTTGTCATCCGCTACCAATGTACCGGCCAAACCCGCCGGGCCGCGGCATCGGATTGTGATAAACGAAACAAAACCTACCTGCTGCCGCCCTGACCTAGGCGGGTCTTCTTCAACAACCATGCGCCTGCGGGCGAGAAATCACCCCCAATCACACGGCAACATTTGGTAGGGCATTTTCCTACCGGTGCTACATCACTACAGAATGCCATAACGCGGCTCGCCCGTAGCCACATCCACGGACACAATGCCCGACAAAACCAGTTCCGCGTGACGCCGAGCCACATCGGCGTCGGCGAACGTCACGAAGCGCGGCAAGGACCAGCGTTGCTGTCCACCGTCATTGCCTACCCGGCTCACGATTATCTCGATGGCCAACACGCCTGCATCCAGGCTTACGATTTCACAACCGACTTGAAAACCATCGATATGCCGTTGCGGCACCGAACCCATTCTTTTCGCTCCTGAAATCGAACTCACCGCGCGCAATATGCCAAAAAATAATGATGCTGAAAAGCAGTCGTTTCAACGGGTTATGGCGCACTATTTCGCCTAGTGCTGACGCATCTTGCGAACCATCGCAAGCGGCGAAATCCCCCCCTTTTCGCGCCATTTTCATTATTTTTTGCGATTCAAAAAAAAGCACGATGGACCAGAGCGCGATACCCAGGGGTATATTGCAACGTTCAACAAGAGGCCAAACATCCCCATGCAACCCACTGCTTTCGAACCCGACACCGCCCCCCTGGAAATCCTGCCCCGCGACCTATCGGCATACCGCGAAGGCAACACCGGCATCCCGTACGTGCATCGTTTTGAATCCGGCGTGCCCGGCCCTCACGTACTGATCAACGCCATCACGCACGGCAACGAAATCTGTGGCATGGTCGCCGCCACCCATTTGCTGGACAACGGCGTACGGCCGAAGATCGGCACATTGACGGTCAGCTTCGCCCACGTCGAAGCCTATGAGGCCTTCGACATCGACAACCCGTACGAAAACCGCCAACTGGTCCACAACTTGAACCGCATCTGGTCAGCGGCCATGCTGGACGGTTCCGAAGACAGCCCCGAATTGCGTCGCGCGCGCGAGTTGCGGCCGGTCTTGGACGCAGCAGACTTCGTGCTGGACATCCACTCGACCCGCGCGCCGGTGCAACCTTTCTGGGTCTACAACGAGATGGACCGCAACACCGCGTTGGCAGCGGCCGTGGGTGCCCCCGCCGTGCATCTGGTCATGCCGCAGCACAAGTTTCCCGGCACGGGCGTGATGGGCTATGGCCACCATGGTGACCCGTCGTCCGACAGCGGTGGTGCGCTGGTGGTCGAATGCGGCCAGCACTTCGCGCGTTCGGCCGCTGAACTGGCCACCGACGTGACGCTGCGCTTCCTTGCCCACACCGGTTTGATCGATGCGCCCCAGGACGCCGCGCCCCCGCCCGTGCCGCAACGTTATCGCCTGCTTGAAGTGCACATGGTGAAGTCTGAAGACTTCCGCTTCACCCGCCCGGTCATTGGCTTCGAGACCTTCGACAAAGGCGAGTTGATAGCCACGAACGGCGCCGAGGAAATACGATCGCCGTGTGACCAGTGCACGATCTTCATGCCCACGCGCATGCCGATCGTTGGCCGCGAAGCGGTCTATTTGACGGTCGCCATCTAAGCGCTGGCGACCGTATCGCTGGGCGCGTCATAGATATCCGCCTTACGTATCCGGAATCAGGCGCTTGCCCAGGCTTACGACCTCGTCCAGTTGAAAGCCCAGGCTCTTGTAAAAGGCCTGCACGCCCAGGTTGCCCGACCGGATCAGCAGGTTGATCTTCGGGCAGCCCATAGCGAGCAAGCGCGCTTCAAGGGCACGCATCAGCACCGTGGCGTAGCCCCGCCGCTGATGCGCCGGCGACACCGCCAGGTAATTCACCCAACCCCGATGCCCGTCATAGCCGCCCATCACCGTGGCGACGATGGCGCCGTCAATCTTGCCCACCAAAAACAGATTGGCTTGCACAGTCGCTTTGCGCGCGATGTCCTTGACCGGATCGTTCCAGGGGCGCGTCAGGCCGCAGTCGCGCCATAACTGGATCAGGGCGGCCTCATCGGCGGGTTGATAGGGTTGGATGGCCAATGCTTGGATAGTCATAGTCATGCTTCGTTCCTGTAGCGAGGAAAACGAAGGCCTGGCGAACCGTCTCGAACGCAGCGGTGCAAACAAATAGCATCGCCACAAACCCTGCAAACAAAAAGGCCACGAGAGGTATCGTGGCCTTCAAGGGACGGCGCCGCATGCGCGGCGCCTTGACGTGACTAGCCACTCAACATAAGCGTCGAGTGACTCGTCGGTTGCCTGCCCGACATGCGGGAGAAAAATGCAGTGCGTTCATGCGGGCCAGCATACACGAGGCCCCTGCGCGCAATCAAGGTGGATTCAGCCCAGTTCCGGCGCGGGCAACGACCCTTCCATCACCACCACTGCGTGACCCGCCACGCCTGCCCATACGCCATCGGCGCGGGGTTCGGCATGCGCCAGCAACAGGCTGGCCCGGCCCATGTCCACCCCCTGCCCTACGCGCAATTCCAACTTCCCGCGCCCGCGCAAGGCTGCGCGCAGCGCCGTGACGGCCGCCGTGGCGCTGCCGGTGGCGGGGTCTTCCGTCATGCGGCCGGTGAACATCCGCGCCTGGATATCCGTCGGGGCGTCGACCGTATCGCTGCTGGTGTCGGTGGTGTAGACGTAGATCGACTTCGCCCCGTCCAACGGCAGCAGCGCCGCGTAGCCGTTTGAATCCGGCGACGCACGACGCAAGGCGTCGCGGCTGGCCAACTGCGCCACCAGGAATATCAACCCCACCGACACCACCTGCGGCGCATGCTCGGACATCTCGATGTCGGACGGCTCCAATTTCAGCGCGCGCGCCAGATCCGCGGCGGAGACTTCGCTGGCGCGAGACAACGGTTGCGGCGCTTGCAGCTCCACGCTTTCCACGCCCTTGGCGCCCGACCGCAGGGCGATGCGCACCAGACCCGCAGCCTCTTCAAAGACAAAGGCATCCGGCGCCGGGCGCCCCGCCGCCACCATTTCGCGAGCCAGCACCACCGCCGTACCCACATTCGGATGCCCCGCGAACGGCACCTCGCGATCAGGCGTGAAGATCCGCACCCAGGCCGTATTGGCACGATCTTTCGGCGGCAGTACGAAGCTGGTTTCCGAGTAGTTGAATTCGCGCGCGATGCGCTGCATCTGCG
Organism: Achromobacter spanius; assembly: GCF_002812705.1. Classification (NCBI taxonomy): domain Bacteria; kingdom Pseudomonadati; phylum Pseudomonadota; class Betaproteobacteria; order Burkholderiales; family Alcaligenaceae; genus Achromobacter; species Achromobacter spanius. Next base: position 3,350,976 of record NZ_CP025030.1, on the reverse strand, counting down.
CACCATCCAGCCCCTCGGCGTCCAGCACGACCGCCAGAGGGTTGCCGCAATAGGTCTGCGTGGTGAATACATCGGCCGTCACGTAGCGGTAGCGCATCAAAGGTCTCTCATTGGGGTGTGAATGGCACGAGTATGCGCGCCACTGCGAGGGTTGCGACAGGCACAGAAAGCCACGACTTTCGCCATAACAGCGCGGCGCGGGCGCGCAGGTCGAGTACCCTGTCTTCCTGGGCCGTCCTCGCGGCCCGAAGCGCGCTTTACTCCTGCAAGGAATGCACCATGGAAAACCCTTTTGGCGACGCCGACGAACCCGTTGTCGGCCACCGGCAATACCTGATCTTGATCGCGGCATCCAAAGACAACGCCTCACTCGCCCAAAAGCAGCTTGAAAACCTCAAGAAGCACGTGGATGACCGCGCCGCGCCACTATGGATCGACGCCAAGGGCATCGGCGTGTTGCTCACGACGGATATGGTGGCCTCGGAAATCTGGCGCGCCATGTTCCAGAAGGAACCGGGCCAAGACCTGGGCGATACGCGCAACATGCTGGTGCTGGAACTAGGCAAGGATTGGGCAGCACGCCGGGACGACAAGATCGAACACTGGCTGGCCTCACACGTCGGCACCCCGCTTGCGCCGATGCCGCGCGGCGCGGGCAAGAAGCGCTGATGCCTGATGCGCTGAAGCCTAGGCCGTGGCCGAGGCGCTAAAGCCTACAGGGTTCAAACCTGAAACGCTGAAGCCTGTAGCGCGCGCTCAGGCCTGATTGGCGATGCGATGGATGAACGCCAAGATCTCGACGGTCAATTCGGCCGGCCGGTCCAAGCTGGGCAAATGGGCCGTGCCGGACAAGGCTTGACCAGTGCCGTTCGCCAGCATCGTCGCCACCTGCCGGCTTCGTGCCTGAATATGTGGAAAATCGCAGTCACCCCACATCACCAGCGCCGGCTTGCGGATCTCATTTAAACGCCCGTAGGTGGGCAAATCATCTAGGCTTACTCCACCATACGGCGACTGCAATATGGCGGCATTCATTTCAAGAAAGCGCTGACGTGCAGCGCCCGCTACGCGCCCTTCCGGTTCACAAGGCCCGTCCAGGAATAGGCGCGCCTTCAACGTGTTCACGCGATCTTTGTCGCCGTCGGCCTCCGCCTGCTTCAGCGCCGCCATCAGTGCTTTGACGTTGGCCGGAAACTCCGGCTCGGGCGCGCCTGGCACCGTCGGTGCAATCAACACCAGCCCCCGCACGCGGGACGGATGTAGCAGCGCAGCGTCCAGCGCCACCCGCGCACCCTGCGAGCATCCAACCAAGATCACCGGCTTGCCGTCCGCCAAGGCATCAATCACTGCTATCAAATCCGCAATCGCCGAATAATCCTCTGCCACGGCATGCGTCTTCCCATAGCCACGCCGGTCATACGCAATGCCCTTGTTGCCGGCCGCAATGCCCGACATCTGCACATCCCACATGCGGTGGTCGCAAATGGCGGCGTGCAAGAACACGACCGGGTCGCCGCTACCCTCCGCTTCCGCAGAAAGCATCGCGCGACCGCAAGGGATTTGATGTTGTGTACGCATGGCTCACGCAACCACGGCGGGATCGCCCGCCGTATCGGCTGTTTGCGGCACGGACTCGCGATACGCCACCGCGCACATCACGGTCACGATCACAAGCATGCCGATGCTGATCAGCATGCCGGCTACGCTGAACCCAACGCCAGACGTCGTCGGGTAACGCGCCACGTCCGCCACCATGGTCTTGGTAAAGCCCACGGACACAAGCAAGAAAAACAGCGCACTGACCAAGGGCCAACGCTTGAAACGCATGGCATCGCACATGGCCTTGAAGCGATATTCACCCGACGCCACGGCGCACACCCAGCTCAACGCCAACACAGCGCCGGCATACACAAAAGGCACCCAAAGCAGGCCCAGCACGATGAACAGCGCGATGAAGAACCCGGTGTCGCCCACGCCATTCATCGCGAAGTAAAGCAATATTGGGATATCAGCGGACGCCCGCAATAACGCGCCCACCACGACCACAAAGAGCACCAGCAAAGCCAGATGCTTGGCCTCGGCGTTGCTCCCTCGCGAAAGCTGCACCGCGGCAGTATCCCGGCCGACAAGCATCCCCAGCCAAGTAAAGGTCACCCGCGCCAACGCCAGCAGGTTCACCATGGCCAGCAGTAGAAACACAAACTGCATCGTGCCCACGGAGTTGGACAACAGCAACGCGAAAGGCAGCGTAACGATGAATGCGGCCAATGACCCAGGCGCGGTCGCCATCATTCGACGGCCTTGTTGACGGATGGCTTTGAAGGTCAACGCGATGACCTGAGTTCCAGCGAGTTTGCTAGCCACAGGCTTGCCTTTGGGGGACTGAGATGGAGCGATACGTTACACCAGAGTCCGTGATTTTTTCGTTGCGATTCGATGATGACTCCATCTGGCAAGACGCCAGAAAAGCAGTCAGTCAATGGGATTCATGCCCTTCGACAGCATCGTTGCCATGGTCAGATAGCTGGGCATCAAACCATTTTTGCAATGCACCAGCCAGGGGCGCTTCTTTCGCCGTGTACGTCAACTGCGCGCCCCCTTTAACGTCTTGATAGGTAATGTCGATTCGCCCTGGGGTGGCTTTTTGCAGTTCAGCCAATCCTGGCATGCCTTGACCATGAATGTGGCTCGGGCCCGAGAAGTCCCCTTTCAAGAACTGCGCTTGGATTTCCTGCAAATGCTGCCGAATCCGCGCCACTTGATCAACGTCTGACGCATCCTTCGCCACCACACGCTGAACGCCACCGTCCGCACTCTTGGTGAAAATATGGGTCGTGGCCGACAAGCTGAAAGGCATCACATCCTTGCCCCGCTGGGACACCTCAGTCTGACGTTGCGCGTCAGCCTTCTCTTTCATGTGAGCCGCATGGTCCATCTTGGAATGATCCATCGGCGATGAATCGATGTTCTGCGCTTGAGCAAAGCCAATCAAGGCAGAAAAAGCGAGCACCACTGCAATTAGCTTTCGCATTCTTGATCTCCGGGTAGTTGTCGCAATGCTTGAGCAAGCGTATTGCACACAGCAATGATCACACGCCTGCGTTGACGGCATTGCACCGACAACAATAGAGCAAAGTCCCCAGAATGCGCCAACAATGAGAAAGGGGGTTAGTGATTACTATCACTAACCCCCTAGGGTATTGCTGGTCGGGACGGCGGGATTCGAACTCGCGACCCCTTGCACCCCATGCAAGTGCGCTACCAGGCTGCGCTACGCCCCGAAAGAAAAAGAGTATAGCAGAACAAAAATTTGTTTGCACGGATTGGTGCAAAAAAAGTGCTGAATACTCAAAAAAATTTGCGCCTCATGTTCGTCGCTTGCATCAGCTACATACAAGACGGCGCATGACGCGCAAAGGCACTGCGATGTGCAACGCGCGCTGCTGGATCAGCGGCGCGCGTTGCGGATGTTGCGTACTGCCGGAAGATCTTTGACGACGATGAAGCGGTAGATCAGCTCAGCGCTCAGACCGCGGTGCCAACGTTGCTGTTGCTTGCGGTGTTGGCGGAGCTGGTCGCGTTCGCAGGCAAGCCCAAAGCATCGGCCAACATCGTCGAGACGTTGGCGAGTTCGTTGCGCAAGCCTTGCATTTCGGCACCGGACAAGCGCACCGCCGCGTCCTGATCGTGCGGCATGTCGCGCGCGTCGCCCAAGCGATTGCGTGCGCCGCTGATGGTGAAGCCTTGTTCATACAGCAAGGAACGGATGCGGCGGATCAGCAGCACTTCATGATGCTGATAGTAGCGGCGGTTGCCGCGCCGCTTGACCGGCTTGAGCTGGGTGAATTCCTGCTCCCAGTACCGCAAGACATGAGGCTTGACGCCGCACAGCTCGCTGACTTCACCAATGGTGAAGTAACGCTTGGCGGGAATGGGCGGTAGCGTAACGGTGGATTCAGTACGTGTCATAAGCGAATTTTATGCCGCGAGTAAGCTGGGTGCCGATAACAATTACCGACAAAGCGTATCACTCCGCGGCGTCGGGTGCAGCAGGGGTGGCCTGCTCCACCACGCTCTTGAGTTTTTGACTCGCGTGGAACGTAACCACGCGGCGTGCGGCGATGGGAATGGTCTCGCCGGTCTTGGGGTTGCGGCCCGGGCGCGGCGGTTTGTCGCGCACCTGGAAATTGCCAAAACCCGAGAGCTTGACGGAATCTCCGCGCGCAAGAGCGTCGCGGATTTCCTCGAAGAAGGTATCGACAATGTCCTTGGCTTCGCGCTTGTTCAGGCCGACCCGCTCGAAGAGCAGTTCGGCAAGCTCAGCCTTGGTCAGGGTGCGTGGCTCGGCAGCAAGCATACTGTTCCCCATGGTTCATGTACGCTGGCGCGCGCCGTGGGCACTGACCAATGCATCCTTGATGCGGGACAGGCAATCCGCCACACGAGCTTCGTCCAGGGTGACTTCAGTGTCCTGTAGCCAGAAACGGAAAGCAAGGCTTTTCTCCGTGACGGGCTCGCCGCCATGGGCCTTCTCGCGCCACACGTCGAACACGCGCGCGTCCTGCACAACGGCCAGTTGGGCATCGGCCTTAACGGCTGCGAACACAGTGTCCAGCATCGATTGCGTGGAGACGGATGCGTCGACCCACAGTGCCAGATCGCGCACCACCACCGGCTGACGCGAGAGCTCGCGCACTTGAGGCAGCTCGCCTTCAGACAGCGCGTCCACGTCCAGCTCAAACACGACAGGTGCATGCGCCAAGTCGGCTTGTTGCGCCCAACGCGGATGCAGCTCGCCGAGCCAGCCCACTTGCTTGCCGTCCAGTTCGATGCGGGCACTGCGGCCCGGATGCAGTGCAGGATGGGCGGCGGCTTCGAAACGCAAGCGGCGGCCGCGTGCGCCGAATAGCGCCTCGACGTCCATCTTCACGTCAAAGAAATCGACTTGGCGCGTGGCAACGCCCCACTGCTCTTCAACGGCCGGGCCCCAGGCGGCGCCCGACAAACGCATCGGCTGGCGCACGCCTGCAACTTGCAGGGGACCATCTTGCGCATCGGCGTCGCGCATGAAGACGCGGCCCAGTTCGAACACACGAACGCGCGACTGCTTGCGGTTGGCGTTGTGACGGATGTTGGCCACCAGGCCGCCGATCAGGCTTGAACGCATGACCGACAAATGGCTGGCAATCGGGTTCACCAGGCGCACGGGCGTGTCGTTGCCGGCGTAGTCGCGTTCCCAGTCGGCTTCGACGAAGCTGTAGTTGACGACTTCCTGGTAATCCTGCGCGGCGGTCAAGCGGCGCAGCGCGTGCGCGCCGCGATGCACTTCGGGCTGCGAGAACATCTTGGCGCGGGCCATCGGCGGCACGTCGGGAATGCTTTCGAAACCGTAGATGCGAGCCACTTCCTCGATCAGGTCTTCCTCGATCTCAAGATCGAATCGATACGACGGCGGATTGACGATGAAGTCATCGCCTTCAACCGTGAATTCCAGACCCAGGCTGGCGAAAATGTTCGCGACCTGTTCCTGCGTGACGGGCACGCCCAGCACGCGATGGCAACGCGCCAGGCGCATGCGCACGGGCGGACGCGCGGGCAGGTTGACGATCTGATCATCCAACGGGCCGACCTGGCCGCCGCAGATATCAACGATCAGGCGCGTGATGAATTCAATGTGCTCGGGGATGCTGGCGTAGTCCACGCCACGCTCGAAGCGATGGCTGGCTTCCGAGCTGAACTTGTAGCGGCGCGCGCGGCCGGCGATGGCTTGCGGCCACCAGAACGCGGCTTCCAGATAGATGTTCTGCGTGTCCAGCGTCACGGAGGTGGCTTCGCCGCCCATGATGCCGGCCAGGCTTTCCACCTGATCACCAGCGACGACGACGCCCACCTTCGGGTCCAGCGCGACGGTCTGGCCGTTCAACAGTTCCAGCGTTTCACCTTCGCGCGCCCAGCGCACGGAGATGTCGCCGCCGATCTTGTCCAGATCGAACACGTGCGACGGACGACCCAGCTCAAGCATCACGTAGTTCGAGATGTCGACCAAGGCCGACAGCGAACGTTGGCCGGCACGCTCCAGGCGCGACTTCATCCAGTCGGGCGTTGCAGCGCGGGCGTTCACGCCGCGGATCACGCGACCGCCGAAACGGCCGCACAGATCAGGGGCTTCAATCTTGACGGGCAGGCGCTCATCAAGCTGCACGGGCACGGCAACGGCCGTGGGCACGGACAGCGGAGCACCCGTCAGCGCGGCCACTTCACGCGCCACGCCAAGGATTGACAGACAGTCGGCGCGGTTGGGCGTGAGCTTGAGCGTGAAGAGCGTGTCGTCCAGGTCGAGCGCTTCGCGGATGGACTGGCCGGGCACCATGTCGGCGGGCAATTCCAACAGGCCGGCGTGGTCTTGCGACAAGCCCAGCTCGCGGGCCGAGCACAGCATGCCCGACGATTGCACGCCGCGCATTTTCGCGACGCCGATCTTCATGCCGCCGGGCAGTTCCGCGCCCACGCGGGCCAGCGGCACCTTCAGGCCGGCAGCCGCGTTCGGTGCACCGCACACGATTTGCAGGCGTTCGCCAGAGCCATCGTCCACTTGGCAGACGCGCAGCTTGTCAGCGTCGGGATGCGGAGCGATCTCAACGATGTGGCCCACGACCACGCCGGTAAAGGGCGGCGCGGCGGGCGCGGTGTCTTCGACTTCCAGGCCGGCCATGGTGAGCCGGTGCGCGAGTTCGTCGGTTGCGATCGGAGGATTGACCAGCGTACGCAGCCAGGATTCGGGAAATTGCATGATCAGCCGTCTGTTATTCGTTGAACTGGCGCAGGAAGCGCAAATCGCCTTCGTAGAACTGGCGCAGGTCGTTGACGCCGTAGCGCAACATCGTCAGGCGCTCCAGTCCGGAACCAAAGGCAAAGCCGATGTAGCGCTCGGGATCAAGGCCGAAGTTGCGCACCACTTCGGGGTGCACCTGGCCCGAGCCGGAAATTTCCAGCCAGCGGCCACGGTTGGGCCCCGAGGTGAACATCATGTCGATTTCGGCGGACGGTTCCGTGAAGGGGAAGAACGACGGACGGAAACGCACGACGAGATCATCGCTTTCAAAGAAGCAACGCAGGAAATCGGTGTACACGCCTTTCAGATCGGCAAACGAGATGTCCTCGGCGATCCAGAGCCCTTCCACCTGGTGGAACATGGGCGAGTGCGTGGCGTCGCTGTCGACGCGATAGGTGCGCCCAGGTGCAATTACCTTGATGGGCGGCTTGTGCATGCGGGCGTAGCGCACCTGCATGGGGCTGGTGTGCGTGCGCAGCAGCAGCGGCAGGCCGTCGGCGTCGTTCATGTCGACGTAGAACGTGTCCTGCATGGAACGCGCCGGATGGTCCAGCGGGTTGTTCAATGCGGTGAAATTGGTCCAGTCGTTTTCCACTTCGGGGCCGTCGGCCACGTCGAAGCCAATGGAACGGAAGATGGCTTCCACACGCTCCCAGGTCCGGATCACCGGATGGATGCCTCCAGGCGCGCGACCACGGCCCGGCAGGGTGACGTCAATGGTTTCAGAGGCCAGTCGGGCATCCAGTTCCGCCTGCGCCAATGCGGCGCGGCGCGAATTCAAGAGCTCTTCGACTTGTTGCTTGGCCTGATTGATCCGGGCGCCCATCTCGCGCTTCTGCTCGGGATCGAGTTTGCCCAGGCCTTTCAGCAGCACCGTCAGTGCGCCTTCCTTACCCAGGAATCGAGCCTTTGCGTTCTCAAGCGCGGCGGCATCCGTAGCCGCGGCGAACCGTTCTTGCGCCTGGGAGACCAGGTCGTCAACCAATAGAGTCATGAAATCCAGCCTTCAAAACGCAAACGGGGCTATTACAGCCCCGTTTGCAGCGATGCGCGATGAGTTAAAGCGCGCGATCAGGCAGCCAAGGCAGCCTTGGCTTGTTGCACGATGGCGGCAAAGCCGGCCTTGTCGCGCACGGCCAGGTCGGACAGAACCTTGCGGTCCAGTTCGATCGAAGCCTTCTTCAGACCAGCGATGAACACGCTGTAGCTGACGCCATGTTCGCGGACAGCAGCGTTGATACGCGTGATCCACAGAGCACGGAACGTGCGCTTCTTGTTACGGCGGTCGCGGTAGGCGTATTGGCCAGCGCGCATGACTGCTTGCTTGGCAATACGGAACACATTACCGCGGCGGCCACGGTAACCCTTGGCGGCGGCAATGACTTTTTTGTGACGTGCGCGGGCAGTTACGCCGCGTTTGACGCGAGGCATATTAGATCTCCCTTATCAAGCGAAAGGCATCATGGCCTTGACGGAGGCCACGTTGGATTCATGAACGGCCGTCGAGCCGCGCAATTGACGCTTGGCCTTCGTGGTCTTCTTGGTCAGAATATGGCGCTTGAACGCCTGACCGCGCTTGATGGAGCCGCTGCCGCGAACCTTAAAGCGCTTGGAAGCGCTTTTCTTGGTTTTCATCTTGGGCATGATGATTCCCTAAACTTAAACTCGTAGTTGATTTGACATGACGCGAGGTGCTTGACGCTGGTGGCTGACAGCCCAAAGGCTGGTACCGACACAACGGCAAAACTTGTAGACCTGTTGCCACTTCTTGGGGGGTACTGCTGGGGTACTGCTGGGGTACTGCTGGGGTATTGCTAGGGTTCTACTGATGCACTACTACCGGCAACGCCTGACCTGCAGCGCTGCCGCTTGCCCGGAATTTCTCCCAGGGCTTCCTTCCTGGAACGTGGCAGACAAGCAGCCCAGATCCGGGAAAGCCTTTGATTATATGGTGATTTCCGGGCGGTTGTCGAGCCGAAATACGGAATTACCCGAGGCGGGTGCTCAGCCCGGCTTCCAAGCAACCTTACAAACCCGGCCGGCGGTACTGGACCGCCTGCGCGACATGGCAGGCGCCCAGCACGTCCGCCCCCTCCAGATCGGCGACCGTACGGGCAACCCGCAATGCTCGGTGCAAGGCTCGGCCGGATCCGGACAGACGACGCATGGCCTGAAACAGCAACGCCTGGGCGTCTGCCTGCATCATGCAGTACTGATCAAGCTCCGCGCCGCTCAATGCGGCGTTCAGCTTACCCTGGCGGTCGTGCTGACGCTGACGACATCGCCGCACACGCTCGGAGACATGGCTTGAGGCTTCTCCCGCTGGCCCCGCCATCGACTCCGGATCCGACGGCGGCAGCGCGACATGCAGATCGATACGGTCCAGTAGTGGCCCCGATATCTTGCCTACATAACGAGCAACCTGGTCCGGCCGGCACACGCAGGCCCGCACGGGGTGCCCGCGCCAACCGCATGGGCAGGGATTCATCGCGGCGATCAGTTGAAACCGCGCCGGAAACTGCGCGGCGTGCAATGCCCGGGCGATAACCACCCTGCCCGCCTCCAGGGGCTCGCGCAGCGCCTCCAGGGTACGACGGCTGTACTCGGGCAATTCGTCCAGGAACAGCACGCCATTGTGCGCCAGGCTGATCTCGCCGGGGCGTGGCCGGCTGCCGCCTCCCACCAGGGCGGCAACGGAGGCGGAATGGTGCGGCGCGCGAAATGGCGGCTCGCCCATCAGGGTCTGCGGCAAGCCCGCCAAGGCGGCGACAGCCGCCGCCTCAAGCGCCTGCGACCGGCTCAATGGCGGCAGCAGCCCCGGCAAACGCGCCGCCAGCATGCTTTTACCTGCCCCCGGCGGGCCTACCATCAGCAAACTGTGCCCGCCCGCAGCGGCGACTTCCAACGCCCGCCGGGCGACTGCCTGCCCTCGTACATCCGACAGACACGGCCCGGGTGGCGCTTGCGGCCATGCCTTCGGGATGGCGTCGGGCAGCAATTGCGCGCCCGCGGCATGCGCGGCGACATCGGCCAAACTGCGCGCCGACAAGACACGCAAGCCCGGCACCCAGGCAGCCTCTTCGGCACTGCCCGCCGGCAAAATCAACGTAGCGCCGGGGGCATCGCGGGCCACGCTCAACGCAATGACCAATGGTGCCGCAACCGGCACCAACGCGCCCGTCAGGGATAGCTCGCCCGCAAACACCAGATCCGCCAGCGACGGATCAGACGCAGGCAGTTTGCCCGCCACGTCGCCGTCGGCGGGCGCGGCCAGTTGGCCCGACGCCAGCAGCAAGCCCAATGCGATGGGCAGATCAAATCGCCCCGATTCCTTGGGGATGTCGGCCGGCGACAAATTGACCGTGATTCGTCCGGAAGGAAAATCGAATCCGCTGTTCAGAATCGCGGCACGCACGCGCTCGCGGCTTTCGCGCACTTCCGTGTCGGCAAGCCCCACGACGTTGAAGCTGGGCAGCCCAGGGCCCAAATGGGTTTCGACCCGGACGGCGTGCGCATGCATGCCGCTAAGCGCGCGGCTGGCAAGTACGGCAAGCGTCAAGACAGTCTCCGTGTATGCAAGACCGTCAGTATCGGCAATTCCGCCCGCGGGCCGCAGGCCCAGCGGGACAATGATGTCCCTTATCAAGACTGCATTGCCGCCAAAGCAAAACGACCGCGCAGGGCGGTCGTTTTACTGCAAGCCGGCGAACCGGCTGGCGATCAATCACTTGTCCAATGCGGACAAACGCGATTCCATCTGCTGCACCTGAGCCGAAAGTTGATCAACGCGAGCGCGCGTACGGGCCAACAAATCAGCTTGCACGTCGAACTCTTCGCGGGTGACCAGATCCAGCTTCGAAAACGCCTGCGTCATCATCGCGCGCACGTTGCGCTCTACATCCGCGGCCGGGCTGCGGGCGATCAGGTCGGAAATATTCTTTTGGATGTCTTCCATCCATTGGGTGCGATTGTTCATGGCGGCCTCTCGTGTTCTTGATGGCTCAAGTGTAGTGCTTTGGCAGCCCGTCACAGGCAGGCAGCGAAACGCCAGGCAAAAAAAAGGGCGGGCCGCATGCGGTGACCGCCCATCAAAGCACAGGAGAAAACCGGGCTGCCATGGCGGCAACCCCCTACCAACATCGTTACGGACAACCTACCTGGCTTATCGACTACGCGAATAAGCCAGACGACTGCTTGCACTGCACCAACAATTGCGACTTATTCTTCAAAGCGTTCCACCGACCACAACGCGCCTGGCGCCGGGCTTGCTCACCAATTTAGGTGAGCTTTTGTTGATTCTTCGTCAGGTGATGCTTCGCAACAAGCTGATGCGTGTAAACCCTGGTATCACGCATGGCCGTAATTTTGGGCGCTTCAGAGCACGCATCGGCCCCCGTTTTTCGCACCGTCGCACCCCCCTGCGACCCCGGCCCGCATAGCTGCGCGCCACATCGCCGCTTGTCGCACAGCCAGCCCGAGGAATGCAAAACGCCATACAAACGGCTACGGGCGCAGCATTAACTGGCTACAAATACCGAGCCTGAAACATATTTGGTTGCACACCCTGGGATCCCCACCTTACGCACCAAATTGAGGCCGCCTCATGGTGCACGACGCCCCATATTGGTGCAGTCAGGCACAACTCGAGCGCCTGCTCCCCGTATTCCGCGCATCAGGAAACATGGCATGGATATTGCTTGATAGTCGTAGCCAACGTGCAACCAAGAGAGGAAATGCCATGAAACTCATCATCGCCATCATCAAGCCCTTCAAGCTCGACGAAGTGCGGGTGGCTCTATCCGGGATCGGCGTCCAGGGCCTGACTGTTACCGAAGTAAAGGGTTTTGGCCGTCAAAAAGGCCATACCGAGCTGTATCGCGGCGCGGAATACGCCGTCGACTTCCTGCCCAAGCTGCGCGTCGAAGCGGCCGTGCCCGACCACCTTGTCGATCAAGTCATCGAAGCGATCGAGCAAGCTGCTCGTACCGGCAAGATCGGCGACGGCAAGATCTTTGCCGCGCCCCTGGAACAAGTTATCCGTATCCGCACGGGTGAAGCTGGCGAAGCTGCGCTGTAAATAAATAAATAAAGACTCATTGGAGCCTGAAAATGGATAAAGCAGATATCTCCTGGTTGCTCGTCTCTACCCTACTCGTATTGATGATGGCCGTACCCGGTCTGGCGATGTTCTATGGCGGCCTGGTACGCAGCAAGAACGTGCTGTCTGTGTTGCTGCAAGTGCTGTGCACGTTCGTGCTGGGCCTGGTTCTCTGGTTCATCTACGGTTATTCGCTTGCCTTCACCGAGGGCAACGCCTTCTTCGGCGGCCTGTCGCGCGCCTTCTTCTCTGGCATGTTCAACCCGGCAGACGGCACGTACGCCATGTCGAACTCCTTGACCGAGCTGCTGTTCGCCTCGTTCCAGGCCACGTTCGCCGGCATCACCTGCGCGCTGATCGTGGGCAGCTTCGCCGAACGCGCCCGCTTCTCGGCGGTGCTGGTGTTCACCGTGATCTGGTTCACGTTCGCCTACGTGCCGATCGCCCACATGGTGTGGTTTGCTTCCGAAACGGCGCCGGGCCTGCTTAACGCCGCGGGCGCGCTGGACTTTGCGGGCGGCACGGTGGTGCACATCAACGCCGGTGTGGCTGGCCTGGTGGGCGCCTATGTGGTGGGCAAGCGCGTGGGCTACGGCCGCGAAGCGATGCAGCCGCACAACCTGCCGATGACCTTCGTGGGCGCTGCCCTGCTGTGGGTGGGCTGGTTCGGTTTCAACGCGGGTTCGGCCCTGGCCGCCAATGAGAACGCCACCCTGGCCTTCTTCAACACCATGATCGCCACCGCGGGCGCCGTCCTGGCCTGGCTGTTCACGGAATGGGCCGTCAAGGGTAAGCCCTCGATGCTGGGCGCCGCGTCTGGCGCAATCGCCGGCCTGGTGGGCATCACCCCCGCAGCCGGGCTGGTTGGCCCGGTGGGCGCACTGGTCATCGGTGTTATCGCCGGCGTGGTCTGCGTCTGGGGTGTGAACGGCCTGAAGCGCCTGCTGCGTGCCGACGATGCGCTGGATGTGTTCGGTGTGCACGGCGTGGGCGGTATCGTCGGCGCCCTGCTGACCGGCGTGTTCAACGCGCAAGTCCTCGGCGGCCCCGGCCTGGCCGAGCCCGGCATGATCGCCCACCAACTGTGGGTCCAGCTGGAAGGCGTGCTGCTGACCATTGTCTGGTCCGGCGTGGTGGCGTGGATTGCCTACAAGATCGCCAATGCCCTGTGCGGCCTGCGTGTACCGGAAGACCAGGAACGCGAAGGTCTGGACGTGACGAGCCACGGCGAATCGGCCTATCACAGCTAAATCGGTATGGCGGGCCCGCGGCACTTGCAGCGGGCCATGCAGGAAAACGGCGCCGGGGTTTACACCCGGCGCCGTTTTTCATTGCGGATATCGACGGGCCAGCAAAACGCCTCCACAAGAAAAACGCCCCATCACGGGGCGTTCGGCGTATGGCGATTCAGGCAGGAATCAGGCCGGATCCAGCGCATCCAGGTCGACGGGCAAGGCGCGGTTGAGCGCCGTGGCCACCTTGATCCGCAGGGCGTTCGAGTGCGCGCGGCGCACCTCGCGCTTCACGTCCAGCAATTGCTGCGGATGCATGGAGAATTCGGTCAGGCCCAGGCCTAACAGCAGCCGGGTCATGCGCGAATCGCCCGCCATTTCGCCGCACACGGCCACCGGCTTGCCGGCGCGCTCGCCCGCATTGATGGTGTTGGCCACCAGCCGCAAGACGGCGGGGTGCAGCGGGTCGTACAGCGACGCCACGTCGTGGTCGCCGCGGTCAATGGCCAACGTGTACTGGATCAGGTCATTGGTGCCGATGGACAGGAAATCCAGCGCCTGCGCGAAAGGCTCGATCGCAATCGCGATGGCGGGCACTTCCACCATGGCGCCCACTTCCATGTGCGGCGCATAGGCTTGGCCGCGTGCGTCAAGCTCGCGGCGGGCGGACTCGATGGCCGCCTTGGTCGCCACCACTTCATGCATGTGCGCGATCATGGGAATCAACAGACGGACCGGGCCGTGCGCCGAGGCTCGCAAGATGGCGCGCAACTGCGTGGCAAACATTTCGGGACGCGCCAGGCAGTAGCGGATTGCGCGTTGCCCCAAGGCAGGATTGGTGGCGACAGTCGCTTCGCCGTCCAGCGTCTTGTCTGACCCGATATCCAAGGTGCGGATCGTGACGGGCCTGCCCGCCATGACCTTGACTACCGAGGAATAGGCTTCGTACTGCTCTTCCTCGCCGGGCAGATCCGGGCGCCCCATGAACAGGAATTCACTGCGGAACAAGCCGATGCCATGCGCGCCCGAGGCCAGCGCCAGGGCAGCTTCTTCGGGCAGCTCGATATTGGCGTGGAGCACGATATCGATGCCATCCAGCGTAACGGATGGCTCGTCGCGCAGCAGGCCGAGCTCGGCGCGCTCGTCGGCATACACAGCCTGACGACGGCGATATTCCTGAAGAATGCGTTCCGACGGGTTGACCACCACGGCGCCCGCCGCGCCATCGATGATGAGCATGTCACCATCACGCACCAGCTCGCGCACGTTGCCCATTGCCACCACGGCGGGCACACCCATGCTGCGCGCCACGATGGCGGTGTGGGACGTGGGGCCGCCCAGGTCGGTGACGAAGGCGGCGAAACGGCCGCCGCGCAAGCGCAGCATATCCGCGGGAGAAATGTCGTGCGCCACGACCACCAGCGCGTCGTCGCCACCCATATGCGACATGTCGGGCAGAATGGCCGACGTACCGGCCAGCACATGCAGCACCCGTTCAATCACCTGGCGGACGTCAGCCCCGCGCTCGCGCAGGTATTCGTCTTCCATGGCATCGAACTGCTGGCCCAGCATCTGGCCTTGCGTCGTCAGCGCCCATTCGGCGTTGTAGTGGCGTTCAGCAATAAGGCCAAGCGTTTGCTCGGCCAGCAAGGGATCGCCAAGCAACAGGCTGTGCACGTTCAGCATCGCGCCCAGCTCGCGCGGCGCGTCGGCAGGTAGCGTGTCGGCCAGTTGCCGAAGCTCGTGCTGCGCCGACGCCAGCGCCTCGGTCAGCCGGCTGCTTTCGGCAGGCACGTCCTCGGGGGCAATCCGGTAGTGCGCCACTTCCAGCGCCGCGGCGCCCATGACGACCGCGCGTCCGATGGCATATCCCTTCGCAACGCCTTTGCCATAAAGACAAACGACGGGACTGGCACCGCCAGCCCCGTCGTGGGCATTGTTCAGGGTCGTAGACCGGCCAGCCTCGGCGACGCCCAGGCTGGCGGATTCAGGGGTTGTTCTATTCCTGCTCACCGAATTTGCTGTCGAACAGAGTTTCGATTTCGGAAAGCGCTTGCTCGGCATCGCTGCCGGAAGCGTCCAGTTTGACCGTCACACCCAAGCCGGCCGCCAACATCATGACGCCCATGATGCTCTTGGCGTTCACACGCTGCGCGCCACGAGAGATAAAGACCTCGCTTGAAAATTTGCTGGCCAGCTGTGTCAGCTTGGCTGCGGCACGCGCATGCAAACCCAATTTATTGCTGATGACGATGTCTTTAGTAGGCATAGGAAATATTATGACCGCGGATTGACGCCGCAGTGTTGATCGCAGCAAAGAGCCGAACCACCACCCGCATTTTTTTGACTTGAATTGCCAGCCGACATATTAGGGCAAATTCAAGGGCAAATTCTGCCCGTCAGTCTACACGCAAGACGCCCTGCACTCCGCCCGCCAGAGCCTTCTCTCGCGTTTCTGCCAACGGAAGATTGCGGTAGGTCAATGCGCGCAGCAGCATCGGGGTGTTCAACCCCGCCAGGACGCAGCATTGGATGCCCTGCGCCTGGGCATCGGCCACGGCACGCTTCGAGATGTTGGCAGGCGTGGCACCAATCAGGTCCGTCAGCACGAGCACGCCAGCGCCGTGATCCTGGCCCAGGATGTCCTTCAGAACGGCGGGCGCCTGTTCATCGGGCCGGTCCTCGGGCTGGATATCGTGAATGGCCAGCATGCCGTCAAGGTCGCCCATGACATGACTGGCGCATTCCCGCATCGCCGCGCCCAAAGGCGCGTGCACGACGATAACAATACCCGTGGTCATGACGGTTTCCAGAGAGATCAGGCCGCGCGAGCAGTCGTCGCCACGGCCTTTTCAAGCGCCTGGACGAACATGCCCGCGACATCGAAACCGGTCTGTTCGGCAATCTCTACGAAACAGGTGGGGCTGGTGACGTTGACTTCGGTGACGTAATCGCCAATGACGTCCAGGCCGACCAACAGCAGGCCGCGAGCGGCAAGCTTGGGGGCCACGGCTTCGGCGATTTCGCGGTCGCGCGCGGACAATTCTTGCGCCACGCCACGGCCGCCGGCAGCCAGGTTGCCGCGCGTTTCGCCAGCCAGGGGAATGCGTGCCAGCGAATACGGCACCGGCTCGCCGCCGATCAGCAGGATGCGCTTGTCACCGTTGACGATCTCAGGGATATACCGTTGGGCCATGATGGTGCGCGCGCCGTTGTCGGTCAGCGTTTCCAGGATGGCGTTCAGGTTGGGGTCTTTGGGCTGCAAGCGGAACACGCCAGTGCCACCCATGCCATCCAGCGGCTTCACGATCACGTCGTGATGCGTGTCGTGAAAGGCCTTCAGGCGAGCCATGTTGCGCGTCACCAGCGTCGGGGCGGTGAACTCGCTAATCTCGGTGATAGCCAGCTTTTCGGGATGGTTGCGGATGGCGGCGCCGGTGTTGAACACACGGGCGCCTTGCGCCTCGGCGTATTCAAGCAGGTGCGTGGAATACACGTATTCCATGTCGAAGGGAGGGTCTTTTCGCATGACCACGGCGCCAAAATCCGCCAGCGGCAGATCTTGCGCGGCGGACTCCGTCCACCAGTCGTGGCCGTGCAGGTCGGCGTCCGCCACCAGCGCGATGGGCGTGGTGACAGCCTTGACCGTGCCGGCCTCAATGTAGAGGTCGCCCTGCATGGCCACGCTAAGCGTGTGACCGCGCGCCACGAGGGCACGCATCATGGCAACCGAACTGTCCTTGTACGCCTTGAGAAGCGGCAAGGGATCAATAACGAACAATACATGCATCGCGACACCCTGAACGTACGCCGCCTTCCCTAGTGGGAAGGCGGCATTTTTTACATCGTAGCGCAGAGCCGCCCAATAAGCGAACCCGCCGGTCACACAATGGACGGCGGGTCGGATGGGAAGCGGCCGGCCCTCCAGGGAAGGCCAAGGCTGGAACTTACGCCGCCGTCTCAGGCTTGCCCGCAGCGGGCACGACCTTCTTCTTGGGCGCCAGCACCATGACCATCTGACGGCCTTCGAGCTTCGGCATGGCTTCGACCTGGGCAAGTTCCAGCAGATCGTCACGCACACGTTCAAGCACGCGCATACCAAGTTCCTGGTGGGCCATTTCGCGGCCACGGAAGCGCAGCGTCACCTTGGCCTTGTCGCCTTCTTCGAGGAAGCGGCGCAGGTTGCGCAGCTTGACTTGGTAGTCGCCCTCGTCGGTGGCCGGACGGAATTTGACTTCCTTGACCTGGATGACCTTCTGCTTGGAACGAGCTTCGGCTTGGCGCTTCTGCTCTTGGTACTTGAACTTACCGTAGTCCATCAAACGGCAGACCGGCGGCTCGGCGTTCGGCGCGATTTCCACCAGATCCACGTCGCTTTGCTCGGAAAGACGGAACGCGTCGGCAATCTTGACGATGCCCAGCTGTTCTCCTTCCAGACCTATCAGGCGCACCTCGGGGACGCGGATTTCACCGTTGATGCGATTGGCTTTTTCAGTGGCGATGTTGAAAGCTCCTAGAAATGTTAAGCAGCACTGCTATCAGGTTGATTGACGTCGCGACGGGCGGAGACATCCTCGGACAATCGCGCGACGAATTCGTCGTATGCGATGGCGCCAAGGTCCAATCCACCCAGACCGCGAACGGCTACGGTGCCATTTTGTTTTTCCTTGTCGCCGACGACAAGAATGTACGGCACCTTTTGCAGGCTGTGCTCCCGGATTTTACGAGTGATTTTTTCACCACGCAAATCGGACTCTACTCTAAAGCCTTGTTTTTTCAGGCTTTGTGTTATTTCAGCCGCATAATCGGCCGAAGGTTCGGAAATGCAGCATACAACGGCTTGCACCGGGGCCAGCCAGGGCGGCATCGCGCCGGCATGGTTTTCGATCAACATGCCGATGAATCGCTCAAGCGAACCCAGGATGGCACGGTGCAGCATGACCGGCGGACGGCGCTGGTCGTTCTGGTCGACATACTCGGCGCCCAGGCGTACCGGCATCGAGAAGTCGACCTGAATGGTACCGCATTGCCAGTGGCGGCCGATGGCGTCTTTCAGGGTGTATTCCACCTTGGGACCGTAAAACGCGCCTTCCCCGGGGGAAATCTCGAATTCGCAGCCCGTGCGGCGCAGGCTTTCCATCAGGGCCTGCTCGGCCGTATCCCAGACTTCGTCCGACCCGATGCGCTTTTCAGGGCGCGTGGCAACCTTGTACAGCACTTCGGTGAAACCGAAGTCGCGGTAGACCTTTTGCAGCAATGCCGTGAAGTCGGCGCATTCGTCCTGCAACTGCTCTTCGGTACAGAAAATGTGACCGTCGTCTTGCGTGAAACCCCGCACGCGCATCATGCCGTGCAGCGAACCCGAGGGCTCGTTGCGATGGCACTGACCGAATTCGCCGTAGCGCAGCGGCAGCTCGCGGTAGGAATGCAGGCCGGCGTTGAAAATCTGCACGTGGCCCGGGCAGTTCATCGGCTTCAGGCCATAGACGCGGTTCTCGGACTCGGTCGTGAACATGTTTTCACGATAGTTGTCCCAGTGACCGGTCTTTTTCCACAGCGAGATGTCCAGGATTTGCGGTGCCTTGACTTCCTGGTAGCCGTTGTTGTTATAGACGGAGCGCATGTACTGCTCCACCTGCTGCCACAACGCCCAACCCTTGGGGTGCCAAAAGATCAAGCCCGGCGCTTCATCCTGGAAGTGGAACAGGTCAAGTTCGCGGCCGATCTTGCGGTGGTCGCGGCGCTCGGCCTCTTCCAGCATGTGCAGGTAGGCTTCCTGTTCTTCCTTGGTGGCCCAGGCCGTGCCGTAAATGCGCTGGAGCATTTCATTCTTGCTGTCGCCGCGCCAATAAGCGCCAGCCACTTTCATCAGCTTGAAGACTTTCAGCTTGCCCGTGGACGGCACGTGGGGGCCGCGGCACAGGTCGATGAAGTTGCCTTCGCGATACAGGCTGAGCGGCTCGTTCGACGGAATCGACGCGATGATCTCGGCTTTGTATTTTTCGCCAATGCCCTTGAAGAACTCGACGGCGTCGTCGCGCGACCATTCTTCGCGCGTCACGATTTCGTCTTTCTTGGCCAGCTCGGACATC
This sequence comes from Achromobacter spanius, assembly GCF_002812705.1. Taxonomy (NCBI): domain Bacteria; kingdom Pseudomonadati; phylum Pseudomonadota; class Betaproteobacteria; order Burkholderiales; family Alcaligenaceae; genus Achromobacter; species Achromobacter spanius. Next base: position 3,331,722 of record NZ_CP025030.1, on the reverse strand, counting down.
TTCTTTTCGATGGCCGTCAGGTCTTCGGGCGTGAACGGACGCTTGTACGAGAAATCGTAGTAGAAGCCGTTGTCGATGACGGGGCCGATGGTGACCTGGGCGTCCGGAAACAACTCCTTCACGGCATAGGCCAGCAGGTGGGCCGTGGAGTGGCGGATCAGGTCCAGGCCGTCGGCGTCCTTGGCGGTCACGATCGCCAGGCGCGCATCGCCTTCGATGCTGAAGCTGGTGTCGACCAGCTTGGAGTCCGCGCCGTCAAACGTCACGCGGCCGCCCAAGGCGGCCTTGGCCAGGCCCGTACCGATCGACTGCGCCACTTCGGCGACCGTGACCGGCCCCGGATATTGGCGTTGCGAACCATCGGGCAATGTGATCTGTACCATCGGGAGTGCTTCCTGGGGTTCTTGGGAACGAGAAAATCAATAAACGAAACGGAAACGAAAAACGCGGCCTGAGAGCCGCGTTTTTTGGTTGTCTTGCTGAGTTCTGCCGCTGACCTGACACGGTGGAACCCGACGCACGAAAAACTAACGCGACATAGGGCGAAAGTTCCGGGTCGTAGTTCGTGCCAGCGGGAAAGACATGATTCTAAGCCTGATGAAACGCGCCCAAGGCGGCGCGATAAATATTGAGAAATCAAGTTGTAGCCATCGATTCACGCTGGAACCACGCGGGGAAAACCCCGGACACCAACGGAACGAGTGCAATTAACGTTGCCGATTGTAGCACCCTTTGCGCCCATCCCGAAGGCCGGCACACGCCCCCCTTGCCGGGGAGAAGACCGAATGCGCACTCGAAGGTGCAACGGTCTGATTTTCGCGTGATTCCTATCCGGACAGCCGCCCGAAAACGTAACCTTCCATCGCAAATTTACGACTGACCGCGGAGCGTGCTCCGGACTTCAACTCTAGCCGGCTGAACCCGCCACCAACGTCCTTTTTCCCGGCTTGTGGAGCATCGATGAAAGCTGTCCCAAAACTTGTGACCAAAGCGGCAACGCTTTCAACCCCGTCTCGCTGCGGCGATGGCGGCAGCCGCTCAGGCGGGCGCCGGCACCTGCTGCTGTCGCGCCTGCCTTCGGTCATCAAGGTCGCAATACTTGACGACCATCCGGTCGTGGCGCTGGGCGTCAGCGCATACCTGGAAAGCCGGCCGGGCTTTCGGGTACTGCATCGCGAAACGTCCGCCCGCGCCTTGCTGGAAAAACTGAGCAAAGCACCCTGTGACGTTGCCCTGATCGACTTCTACCTGCCCCAGGAACCCTGGGACGGCGTCAATTTCCTGCGCCGCTTGCGGCGCTACCACCCTACCCTGTCGATCATCACGTTTTCGGCCGGCAACCGGCAGGAAACGCAATACGCCGCCTACCGCGCAGGGGCCAACGGCTACCTTGCCAAGCAATGGGGCATGATGCTGTTGCCGGAGATCATTCGAGGCGTGCTTAGCAGCAAGGATGATTTTCTTTCGGTGCAAGACGGCAAGATCCGCCCGCTTCTGCCTACCAACCCGCATGCGATGCTGACCACGTCGGAAGTCGAAATTCTGCGTCACATCAGCCAGGGGCTGTCGGTCACGCAGATTGCGGCGCGGCTCATGCGGAGCAAGAAGACCATCAGCACCCACAAGCGCCGCGCCATGCGCAAGCTGCAGTTGGCCGACGACCTGTCGCTGGCGCTCTACCTGCGGGAAAAGTTCGCCGAATGAAACCGCCTTGCAGCGGCGATCTCAGGCCTCGATGTCAAATAATGCGGGAATAGCTGGCAGTGCTGCTGACGCTGCCCAGATAACCGTCAAACACCATCGCGACGGCTCGCACAAAATACCAACCCAACCCGGTCACCTGCACGTCCCCCGCCCGCAGGTTGACCAGCCCCAACTGGGCCAGATTGGCCATTTGCAGCAGTTCGCGGCTGAAATAGTCACCAAAGCGCAACCCATGGCGCGCTTCGACCGTGGCGAAGTCGACGCGCCCCTGACACATGATGTCCATGATGACGTCGCGCCGCACCAAGTCGTCGGGCGACAGCGTCAGGCCCCGTTCGACCGCGAAATGACCGGCTTCGATGGCGCCATAGTACGCATCCAGCACCTTTGCGTTTTGGCTGTACGTGTTGCCGATGCGACCGATGGCCGACACGCCCAGCGCGATCAGGTCACGATCAGGCTGCGTGCTGTAACCCTGAAAATTGCGATGCAGTTCACCCCGCTGCCTGGCGATCGCCAGCGCGTCGGTGTTCAGCGCGAAGTGGTCCATGCCGATGTAGGTATAGCCCTGCTGCAAGAAACCATCGATGGCGGAACCCAGCAAGCCGACCCGCGTTGCGCGCTCGGGCAAGTCTGCTTCATTGATGCGGCGCTGGGGCTTGAAGCGTTCTGGCAAGTGCGCGTAGGCGTAGAGCGCGATGCGGTCGGGGCGCAGCGCCACCACCTGCTTGATCGTGCGCGCGAAAGATTCTGTGGTCTGCAAAGGCAGGCCGTAGATCAAATCCATGTTGACCGAGTCATAGCCCAGCGCGCGGGCGCTTTGCATCAGCGTCCGGACATCTTCGAAGGACTGCACGCGATGCACTGCCTTTTGCACGCGCGCATCGAAATCCTGCACGCCGAAGCTCAGCCGGTTGAATCCCAATTCGCGCAAATGCGCCAGGCGTTGCGGCGTGGCCGTGCGGGGATCGACCTCGATGGAGATCTCGGCATCCGGCGCAAACTGGAAAGCCGCCCGCAAGTCCTGCATCAGACGGGTCAGTTCGTTGTCGGACAGAAAGGTTGGCGTGCCCCCGCCAAAATGCAGTTGCGACACGGGAACGCCCGCGCCAAGCTCGTTGACGTGCAGCGCAATTTCGCTTGCCAGCGCATCCAGGTATCGGGCGGCGCGATCGTGATGCCGGGTCACCACCTTGTTGCACGCGCAGTAATAGCAAACCGAATCACAAAACGGAATGTGCACGTACAGCGACAGGGGCTCGGTAGGACAGGTGGCGCGCCGCTGTCGCAGCGCCAGCCGATAGTCTTGTTTACCAAAATTGCCGTGATAGCGGTCGGCCGTGGGATACGACGTATAGCGCGGCCCGTTCTTGTCCAGCCTGGCCAGCAACTGAGGGGGAAAAAAAGGCGCGGCGGCGACAGGCGCGGGCGGCGATTCGGATGGGCGTAGGGCGGCTTGCATACCCGGGATTATTCGCCCATGCCTGCCGCCGCATCTTGATCTTGCGCAAACCCCGGTCGCCCCCGCGCGCGCGACTTGCCCCGCCCTTAAAATGCCCCCTTTCACGTTGCATAACAAGGACGCCTCATGGGCACTGAACTGGACGGCCGCCTGCTGGCCATGCGCCAGGCGCTGGCAATTGCCATCGCCCTTTCCACCCGCAGCAGCCCCCAAGCCACCGACATGGCACTGGAACTGCTGAACGATCTGAAGGCAAGCATGGACAACGCGCCTTCCGACAGCCCCTTCGAAAAGCCCGAATGGGTGGTGGGCGCGCACGACGAACTGGACGGCATCGCCCGCCTGGTTCGCGCTTTCACGCAGACGCCGGAACCCGACGGCGACAACGGACAGCAATAGTCCTACCGCGCGCTTCCTAACTGGCCTGACCACCAGATAGGAAGCCGTGGAATCCCTCTGATCGTTTTCCCTGAAGACGCGATATTTCCCTTCTATTTCAATGGCGACGTGCCTATATTGGTGGCCTGACCACCAGGCCATAGCAACGTCCCATTGATGAGCACTTTCCAGGCTGTCGCCGCCACCCGCCTTTACCGCATGATTGCCGACCAGATCGCCGGCCGCATCCGGGCGGGCGACTTTGCTCGGGGCGGACGCTTGCCGTCCGAGCGCGAGCTGGCGGAACAACTGCAAGTCAGCCGGGCGTCCATCCGCGAAGCGTTGATTGCCCTGGAGATCGAAGGCTATGTGGAAGTGCGGGTGGGCACGGGCGTGTTCGTCACCATCGCGCCCGACGGCGCCGCGTTTCCCGCCCTGCCCGCCACCGGCGCGGCCATGCTCGCCGGGCAGGACGACATCGGTCCCTTCGATCTGCTGGAAGCGCGCATGCTGATTGAACCGGAATGCGCCGCGCTGGCCGCGCATCAGGCCACCCCCGCGCAAATCGCCGCCATCCGCGACGCCCACGCCGCCATGTCATTGACCGAGTCGCCCGGCGACCACGACCGCGCGTTCCACAGCGCCATTGGCGCGGCCTGCGGCAATGCCGCGCTGGCCTCGGCCGTGGCGCACTTGTGGAACCTGAGCCAAGCCAGCTCGGTGTACAGCCGCATGCAGGACTACTTTGTCACCACACGAGCCTGGGCCGCCGCCCAGGCCGAGCATCAGCGCATCCTGACCGCCATCACGGCGCGGGACCCCATCCGCGCGCGCCACGCCATGCACACGCACCTGTTGGGCATCCTGGCCAGGCTGCGCGAAGACTTCGACTCACTTTCCGACCATCGAGGCGCCCCATGACATCGTCTTCCCTGTCCATCAATGGCCAACGGCTGTGGCAGTCCTTGATGGATCTGGCGCAAATTGGCGCTACCCCCAAAGGCGGCAACTGCCGCCTGGCGCTCACCGCGCTGGACGGCCAAGGCCGCGACCTGGTCACCGCCTGGATGCGCGAAGCAGGCCTGACCGTCAGGGTGGACCAGGTCGGCAATATTTTTGCGCGCCGCGCGGGCCGCAACAACGACCTGCCGCCCGTCATGACCGGCAGCCACATCGATACGCAGCCCACCGGCGGCAAGTTCGACGGCTGTTATGGCGTGCTGGCCGGGCTTGAAGTGATGCGCACATTGAACGATGCCGGCGCGCAGACCGAAGCGCCGCTGGAACTGGCCATCTGGACCAACGAGGAAGGATCGCGCTTTGTGCCCGTGATGATGGGGTCCGGCGTGTTCGCCGGAAAATTTCCCTTGGAAACAGCGCTGTCGGCGCAAGACGCTCAAGGTATCGCCGTGCGCGACGAGCTTGCGGCCATTGGCTATGCGGGTGCGGACCCGGTGGGCGGGCGTCCGGTTGACGCCTATTTTGAAGCCCATATCGAACAAGGCCCGATCCTTGAGCACGAGGAAAAGACCATCGGCGTGGTGACCGGGTCGCTTGGCCTGCGCTGGTACGACATCACGGTGACGGGCATGGAAATGCATGCCGGCCCCACCCCGATGGCGATCCGCCGCGACGCGCTGTTTGCCGCCAGCTTTCTGGTGCAGGCGGTAATCAACATTGCCAACGCGCATCAGCCGCACGGACGCGGCACCGTCGGAGAAATCCACGCGCATCCCGGGTCGCGCAACGTCATCCCGGGCCAGGTCCGTTTTACCGCCGACCTGCGCCACGAAGACGAAGCCACCTTGACGCGCATGGACCAGCAATGGCGGCGCGCCTGCGATGACATCGCGGTGGCCCATGGCGTGCAAGTCGATCTGAAAGACGTGCAGTATTTCCGCCCGACACCGTTCGACACCGACCTGGTGGACAAGGTGCGCCAGGGCGCGGCCCAGCGCCACCTGCCCGCCATGAACATCGTGACGGGCGCCGGACACGATGCGGTCTACATGGCCGCGGTGGCGCCGACCGCCATGATCTTCGTGCCGTGCAAGGACGGCATCAGCCACAACGAAATTGAAGACGCGCAGCCCGAGCATCTGGAAGCCGGCTGCAACGTCCTGCTTGACGCCATGGTGGCGCGCGCCAACGCCGCGCGCTAGCGGCCACGTTTCAGTCCGATCAATGCACCGCCCTTGCCGACGTCCTCAGGCACGCCGCGGTGCACCGCCGATTTCGCCGCAATGGTGCGCGGCCTGTCTTACCCAGCACCTGTACGAAGCATGGCTGTAGCGGCTTCACCTGTAGTACCCCTGAGAAACCCAGGTGGCACAAGGTTTGCTTGTCAAAGCACGGCATCCGCCGCGCAGCGGCGGTCACCTGTCAGTCCCTTTCCAGCCCGGAGGCTCGCAGTGAAATCGAAGAAATGGTTCTCCCTAAGCATCGGCGCATTGGTCCTTGCGGCCGCGCTACCCGCCACCCAGGCATTGGCTCAGACCAAGGGCGGCACTCTGAACATGATTGTTCAGCCCGAGCCGCCTGTGATCGTCACGGCCATCAACCAGCAAGGGCCCACGCAATTCGTCGCGGGCAAGATCTACGAAAGCCTGCTGACCTACGACACCAGCCTGAAGCCCAAGCCCGGCCTGGCAAAGTCCTGGGAAGCGTCGGCAGATGGCTTGACCTATACCTTCCACCTGCAAGACAACGTCAAGTGGCATGACGGCAAGCCGTTCACGTCCGAAGACGTTGTGTTCTCGCTGGCCGAGATGCTGCCCAAGACGCATGCGCGCGCCCGCGTCATCCTGAACAAGTTCGTCGATTCGGTCACCGCGCCCGACGCCAAGACCGTCGTCATCAAGCTGAAGACCGCCTTCCCGGCCTTCATGCTGATGTTCGAACCGGGCTTTGCACCCATGATGCCCAAGCATCTGTACGCCGGCACCGACTTCATGACCAATCCGGCGAACCAGAAGCCGGTGGGCACGGGCCCGTTCATGTTCAAGGAATGGAAGCGTGGCGAATACATCAAGCTGACGCGTAACCCCAACTACTGGAAGCCGGGCATGCCGTACCTGGACGAGTTGGTGTTCAACGTGATCCCGGACGCAGCCTCGCGCGCGGTGGCCTTCGAGCGCGGCAGCGTGGACGTGCTGCGCGGCGGCGACGTGGACAACGTCGACATCAAGCGCCTGCGCGCCCTGCCCAAGGTGGAATACACCACCGCCGGCTGGGAAATGTTCTCGCCGCAGGCCTACCTGCTCTTCAACATGCGCAAGCCGCCCTTCGACAATCTGAAGGTGCGTCAAGCGGTCATGGCTGCGATGAACCGTCAGATGGTGGTCAACAATATTTTCTTCGGCCTGGGCAAAGTGTCGACCGGCCCGTTCGTGACCACCGAAATGTTCTACGACAAGAACACGCCGCCCATGCCTTTTGACATGAAGAAGGCGCGCGCGCTGATCAAGGAATCGGGCATCAAGCCCGAGGACTACACGATCCGCCAACTGAGCTTCCCGTACGGCTCCACCTGGGACCGCCTGGGCGAATACACCAAGCAGGCGCTGGAACAACTGGGCTTCAAGGTGAACCTGGAATCCACCGACGCGGGCGGCTGGGCCAGCCGCACCGGCAACTGGGACTTCGACCTGACCACCAACTTCACCTACCAGTACGGCGACCCGGCGCTGGGCGTACAGCGTCTGTATATCTCGTCGAACATCGTCAAGGGGTCGCCGTTTGCCAACGTGCAGGGCTACAGCAACCCCGAGACCGACAAGCTGTGGGAAGCGGCCGCCTCTGAAGTCGACCCGGCCAAGCGCCAGGAGATCTACTCCAAGCTGCAGACGACGCTGGTCAACGAAGTGGCCAACGGCTTCATGGTGGATATGGAGTTCCCCACCCTGTACCGCGCCAACGTCAAGAACCTGGTCAAGACCGCCATTGGCCTGAACGAATCGTTCGACGACGTCTACATCGAAAAGTAAGCGCAGCAAGACGCCGCCGCGGAGCTCCCCGCGGCGGCGGATCCCGGCCGCGCGGCGGGCAGGCCCTGGGCTGCCCACGCCAGCCTGAGAAGGACATCAAGCATGAAATTCCTGTCTTTTCTGTTGTCCCGCATCGGCAAGGCCCTGGTGGTCGTGCTGGGCGTGGTGATCATCAATTTCTTCCTGATCCGCCTGGCGCCCGGCGACCCCGCCGCTGTGCTGGCGGGCCAGGCCGGCGCGGGCGATGCCGCCTACGTCGACCAGTTGCGCGTGGCCTTCGGGCTGGACAAGCCCATCATGACGCAGCTCATGCTGTATCTCAAGGGCGTGGTGCAACTGGACCTGGGCTTTTCATATCGCAACCACGTGCCGGTGCTGGACCTGATCGTTGAACGCCTGCCCGCGACGTTCCTGCTGATGTCCTGCGCCTTTGTGTTTTCCATTGTGCTGGGCGTGTTCCTGGGTGTAGTCGCCGCCAAGGCGCGCTACCGCAACAAGCGCCGCTGGATCGACAGCTCGGTCATGACGGGCGCGCTGCTGCTGTACGCCACGCCGCTGTTCTGGCTGTCGCTGATGGGCATTCTGCTGTTCTCGGTGGTGCTGGGCTGGCTGCCCGCCTTCGGCATGGAAACCGTGGGCGCCGGCTTGACCGGATGGGCCCGCGCCTCGGACATCGCGCAACATCTGATCCTGCCTACCGTCACCCTGGGCTGCTTCTTCATGGCCGTCTACGTGCGCTTGACGCGGGCGTCGATGCTGGAAGTGATCGGCATGGACTTCGTGAAGACGGCGCGCGCCAAGGGGGTAAGCCCCAGCCGCGTGATTCGCGCCCACGTGTTGCGCAACGCCCTGCTGCCCGTCATCACCTTCGCCGGCATCCAGCTTGGCCAGATGGCCGGCGGCGCGGTGCTGACCGAAACCGTGTTCGCGTGGCCGGGCATCGGCCGCCTGATGTTCGACGCCCTGCTGCAACGCGACTACCAATTGCTGCTGGGCATCTTCCTCGTCACTTCCATCATGGTGGTGGTGTTCAACCTGCTGACCGACGTGCTGTACCGCCTGATCGATCCGCGCATTGGCGCCGGTGCGCAGCAAGGAGCCGCCGCATGAAGTCATTTGCCCAACGTTATATGCGCAACTACGGCGCAGTGGCTGGCCTTGCCATCATGCTGATCGTGGTGATCGTCGCGCTGGCCGCCCCGCTGCTGTATGAAGAGTCGCCCTGGATGATGGTGGCCGACCCCTTGATTCCGCCGTTCACCAATGCCGCCTACCCCTTTGGCACCGACATGCTGGGGCGCGACATCACGGCGGGTCTTGTCTGGGGCGCGCGCGTGTCGCTGATGGTGGGCCTGCTGTCGACCGCGGTGGCGCTGCTGTTCGGGATCCTGATCGGGTCGGTGGCCGGCTACTGCGGCGGGCGGGTGGACGACGCGCTGATGCGCTTCACCGAGTTCTTCCAGACCATTCCGCAATTGGCCATGGCGGTGGTGCTGGTGGCCATCCTGAGCCCGTCGGTGTATTCCATCATGGGGGCCATCGCCGTGGTGTCCTGGCCACCGGCGGCGCGGCTGGTGCGTTCGGAATTCATGACGCTCAAGCAGCGCGAATTCGTCCAGGCCGCCATCGTCATCGGCCAGACGCCCGCGCGCATCGTCAGCACCCAGATCCTGCCCAACGCCATGTCGCCCATCATTGTGTCGGCCTCGTTCATGGTGGCGACCGCCATCCTGACGGAATCGTCCCTGTCCTTCCTGGGCCTGGGCGACCGCAACCTGATGAGCTGGGGCTTCATGATCGGCGCGGCACGCACGATGATCCGCGAAGCCTGGTGGATGAGCGTCTGGCCCGGCGTGGCCATCTTGCTGACGGTGCTGGCCATCAACCTGATCGGCGAAGGCTTGAACGACGCCCTGAACCCCCAACTGCGCAAGCGCGGCGAATAGGAGGCCGACATGACCGAAGCCACGCCTCTGCTGTCCATCCAGAACCTGAGCATTGCGCTGCCCCGGGGCGGCGACCGCCCCTTTGCCGTGCAGGACATTTCGTACGATATCCACGCCGGCGAAATCCTCTGCATCGTGGGCGAGTCCGGTTCGGGAAAGTCCATGAGCGCCAACGCCATCATGGGCCTCTTGCCCGACTACCTGACGCCGCAGCAAGGCCGCATTCTGTTCCGTGGCAAAGACCTGCTGCGGCAAGACGAAGCCACCCTGCAAGCCATGCGCGGCAAGGACATGGCGATGATCTTCCAGGAGCCGCTGTCGGCCCTGAACCCGCTGATGACGGTGGGTGAACAGATCAGTGAAGTCATGCGCGTCCACAACGCCTATCCGGGCGCCGAACGCATGCGGCGCACGCTGGAACTGCTGGACTTCGTGGGCCTGCCGGACCCGGCCACGCTCTACCACGTCTATCCGTTCCGCTTGTCGGGCGGCCAACGCCAGCGCGTGATGATCGCCATGGCGCTGGCTCTGGAGCCAGCGCTGCTGATTGCAGATGAGCCCACCACGGCGCTGGACGTCACCACGCAGGCGCAGATATTGGCGCTGATCGCCCGCATCCAGAAGGAAAAAGGCATGGGCGTGATGTTCGTTACGCACGATTTCGGCGTGGTGGCCGAAATTGCCCATCGCGTTGCCGTCATGGAAAAAGGCGTGCTGGTGGAGCAAGGCCCCGCCGACGAGGTCTTGAACCGACCGCGCCACCCCTACACCCAGCGCCTGATCGCGGCGGTGCCGCACCGCCGTGGCGAAGAACGCGCGGCAACCGGGGACGACACGCCCGTGCTGGAAGTGAAAGACCTGAAGAAAACCTACGTGATCGGCCATGGCTGGCTGGGCGGAAAACGTGAAGTGCATGCCGTGGACGGCGTCAGCTTCACCGTGCGGCGCGGCGAAACGCTGGGCATCGTGGGGGAATCGGGGTCGGGAAAATCGACCATCGGAAAATGCCTGCTGAAGCTGGTGGGCATCAACGGCGGGCAATTGATCTTCAACGGCCAGGACATCGCCAAGATGTCGGAGTCGCGCTTTCGCCCGATGCGCCACGACATCCAGATGATCTTCCAGGATCCGTTCGCATCGCTCAACCCGCGCCACACCGTGGGACGCATCATCAGTGACGGCCCGGTGGCCAACGGCGTGCCGCGCGCGAAGGCCGAGGCCCGCGTGCGCGAACTGTTGTCGCTGGTGGGCCTGGATCCGTCCGCCTTTGACCGCTATCCGAATCAGTTTTCGGGCGGGCAGCGCCAGCGCATCGGCATCGCGCGCGCGCTGGCGCTGGAGCCCAAGGTACTGGTGGCCGATGAATCGGTATCGGCGCTGGATGTGTCGGTGCAGGCCCAGGTGCTGCAACTGCTGCATGACCTGCAACAGCGCTTGCAGATTGCGCTGGTGTTCATCACGCACGACCTGCGGGTTGCCGCTCAGATCTGCAATTCGGTGCTGGTGATGCATCGTGGCAAGGTGGTCGAGTACGGCTCGCCGTCACAGATTTTCGACAACCCCCAGGATGCCTACACGCGGCAGCTGATCGCCGCCGTGCCCGGCCAGCACTGGGACCCCACTCAGGCGACAATGGCCTGATCACAAATGCCCTTCCCCGCAAGAAAACCCCGAGCCAACCTCAGGAGCATTCCTCGTGCAACGTCCCGCCGCCATTCCCACCGTGCAGATCGATAACGAATTGGTCACCGTCACCGAATGGCGCTTTCCGCCCGGTGGCGAAACGGGCTGGCATCGCCATGGCATGAACTACGTGGTGGTCCCGCAGACCACCGGCCCCTTGCTGTTGGACACGCCTACCGGCCAGGTCACCAGCCAGCTTACGACGGGCATCGCCTACTATCGACCGGTTGGCGTTGAGCACAACGTCATCAATCCCGGCGATACCGAATTCGTTTTTGTCGAAATCGAAATCAAGCAGGCCTGACGCATCAGCGAGGATCATCATGAAGGCGTTTTTCTCGGAAGAACAATTGCTGCACACCCCGCAGCAGTTCATGCGGCTGGGCCGGCTCAGCGCCCCCACCGATCTGCCGTCGCGAGCGGAAAGCCTGCAAGGCGCGCTGGCGGCGCGCGGCATCCTCGTGGAAGCCCCTTCCGACTACGGCCGCAAGCCGCTCGAGAACATTCACAGCGCCGACTACCTGAACTACCTGGAAACCGCCTACACCCGCTGGCAGTCGCTGAAGGCGCCCGGCGTGGACCCCGGGCCGGAAGTCCTGCCCAACCTGTCGCCTTACTACAGCGGCCGCATCGAACAGGCCGGGCGCGGGCCGTGCCCTTCGCCGTCCATCGTGGCGCAAACGGGCTACTACCTGAGCGACCTGTCTTGCCCGATCGGCCCGCACACCTGGCGCTCGGCGCTGCGGTCAACCCATAGCGCGGTGGCGGCGGCGGACCATGTCGCCAGCACGGCGGGCATGGCCTACGCGCTGTGCCGTCCGTCCGGCCATCACGCGCATCGTGACCGCGCCGGCGGCTTCTGCTACTTGAACAGCAGCGCGGCGGCGGCCAGCCGCTTGCTGCAAACCTGGTCCAAGGTGGCGGTGCTGGACGTGGACGCGCACCATGGCGATGGCACGCAGAACATCTTCTACCAGCGCGCCGACGTCATGACCGTGTCGCTGCACGCCGACCCCAGCGCCTACTACCCGTTCTATACCGGCTACGCGGACGAACGCGGCCACGGCGCCGGTGAAGGCTACAACCTGAACCTGCCACTTGCGCATGGGTCCGGCAACGATCCCTTCCTGGCCGCGCTGGACACGGCATTGACGGCGCTGGCCGGCTACGGGCCGCAAGCGCTGGTGCTGGCGTTGGGCTTCGACACCTACAAAGACGATCCCATCAGCGTGCTCAAGCTGGACATCGACGCCTACCGCGACATCGGCGCGCGCGTGGCCAGCCTGCGCGTGCCGACCGTCGTGGTGCAGGAAGGCGGCTACATGGTCCAGGCCATCGGCCCCGCGCTGGACGCCTTCCTGCAAGGCATGGGCCAGGCCAGCGCCTGACGCGCAAATCCTTCCATGGCCTCCGTTCCAGACGCCGTCCTGCCCGCCCCCGCCGCGTCGCGCAACGCGGGCATCCTGCTGTTCTTCGCGGCGCTGGTGGCATTCGCCACGTTTGACGCCGGTTCCAAGCACATGCTGGAACGCTATCCCGCGCCCTTTCTGAACGTGATGCGGTATTTGGCGGTGATTGTCCTGGCCGTGTACATGCTGTGGCGCCACGCCCCCGGCCTGCGCTTGCGCGACGCGCCCGAGAAACCGCTGCTGGTGCTGCGCGGGGTGACGCTGGCCACGGTGGCCACGTGCTTCATGACCGCGCTGATCTGGATGCCGCTGTCGGAAGCCACCGCCATCTATTTCACCTCACCGCTCATCATGGTGGCGCTGTCGCCCTGGCTGCTGCGCGAACGGGTGCGGCCCGTGCAGTGGGTGGCGGTAGCCGCGGGCTTTGCCGGCATGCTGTTGATTGTGCGCCCCGGCGCCGACTTGCCGCTGCTGGGCACGCTGTTGATGGCGGTCTCGGCCGTGTGCTACGCGATTTTCCAGGTGCTGACGCGCAAGCTGTCCGGCAAGGTGCCCGGGCCGGTCCAATACGCCTATACCGCGATCATCTGTCTGATTGTCACGGCGCTGCCCGCCCCCTTCTTCCTGCCGGACCCCTGGCCCGGCCCCGCCGATGCCACGCTGATCATCGCGCTGGGCGCGTGCAGTGGCTTGGCGCAGGTGTTGCTGATTGCCGCGTTCCAGCGCGTATCGGCCGCCACGCTGGCGCCCTTGAATTACTTCCAACTGCTGCTGGCGGTTTTGTTCAGCACGTTCTGGTTTCAACGGCCGCCAGACGGCCTGGCCTTGGCGGGCATGGGGCTGATCATGGCCTCGGGCGTGTTTCTGGCGCTGCGCCGCGCGGCATGACGCCGCCGCCTTTCAACTGGTTTCGCGCTGCACCAGGGTAAAACCCAAGTCCACATGCCGCTGGGCGACAGGCTCACCGGCCAGATGCCGCATCAACAGGTCGGCAGCCGACAGGCCGATCTGGTAGCGCGGCGTGGCGATGGTCGACAAGGGCGGCGTGGTCCAGGCGGTTCCGGCCAGGTCATGAAAGCCAATGATGGCCATCTGCTCCGGCACGCGCACGCCCAGCCTGCCGCACTGAAACACCGCGCCCTGCGCCAGGTCATCGTTGCAGAAGAAGACGGCATCGCAATCGGGATGCTGGGTGCGCAACGTTTCCAGCAAGGACGCGCCCAGGCTGATGGACGACTTCTCCGGCGTCATGATTTCAAGCGTGGCGTCGTAGCAGCCCGCGTCGCGCAGCGCCTGCCGCGCGCCCTCGCAGCGGCGCAGCGAACGCGGGTCCAATTGAGCCCCGATGATGCCGATGCGGCGGCGGCCGCGCTCCACCAGGTGGCGGCAAGCGGCATAGCCCGAATCAAACTGGGAAAAGCCCACGCTCATGTCCTCGCCATCGGCCAGCGTTTCGATGGTGTGCACCGTGGCGATCCGCTGCGTGCGCAGCAATGTCCAGGTGCCTGGGTTGTGGTCGATACCGGTCAAGATCACCCCGTCCGGCGAATGCTGCAGATACTTGCGCAGCAAGGCTTCTTCCGCGTCCGGCGAATACCCCGTCACCCCGATCAGCATGTGATAACCCTGCTGGTCCAGCACTTCCTTGATGCCGGAAATAATGTCCACGAACACCACGTTGCTCAACGACGGAATCAACACCACGATGGTTTGCGACCGTGCCGACGCCAACGCGCTGGCGGCATGGTTGGGCACGTAGCCCAAATCCTGGCAGACCCGGGCGATGCGCAGGCGCAAGGCCTCGGCCACCTTGTCAGGCGTACGCAGCGCGCGCGACACCGTGATGGCGCTGACGCCCGCACGGCGTGCAACCTCTTGCATGGTGACGCGGCCAGCGTGTGAGCTTCGGGGTTTACGGACGGACATTGGGCCTCGTGGTCGAATGGGAAGCGCGTAGTCTGACGCAAAAAACAGGGCTTGCCAAAGTCAAAATGTTAGCGCTAACATCCGCAAAAGCATAAGCGAAAAAAGCCCCGGAAAACGGGGTAGGAGACAAACATGCAAGCTTCCCATCCCGGGCGGCCCGGCGGCTCACCGTTGGCCCGCGCCGCCGACTGGTGTTTCAAGTTGCAGACCTGGCTGATGGTGGCCTGTCTGGTCGTCATGGTCGTCCTGCTGTTCGGCAACGTGGCGCTGCGCTACCTGTTCAATTCCGGCATCAATGTGTCAGACGAGGTGTCCCGCCTGGCCTTCGTCTGGCTGATCTTCCTGGGCGCGGTGATTGCGCTACGCGACCACCACCACATCGGCGTCACCATGCTGGTCGACCGCTTCGGCCCCAGGGCCCGCCGCGTGTCGCACGTGTTCTGCCAATTGCTGGTGCTGTGGGTGCTTTGGCTGATGGCGCAAGGCAGTTGGGTACAGACCGTGATCGGCATGGGCACCGTGCTGCCCGTGACGGGCATGCGCCTGGCGGTGTTTACCACCGCGGCGCTTTACGCCTCGGTCGCCATGGGCATCCTGACCGTGATCGACATCATCCGTGTGCTGGCCGGCGGCCGCTTGCCGGCTGAATCCAGCCCGGAAGACCCCGCCATCTGATCCCGGCCCTGCCCGCCCCCCGCATCCGCCTCCCTGCCCCGCCCGGAAACTCGTAATGATCCTGACCGTCTTCCTGCTAGTGCTGCTTGGGCTGATCGCCCTGGGCATGCCGATTGCCTTCGCGCTGCTGCTTAGCGCCCTGGCGATGATGTTCCAACTGAATTTCTTCGACACCCAGATCCTGGCGCAGAACATGTTGACGGGCGCCAACAGCTTCACACTGATGGCGGTGCCGCTATTCATGCTGGCGGGCGAGCTCATGAACGCGGGCGGCATCTCACGCCGCATCGTGCGTCTGGCCAGCATGTTCGTCGGCCATATTCAGGGCGGATTGGGCTATGTGGCCATTTTTGCCAGCGTGCTGCTGGCCGCGTTATCGGGCTCGGCCGTGGCCGATGCCGCCGCGCTGGGTTCCCTGCTGATCCCCATGCTGCGCGAAAAAGGCTATGACGCCGGGCAGGCGTCGGGGCTGATCGCTGCGGGCGGCATCATCGCCCCCATCATTCCCCCGTCCATCTCGTTCATCATTTTTGGCGTGGCCACGAATGTGTCGATCACCAAGCTGTTCTTTGCGGGCATCGCGCCCGGGCTGATGATGGGCATGACCTTGGTGGCGGTATGGACCTGGGTGGCGCGCAAGCACGGCAGCATCACGCCTACGCCGCGCGAGCCCTGGAGCAACCGCTGGAAAGCGCTGCGCGAATCGCTGTGGGCGTTGATGCTGCCCGTCATCATCATTGGCGGGCTGCGCGGCGGCATCTTTACGCCGACCGAAGCGGCCGTGGTGGCGGCCGTCTACGCGCTGGCCGTCAGCCTGTTCGTCTACCGCGAGATCGGCTTGCGGGACCTGGTGCCGTTGTTCGTCAACGCCGCGCGCACCACGGCCGTGGTGATGTTCCTGGTGGCCGCCGCGATGGTGTCGTCCTACATGATCACGCTGGCTGACATGCCGCAAGATCTCATCGCGCTGCTGGAACCCATCATGGACCAGCCCAAGCTGCTGATGTTCGCGCTGCTGCTCCTGTTGATCCTGATCGGCACGGTCATGGACCTGACGCCCACCATTCTGATCCTGGCGCCGGTGCTGATGCCGGTTGTCACCAAGGCCGGCATCGACCCCGTCTACTTCGGCGTCATGTTCGTCATGGTCGGCTGCGTGGGTCTCTTGACCCCGCCCGTGGGCACGGTGCTGAACGTGGTGTGCGGCGTGGCCCGCATCAATATGGAAACTATCTGCAAGGGCGTGTGGCGCTACGTCGTGGCCTACGCGATCTTGCTGATTCTGTTGGTGATCTTCCCAGAACTGATCACCGTACCCGCACGCTGGATGCACTAGCGGCATAGAGAAAACCCCAAGGAGGAGCACCATGACCATTCGATTCAAGACCCGTCTACTTGTGCTGGCTACCGCGCTGTCCTGCGCCGTGGCCGGCGTGGCCGCGGCGGCCGACGTCAAGCCGCGCCTGATCCGCTTCGGCTACGGCCTGAACGAAGAAAGCGTCCAGGGCCGCGCCGCGCGCTTCCTGGCGCAAGAGCTTGAAAAAGTCAGCGACGGCAAGCTGAAGATGAGGACCTTCGGTTCCGCCACACTGGGTTCCGATGAACAAATGCAGGGCGCCCTGGCCGGCGGCGCACAGGAAATGATGGTGGGTTCCACCGCGCCATTGGCAGGCATGGTCAAGGAATTTGGCGTGTTCGACCTGCCCTTCCTGTTCAACAGCGAAAAGGAAGCCGACGCCGTGCTGGATGGCAAGGTGGGCCAGGACCTGTTGAAGAAGCTCGAAGCCAAGGGCCTGGTTGGCCTGGTCTATTGGGAAAACGGCTTTCGCAACATGACCAATTCCAAGCATCCGATCGTGCGCGCGGAAGACATGCAAGGCATCAAGCTGCGGGTCATGCAGAACCAGATCGCGTTGGGTGTCTTCAACACGCTGGGCGCGAACGCCGTGCCCATGCCGTTCTCGGAACTGTTCACCGCATTGGAAACGCGCACGGTCGATGGGCAGGAAAATCCCATCACCACCATCCAAAGCAGCAAGTTCTACGAAGTGCAGCCCTTCCTGACCATCACGCGCCACGTCTACACGCCGTGGGTGGTGCTGGCCTCGAAGAAATGGTGGGACACCTTGTCGCCTGACGAACAGAAGCTGATCCGGCAGGCCGCGGCGGCCTCGCGCGATTTCGAACGCAAGGACAGCCGCGAGGATTCGACCAAGGCCATGGCGACGCTTGAAAAGGCCGGCATGAAGATCAATACCGTCAGCCCCGAGGAAGTGGCCCGCATGCGCCAGAAGGTTCAGCCGGTGGTCGACAAGTACACCCAGGAACTGGGCCCCGAACTCATCAAGCAGATGAACGACGAGATCCAGAAGGCGCGTAACTAAGGCCTGTTTACCGACGTCTCGGTATTGACGTCTTATCACCTGACGCCCAAGCGAAGCAAGCGAGTCACCCATGTCTCAGATACCCCGCAAGTTGCGCAGCCAGAAATGGTTCGACGACCCCTCGCACGCCGATATGACGGCGATCTACGTCGAGCGCTATCTTAACTACGGCCTGACGCGGCAAGAGCTGCAGTCCGGGCGGCCGATCATCGGCATCGCCCAGACCGGCAGCGACCTGGCGCCCTGCAACCGGCATCACCTGGCGCTGGCCGAGCGCATCAAGGCGGGTATCCGGGACGCGGGCGGCATCCCGATGGAGTTCCCGGTGCATCCGCTGGCCGAGCAAGGCCGGCGGCCCACCGCGGCGCTGGACCGCAATCTGGCCTATCTGGGGCTGGTGGAGATTTTGCACGGCTATCCGCTGGACGGCGTGGTGCTGACCACCGGTTGCGACAAAACCACCCCCGCTTGCCTGATGGCCGCCGCCACCGTCGACCTGCCCGCCATCGTGCTGTCGGGCGGGCCGATGCTGGACGGCTGGCACGACGGCCAGCGGGTGGGTTCCGGCACCGTCATCTGGCATGCGCGCAACCTGATGGCGGCGGGCAAACTGGACTACGAAGGTTTCATGACGCTGGCCACGGCATCGTCGCCGTCGGTCGGGCACTGCAACACCATGGGCACGGCGCTGTCCATGAATTCACTGGCGGAAGCCCTGGGCATGTCGCTGCCCACCTGCGCCAGCATTCCCGCGCCTTATCGCGAACGCGCGCAGATGGCCTACGCCACCGGCATGCGCATTTGCGACATGGTGCGCGAAGACCTGCGGCCGTCACACATCCTGACCCGCCAGGCCTTTGAAAACGCCATCGTCGTGGCGTCGGCGCTGGGCGCGTCCAGCAACTGTCCGCCGCATTTGATCGCCATGGCCCGCCACGCCGGCATCGACCTCAGCCTGGACGATTGGCAGCGGCTGGGCGAAGACGTGCCGCTGCTGGTCAATTGCGTGCCGGCCGGCGAACACCTGGGCGAAGGCTTCCACCGGGCGGGCGGCGTGCCCGCCGTCATGCACGAACTGCTGGCCGCGGGCCGCCTGCACGCAGACTGCGCCACCGTGTCCGGCAAAACCATCGGCGACATCGCCGCCGCCTCCAAGACCCGCGACGCCGACGTCATCCGCACCTGCGAGGCGCCGCTCAAGCACCGCGCCGGCTTCATCGTGCTGTCGGGCAACTTCTTCGACAGCGCCATCATCAAGATGTCGGTCGTGGGCGAAGCCTTCCGCCGCACGTATCTGTCGGAGCCCGGATCGGAGAACGCCTTCGAGGCGCGCGCCATCGTGTTCGAAGGCCCCGAGGACTATCACGCCCGTATTGAAGACCCATCGCTGAACATCGACGAGCACTGCATTCTGGTGATACGTGGCGCCGGCACGGTGGGCTATCCGGGCAGCGCAGAGGTCGTCAACATGGCCCCGCCTTCGCACCTGATCAAGCGCGGCGTGGACTCGCTGCCTTGCCTGGGTGACGGCCGCCAAAGCGGCACATCGGCCAGCCCCTCCATCCTGAACATGTCACCGGAAGCCGCCGCGGGCGGGGGCCTGGCGCTGCTGCGCACGGGCGACAAGATCCGTGTCGACTTGAACCAGCGCAGCGTGACCGCGTTGGTGGACGACGCGGAAATGGAACGGCGCAAACAGGAACCGGCATACCAGCCACCTGCGTCGCAAACGCCCTGGCAGGAGCTCTATCGGCAACTGGTCGGCCAATTGTCGACCGGCGGTTGCCTGGAACCCGCAACGCTTTATCTGAAAGTGATCGAAACGCGGGGCGATCCCCGGCATTCACACTGAACACAAAAGGCTGAATGCCCCCGCGCCAGTACGGCGCGCAGCCCTATCGTTGAAAAGGCTCGCTACCGGCACCCGTCGTCATCTTGGGTGCCGGGCGGCTGAGCACATACGCCGCGCTGACCAGAAAGAACAGGCCAACGCCCGCAGCAATAGGCCACGACGGATGCGCGCTCCACCAGAAAATACCGTATCCCGCCACCATGCCCAGGCAAGCGTAGGTTTTGCCCTTGCGCGACACCGCCTTCTGTTCACGCCAGATACGCAGGGGCGGCCCGTAAGTCGGACTATCCAGCAGCCATTTTTCCAGGCGCGGAGACGAGCGCGAAAAGCAGCCCGCCGCCAAAATCAGGAAAATCGTCGTCGGCATGACCGGCAAGAACGCGCCGATGACGCCCAATGCCAGCATCACGCAGCCCAACGCCAACCATAGAGCTTTGATCATGATGGTCAGCAGAATATCGCAAATGCCGCCAGCGCAGCCGGATTCACCCGCATGATGGGCGGCCTATGTGCGCGGCTCCGGCATTTGGGCGCTTAGCATGTCGATGAATTTCGGGCTTGGCGATCCGCCCGCCGCGCGCGCGCGGACAACCATCGCCCAGGCCTGGTCATATTGCCCGCGCCAGTAATAGGCGGTGGCCCAGGACGAATACAGATACCCCTTATCCGGTTCGACGGCCTCGCCTTTGCGGTACCACTCGTCGGAACGGGCAGTTGCCGCCACCCGCGCTTCGGGAGGCAGCGTCTTGTCTTCCGCCGCGCAGCGGGCCGCGATACGCCCGGCATCCGCATAGATACCCTGGAAGGTGGGGGGATCATGGCTGATCGCCAAATCCATCATGCTCATGGCCTGGCAGAACTTATTCTGGTCATGCAGCACGGCGGCAAAGCCGGTATAGACCTCGGGGTTGTTCGGATTCAACAGCCAGGCCTGATTGAAGCGGCGCATCGCCATGCCCAACTGGTCGGCTTGATAAAAACGGTATCCCTGGGACACCCACGCCCGCGAAGCCTTGTCGGCGGAGCCGAACGCCTGGACAGCATCCGCAACAAGCTTTTTATCGCTGACCTCAAGTTCGGCGGCGGCGGATCGGTCCATACCTCCGTACATGGGCAATTCGTCGATGCGCGGCTGCGCTTGCGTTGCAGACGGCGGCTTGATGGCGCAAGCCGCCAGTCCCAGGCAGGGAACCAGCAGTAGTGCCTTGAACGATTTATGCATGGTGTGGCCGGTAGGAAAGATACGCCGGACCTTATCAGATATAAGGCAGCACTGGCGCACACCGTGCCTGGCATGTCACTTGCTGAGTGGGACCCAGTTTCTATTCTTTGGGGGACCACCATGAAATCCGACGACGTTGTGGAAATGGAACCGGTCGAGCGCGGCAATCGCTCGCTACTTCGCGATTTGAAAGACATTGACGCCAGACGCCCCGACTTTCCTGGCGAGCATGTGATCGTATTTGGCTTGGGCGCATTGCTGATGGTGGCGGGCCTGAAGGGCCGAACCTTCTTCAAGCGCACCGTACTGACGGCCGCCGGCACCGCGCTGATGGGCCGGGCTGCAAGCGGCACCGGCGGCATCGCGAAACTGGCGCGTGTCGTCAAGAAATTAGGCTGAAGACGACCACGAGCCAAATACGCACCATGGAAGCGCTATGGGATTTTCTTCAATGGCCGGCGATGCTTACCTCGCTGGCGGCCGCATGGCTGGTGGCGTCGCAAGGAAAAGCGAAACGCCAATGGGGATTCTGGGTATTTCTATTCAGTAACGCCTTGTGGATTGCATGGGGATTGCACGACGGGGCGTTTGCGCTGATCGCGCTTCAAGTCGGGCTGGCCGCGTTGAATATCCGTGGGGTGATGAAAAACAAACGAGCGGGCAGTGCAACATAGGCAGCGGGATACCCCTAAAGTCGCCACACATCTGCGGCCAATTCCGCTTACATCTTTATCGATTCCGCCCCTACTCCAAAAGACTACGACCACCCTAGAATCGGTTCACTGCCACTTTTGGCTGATCAGGAGCCATTCCATGGATGCCGCCCCCACTATCAAAAAATATGCCGCTGCCATGATCTGCTGCCTGTACGTGGGTGGCAGCGCAGTTGCCGCTCCGCCCGAAGGAAAAGGAAAACCCGATAACGCGGGCCAAAGTCAGGGCCAGGGCAACAAGAACAACGGCAACGGTAAAGGCAATGGGAATGGCAACGGTAATAGTGGCAATAAGGGCGGCTCGTCCAAGGGGGGAGCCGCCGATTCCCGCGACACGAACATGACGCTACGCCACGCCGGCATCACGATCTCGGTCGCGCGGGGCTACGCGGACGAGTATGGATTGTCGGGTTACAGCGCATTGCCGCCCGGCGTCCGAAAGAACCTGGCACGCGGCAAGCCCCTGCCCCCGGGCATTGCAAAAAAGATGGTCCCAGGTCCGATGCTGGCACGCCTGCCCGCCTATCCTGGCTACGAATGGCGAGTCGCAGGATCCGATCTGATCCTCGTGGCCGTCGCGACCGCCGTGGTCGCCGATGTGCTCTTTGATGTTTTTGATTGAGGCAAGACCCGGCGAAACCCTAGGCGAAACTGGCAGGGTGTGGCGCAGATTGCAAAAAAGCCGCGAAGTCCAAGACTTACGCGGCTTTCAGAGCATTGCCCAGCTCGCCTGCAGGAACTGGTTTTCCAAAAAACCAGCCCTGTCCTACGGCGTGCGGCGCACGTTCTACGATGTAGTCAACCTGTCTGCGCATTTCTATGCCTTCCACGACGAGTTGAATGTCCAACTGATTGGCCATTTCGATTACTTGATCTAATACCGGAATGGCGCTGGAAACATCTCCAATCGCCCCGACAAAGATTCTGTCCAGCTTGATCCCGCTGACGTCCCATTGGAAGACGTTCACCAGGTTGGAATACCCCACGCCAAAATCGTCCAGGAAGACTCTGAAACCCGCTTGGTGATACCGCTTGAACAGATCTGCCGGTGAGGTGGCTGAGAACCTCGCGGACTCAGTCACTTCAAGCACAATCCGCTCGGGTGAAACCCCACGCTCTTCTACACAATGAACGAGAAATTCAAGGAACAGGTCGTCTTCCAAATCCGCGGGAAAGACATTGACACTCAAATAGAACGGCTGCGCGGCGGCCAACCGTTCCCGCACGCCGTCAATCGCAGTGCGGATGATGTATCTCGTGAAAAGTCGACGGAGTCCCATGGACTCAACCCACGGAATGAACGTGTCCGGAGGAATAGGCCCCACTTCGTCATGCGTCCAGCGGGCTAGCGCTTCAGCGCCAACCATTTCGCCAGTCGCAAGAGAACAGAGCGGCTGATAGTGAACGTGTATTTTTTCTTGACGCAGGGCCTGGGCCATACTTCCGCGCAAACCGTTTGATCCTCGCCACCAGAGGAACAACGCTATGCCACTGGCCGCGCCCAGCACCATCCCGATCAGGGCGGACACCAGCACCGAAACGCGCGCATCCACCCGGGTAAAAGACTCAACACAGACGTCGGGCTCACCAGCCGACGAACACGTGACGCCATGCCGAATGATCCCAAGCCGGCTCGCTACCCGCCCCACAACGCTCGAGTCTTTCGTCGCATGTGGCTGAGAACCGAATTCTTGGATCGTGCTTCCGTCTCTTGAAAATACCCGTCCCCAGAAACGGCCAGAGTGCTCTTCCACCTCACCAAGTGCATTGGGGATAATAAATACCGCCACGCGGTCATTTGCCGCTAACCCGCCAACGAACGATGGCTGAACCGGGTTTGTCAGATTTCTCCACAGGGTGATGCCGTAGCGCACGCGCTTGCCGCCAGGAGGAAGAGCATACGGTTCTTTCCAGGGCCCCCACACGGCCGAGCATCTCACTGCCCCATCGGAAATCCGGGCGATGTCGCCGGCATACCTGGACTTAAAGAGGCGCGCCCTCATCCGGGCAAGGTCCTCGTCCGAACAGGAGTCCGCCGGAGCGCTCAGCTCAACAATCGTGGCGATTTGCTCATTGGCAATGCCGAGCGAACGTCGAAGTAGATGGTCATTATTGTGTTCAACAATATGGTCCGCGTGCGAAGCTTCAAACGAATAGCCGATTGCCCCACAAAGCAGGGTGAGCACCACAACAGTTGGCACGAGGACCAAAAGCAACCCATACCGGCTTGGGAGACGGCCTGTCGTCATAATCATCCTTAGGAACTAAAGAGATTCTACGATCAGCACAGACGGCGGCAATCATTCCATCAGAGCTACTATCCCCGCTCTCTTTTTTGCGCAAAATTGATGCGCGGCAATAGGTTTGCTTGATGCAGGCGCTGACCACATCACCCGCCCGCCTCCCTTCCCGCAGTTGGCGGCGCAGAATGCAAAAAAGCCGCAAAGTCATAGACTTATGCGGCTTTCGGAGCAGTGCTGGGCACTGCTTTGCAGGAATCTGGTAGGCGGTATTGGGTTCGAACCAACGACCTCCACGATGTCAACGTGGCGCTCTAACCAACTGAGCTAACCGCCTGCAAAGAAGAAGAATTATATAGTGCTTTTTTGAACTGTGCAAATCGTCATAATCGATTTTTTGCTATGTTCGTTGCGTGGTAATGGCTTTGCTTTCGCTAGCTTTCGCTGCCATAGCTGTGAGCATTTTTCTGCCCACATCACCGCACTACTTTCCCTTCAATTTCGCGTCCGCAGCATGTGCTGCATCAACGAAGACCGAGATTCTATCAGAACTTTTTATTCCTTGCTCAAGCTCAACGCCGCTGCTTACATCGACCCCCCAAGGCCTGACCCGCTCGATTGCCTGGCCGACGTTATCGCCGTTCAAACCACCCGACAAGATCAACGGACGCGACACGGGATCCGCGCGCACCTCGTCCAGCAAGCTGTAGTCAAAACCATGGCCGCTGCCGCCGTAACCGGCGCTGTAGCTGTCGAACAGCCAGCCCGCCGCTTCGCCGAAAGCCCGGCAGTACGTGGCCAGGTTTTCAGCCGTGTCCAGGCCGGGCGCGCCCGCGCGGAAGGCGCGTAGAAAGCGATGGCTGTAGCGGCCGCAATCCTGCGGTGACTCGTCGCCGTGGAACTGCAGCAATTCAGGTTCCACCTCGTCCAGCACCGCTTGTACCTCGGACGGATCCGGGTTCACGAACAAGGCCACGACGTCGACAAACGCCGGTACGGTACGGCGCAACTGCGCGGCGCGGGTCGGCGTCAGGCAACGCTTGCTCTTGGGGTAGAAGACGAATCCGATCGCATCGACGCCGGCTGAAACAGCGGCCTCGATGTCTTGTTCGCGGGTCAATCCGCAGATTTTGATGCGTGTGCGCATGGCGTTTTACCTGTCGCCCAACGGGACGCGGCGTATCAGTATATCGGGTGCGCCAGCGGCATTCAGGTGCCGGGCTGGCCCACCGAGGAGATCAGGGAATCAAAGCTGCCTTCGGCGACGCGAAACCAAGGCACCTCCTTGTTCCGGAAGGCGGTCATGCTGTCGTAGAGCTTTTTGAACATGGGGTCCTTGGCGCTCAATTCCTTATAAGCCGCCATCGAGGCCTCATGGCATGCTTGCAGCACCGGCTTGGGAAACGCCTTCAGCTGCGCCCCCTTGGACACCAGCCTTCGCAACGCGTCCGGATTACCGGCGTCGTACTTGGCGATCATGTTGGCGGTTGCCATCCTGCAAGCCAACGCCAGGGCCGACTGGAACGGCTTGGGCAGCTCATCGTAGGCGCTTTGGTTCACGTACAGCGATAGCTGCAAGGTACCGGCCCACCAGCCTGGAAAATAATAATTGCGCGCCACTTTATACAGCGCCAGGTTCTCATCGTCGTACGGCCCGATCCACGCCACGGCGTCGACCGTCCCCTGCTCCAGCGCGCCATAGAATTCCGACACAGGCACGTCCACCGGCGTGGCGCCCAGGCGCGACAGGACATGGCGCGCAAAGCCGCCCGCCTTCACTTTCAGCCCGCGCAGGTCGTCCACGGTTTTGATCTCGCCGCGAAACCACCCGCCCATCTGGGCGCCCGTGTAGCCACAGGGGAAATTCATGATGTTGTACTTGTCGAACAGCACCCGCGTCAGCGCCAGGCCTTCGCCCTCGCTCATCCAGGCATTCATCTGCCGCGTGTTCAAGCCGAAGGGAACGCCGGCATCAAAGCTAAGCGCGGGATCGACGTCAAAGTAACGGGTCGACGCCGTATGGCCGCAGTCCACCACGCGATGCTGCACGGCTTCAAGCACCTGGCCCGGTTGGACGAGATCACCCGCCGGAAAAATCTCGATGGTGAAGCGGCCGTCGGTGACCTCGGCCACATAACGGGCAACGTCTTCGGCGCCCGCGAACAACGTGGGCGATTCATTCGGAAAACTGGATGCCAGCCGCCACGCGATCGTCGGCGCCTCTTGTGCGAAGGCCGGCGCGGCGATCGTGGCGGACCCCGCGGCTCCCAAGGCGGCCTGCTTCAAAAACGCGCGGCGTTGCATGGCGAAATCCCCCCTGATAAGCGCGATTAAGGCGTCGTCCGCGACAACGTCTTTTCACAACGTCTGTTCAATACGATTGCGTGAATGGCGACAACAACAGCGCGCCGCCATCCAGTTCTTCCAAGCCGAACTCCGCCGGGTATTCAATGGCGGACAAGTACAGGCCGTCCGGCGAAAAGGTGGGCGCGCCTTGCGTGCGATCGCGCCAGGACAGCAACTGCGCCATCCACTCTACCGATTCCCTGCCCTGCCCCACCTGCAGCAGCGCGCCCATGATGTTGCGCACCATGTGATGCAAAAACGCATTGGCCTTCAACGTGAAGACCAGAAACGGCCCGCGCTCCGCGATCTCAAGACGGTGCATATGCCGCACCGGATGCTTGGCTTGGCATTGCGAAGAACGAAAGCTTGAAAAGTCGTGTTCGCCCACCAAGGCCTGCGCCGCGGCGCGCATGGCGTCCACGTCCAGCGGTTGAAAACACCAGCCCGCACGCCCTGCCCACAGGGCCGGCCGCACGCGGCCACGCCACAACAGGTACACATAGGTGCGGGCACGCGCGGAGAATCGCGCATGAAATTCATCCGGCACTTCTTGCGCCCATTGCACAGACACGCTGGGCGGTAGAAAAGCATTCACGCCGCGCACCCAGGATTCCATGCGCCGATCCAACGCGGTGTCCAGATGGACCACCTGCATGGCGCCATGTACGCCGGTATCGGTGCGGCCGGCGCATATGGTGGGCACGGCTTGCTTCACACCACAGAATCTTGCCAAGGCAGACTCCAGTGTGTCCTGCACCGTTTGCCGATGCGGCTGTGTCTGCCAACCCTGCCAAGCGGAGCCGTCATACGCCAGCCCCAATGCAACTCTAGACATCGTTCAAACCCGAGGACCGCTGACTCGGCGCGGTTCGTCCGTGGGCGGTTCATCCAGGTCGAGATTGATCGTATCGAGCTTGCGGTTCAGCGCTGCCGTGTCCAGCGCCGGCTCGTTATAAGCGTAAGTGTCCTCGTCGTCGTCATCGCGGCGCGCGCCGGCTCGGCGCAGCAACCATGCAATGACGAATGCGATCAGCGCCAGCAAGGCGGTGACGATGACGAGAAGGTTGTCGGCCAGCCAACTGGGCATGCTTGTCGTTGCGTCCTTGGTCGTGTTGGCGGAAGCGCCGCCTGTCGCGTTGTCGGTGGTGGAAGCGCCGGGCGTGCCAGCCGCGCTGGGTGTGCCTGCCGCGCTGGAGGGACCTGATACGCCAGGGGTGCCTGCTACACCTGGTGTGCCTGTTGCACCCGGTGTGCCTGTTGCACCCGGTGTACTTGCCGCACCCGAGGTGCCTGCTGTGCCCGATGTGCCTGCTGTGCCCGATGTGCCTGCTGTGCCCGATGTGCCTGCTGTGCCCGATGTGCCTGCTGCGCCCGACGTGCCTGCTGCGCCCGATGTGCTTGCTGCACCCGGTGCACCTGCTGCACCCGATGTTCCAGTTACGCCCGATGTGCCCGCTGCACCCGATGTGCCTGCCGCACCCGATGTGCCTGCTGCGCCCGGAGTGCCTGCTGCGCCCGGTGTGCCCGCTGCGCCCGATGTGCCTGCCGCGCCCGGTGTGCCCGCTGCGCCCGATGTGCCTGCCGCGCCCGATGTGCCAGCCGCACCCGGAGTGCCCGCTGCGCCCGGAGTGCCTGCTGCGCCCGATGTGCCCGCTGCGCCCGGTGTGCCTGCTGCACCCGATGTGCCCGCTGCGCCCGGTGTGTCCGCTGCGCTCGGTGTGCCCGGTGCACCGGGTGCCCCCGGCGTAACCGCAGCCCCCGTGCCGCCCGTTCCCGGGGCACCCTGCTGCGCCACGGCTTTGTTCAATTCGTCGACATTGCTTTGCAGCTGATTCACGCGCCCTTCGACATCCTTCATCGCGCGTTCATTCGACGTTCTGGCGTCCGCCTGCGCATCGGCTTGCGCGGCGGGACTGTCCGCTGCCAGCCCTGTGGACAGGCGCACCCGGTCTTGTGGCGGCGCGGCGCTGGCCACGCCGGTATCGCCCGGTTGCGCCACCGTACCCGACGCCGCGTCCTGCCCTTTTACCACTGAGGGGTTGGCGCTGGCGGCGGCGCCTATTCGGCCGCGATACCGGGCAAACGCCTCGGCATGTTCATTGAAGATGCGGAGCGCTTCGGCCGGGTCAATCGCCCTGACCGTTGCCGCATCCGGAATCTTCAAGGTCTGGCCGGCGCGGACCAGGTTCATATTGTTCTGAATGAACGCTTCGGGATTGGCGCGCCACAACGCCACCAACATCTGATAAACCGAGGCGTTCGGCACCTTGTTGCGTTGTGCGATGGCAAACAGGTGATCACCACGCTTTACATTCACGCTGGCAGCCGATGCGCGCGCCGTGCCGCCCACCGCTGCCGGCGTCACATCGGCGCCGGTGCCGCGCAGCGGCACCAGAATGCTGACCTGTACCTGGCGCTGCCCCGAACTGGAACTGATGTCCAACAACAGGTCAACCGCGCCGCTTGCCGGAGGCTGCGTACCCCGGACGCGAAGATTCTTGCGCGTGCCATCCATGCCGTCTTCAACGCGGACCACCATGCTGGCCAGCGGCACCGGCGGCTTCAGGCCGGCGCGCTGCCACGCAGCTTCGTCAGCCACAGACACCTTCAGCGACGACACTTCATCAGGCGTCAGTTCCTGCAACCCCACGACCGCCTGCAACGGCGCGCCCGGCACCGACACCACGCGGGAATGCCCGACCCGCATGGCCAGCGCCGAACTGCACATGCTCGACCCTATCGCCAAAGCGATTGCCCATTGAAGGGCTTTCAAACGGCGGGCATGCTTCACATGGCGCGAACGCTGGGTCATAAGCTGGAATTCCGTTCTTGTAGTCGAATTACGGGCTAGCACTGGTCTCGCGGCAGATAGGCGGGAACAGGCCTCAATTCACGGGAAAAGTGTAATGGATGATGCCCATTTCACAAACCTGAAAGGCGCGTAGGCGTTGGCTCTCGAGCACATCCGCCACACCCTTCCTACGATTGCGCAAACGTCAAGGGCACCCGAAGGTGCCCCTGCTTGTCTTGACGACCAAGCAGGCGCCTTTGCCAGGCGCCCGCAACGGGAGATCAGGCTTCGGCCAGCGCGATGCGCAACATGCGGCGCAACGGCTCGGCGGCGCCCCACAGCAGTTGGTCGCCCACCGTGAAAGCGCCCAGGTACTGCGAGCCCATCGACAGCTTGCGCAGACGGCCAACCGGAATGTCCAGCGTGCCGGTGACAGCCACCGGGGTCAGCGCGGAAACGGTGGCTTCCTTGGTGTTCGGCACCACCTTGGCCCACTGCGTGCCCTGCGCGATCAACGCTTCGATTTCATCTAGCGGCACATCGCGCTTGAGCTTGATGGTCAGCGCCTGGCTGTGGCAGCGCATTGCGCCGATACGCACGCACAAACCGTCGATCGGGGTGGCGGGCGTACCGAAAGCAGCGCCACGGCCCAGGATCTTGTTGGTTTCGACTTCGGCCTTCCACTCTTCCTTCGACATCCCGTCGCCCAGATCCTTGTCGATCCAGGGAATCAGGTTGCCGCCCAGCGGCACGCCGAAGTGTTCGTGGGGCAGCGCGGCATCTTTCTGCTTGGCCAGCACGCCACGGTCGATCGCCAAAATGGCCGACGCGGGGTCGTCCAGCAAGGGCTTGACGGCCTGGTTGATCTCACCGAACTGGGTCAACAGTTCACGCATGTGCTGCGCGCCACCGCCGGAAGCGGCCTGATACGTCATGGAGCTCATCCATTCAACCAGGTCGTTGTTGAACAAGCCGGCCAGGCCCATCAGCATGCAGCTGACGGTGCAGTTGCCGCCGATGAAGTTGCGCACGCCGCGCTTGAGCGCTGCGTCGATGACAGGGCGGTTGACCGGGTCCAGCACGATGATGGCGTCATCAGCCATGCGCAGGGTGCTGGCCGCATCGATCCAGATGCCGTTCCAGCCCGCGCCGCGCAGCTTCGGGTAGACCTCGGACGTGTAATCGCCGCCTTGCGCCGTCAGAATGATCGGCAGTTTTTTCAGAGCGTCAATGTCGTAGGCATTTTGCAAGGGGCCCGCGCCTTCGGCCCACGTGGGCGCGGCGCCGCCAGCATTGCTGGTGGAAAAGAACACCGGTTCGATCAGTGCGAAGTCGTTCTCGTCGCGCATGCGCTGCATGAGCACCGAGCCGACCATTCCGCGCCAGCCGATAAGGCCTACTGCTTGATTCATTTCAATCGCTCTATAAAGGTGGAGACAAGGTCCAGGTGAAAAAGGCGTGCAATTCAACAATTTATCAGAATGCACGGAGGGATGTTGCGGTGCAGCTAGAAATAATGGGGGTCGAAAGCCTTGAAAACCCCTTTCGCGGCGCCGTCGCAACAGGGCCGAAAAAAGGGCCGCTACGCAGGCGGCCCTTCAAGAAACGGGGCTCGCGCCGCAAGGGCGCTACCCCCTGCCCGGCATTCAGGCCAGGGCTTTCAGTACTGCGTCGCCCATGCCTGCCGTGCTGACTTTCGTCGTGCCCGGCTCGAAGATGTCGGCGGTGCGCAGGCCGTCGGCCAGCACGCGGCGCACGGCGGCTTCAATGCGGTCGGCCTGCGGAGCCAGATTCAGCGAATAACGCAACAACATGGCCGCCGACAAGATCGTCGCCAAGGGGTTGGCGATGCCCTGGCCCGCGATGTCCGGTGCCGAACCGTGGCTGGGCTCGTACAAGCCCTGGCCGCCCGCGTTCAGCGATGCCGACGGCAGCATGCCGATCGAACCCGTGAGCATGGCCGCTTCGTCCGACAGGATGTCGCCGAACAGGTTGCCGGTGACGATCACGTCAAACTGGCGCGGGTTGCGCACCAACTGCATCGCGGCGTTGTCGACATACATGTGCGACAGCTCGACGTCCGGGTACTCGCGCGCCACTTCAATGACGATGTCGCGCCAGAATTGCGAGGTTTCCAGCACGTTGGCCTTGTCCACGCTGCACAGCTTCTTGTTGCGCTTCTGGGCCGATTCGAAGCCGATGCGCGCAATGCGGCGCACTTCGGATTCGGCGTAGCGCATGGTGTCGTAGCCTTCGCGTTCGCCCGCGAACACGCCATCGGGCGACGAACGAACGCCGCGCGGCGTGCCGAAATAGATGTCGCCGGTCAGTTCGCGGATGATCAGGATATCCAGGCCGGACACGATCTCGGGCTTCAGCGACGAGGCGCTGGCCAGCTCGGGGTACAAGATGGCGGGACGCAGGTTGGCGAACAGGCCCAGCGCCTTGCGCAGGCCCAAAATGGCTTGCTCCGGGCGGAATTCGCGCGGCAGGCTGTCGTACTTCCAGTCGCCCACGGCGCCAAACAGCACGGCATCCGATTCCTTGGCGAGGTTCAGCGTGGCCGGCGGCAGCGGGTGTTCGAACTGGTCGAACGCGGCGCCGCCCACGGGGGCTTGTTTGATGTCGATGGAAACGTCCAGCGCCTTGAGCACGCGCACGGCCTGCTCGACGATTTCCGGTCCAATGCCGTCACCCGGCAAGACTGCGATGTTGTGGGTCATTTAAATGCGATCCTGTGATCAGTATGGGTTCAGGCGATGGGACGGCTTTCCAGCCACGGGTGGCGGGCCAGGCGTTCGGCCTCGAAGGCGCGGATCTTGTCGGAATGGCGCAGCGTCAGGCCGATGTCGTCAAAGCCGTTCAGCAAACAGTATTTGCGGAAAGGTTCGATGTCGAAGCCCATGGCGCGGCCGTCCGCGGCAATCACCACCTGGCGGTCCAGGTCGATTTGCAGCTTGTAGTTCGGGAAGGCTTTGACTTCGTCGAACAGGCGGGCCACTTCCAATTCGGACAGCACGATCGGCAGCAAGCCGTTCTTGAAGCTGTTGTTGAAGAAGATGTCGGCATACGACGGCGCGATGATGGCGCGAAAGCCGAACTGCGTCAGCGCCCAGGGCGCGTGCTCGCGGCTGGAACCGCAGCCGAAATTCTTGCGCGCCAACAGGATCGATGCGCCTTGGTAGCGCGGCTGGTTCAGCACGAAGTCCGGGTTCAGCGGACGCTTGCTGTTGTCCATGCCGGGTTCGCCGTGGTCAAGGTAACGCAGCTCGTCAAACAGATTGGGGCCGAAACCGGTGCGCTGGATCGACTTGAGGAACTGCTTCGGGATGATGAGGTCCGTGTCGACGTTTTCACGGTCGAGCGGAGCCACCAGGCCTTCGTGAGTGGTAAATGCTTGCATGATGTCGGTACTCGGTGCGTGATCGCTTAACGGAACGTGCGGACGTCGACGAAATGGCCGGCCACGGCGGCGGCGGCTGCCATGGCGGGGCTGACCAGGTGGGTACGCCCACCCTGGCCTTGCCGGCCTTCGAAGTTACGGTTCGACGTGGAGGCACAGCGTTCGCCGGGCTCAAGGCGGTCGGCGTTCATGGCCAGGCACATCGAGCAGCCCGGTTCGCGCCATTCAAAACCGGCTTCGATGAAGATCTTGTCCAGGCCTTCGCGTTCGGCCTGTTGCTTGACCAGGCCGGAACCCGGCACAACCATCGCCTGGCGCACGTTGGACGCCACACGCTTGCCGCGCGCCACGGCAGCCGCCGCGCGCAGGTCTTCAATGCGCGAGTTGGTGCACGAACCAATGAACACGCGGTCGACGCGAATGTCGGTCAAGGGCGTGTTGGGCTTCAAGCCCATGTATTGCAGGGCGCGCTCCATGCCGCTGCGGCGCACGTCGTCTTTTTCGCGGTCGGGGTCCGGCACACGGGAATCCACCGGCAGCACCATTTCAGGCGAGGTGCCCCAGGTGACCTGCGGCTTGATATCGCGCGCGTTCACTTCCACTACCGTGTCGAACTTGGCGCCGTCATCGGTGTGCAGGGTGCGCCAGTACTTGACGGCCTGGTCCCACACCACGCCCGTGGGCGCGAACGGGCGGCCACGGAAGTAGTCGACGGTCTTGTCGTCCACCGCGACCATGCCCGAACGGGCGCCGGCTTCGATGGCCATGTTGCACACCGTCATGCGCCCTTCCACCGACAGCGCGCGGATCGTGCTGCCGGCAAACTCGATGGCGTGGCCCGTGCCGCCCGCCGTACCGATGATGCCGATGATGTGCAGGACCACGTCCTTGGCCGTACAGCCGAACGGCAAGTCGCCATCGACCTTGATCAGCATGCTCTTGGCTTTCTTCATCAGCAGCGTCTGGGTCGCCAGCACGTGCTCGACCTCGGACGTGCCGATGCCGAACGCCAAGGCGCCCAGCGCGCCGTGCGTGCTGGTATGCGAATCGCCACAGACGACCGTCATGCCAGGCAGCGTTGCACCTTGCTCGGGTCCGATCACATGCACGATGCCCTGACGCAGGTCATTCATGCGGAATTCGGTGATGCCGTACTTTTCGCAGTTCGCGTCCAGCGTATCCACTTGCAGGCGCGAGATGGGGTCGTCAATACCTTGGGCGCGATTCAGCGTCGGCACGTTGTGGTCCGCTACCGCCAGATTGGCGCCCGTGCGCCACGGCTTGCGCCCGGCGATGGCCAGGCCTTCGAACGCCTGGGGGCTGGTGACTTCATGCACCAGGTGGCGATCGATATAGAGCAGACAGGTGCCGTCTGATTCCTGGTGGACGATGTGGGCGTCCCAGAGTTTGTCGTAAAGGGTTTGGGCCATGGATGCGCTCTGCAAATAGACAATCCGGCTTGAGCCTCACGCGGTTGAAAAGCAAATCGCTCCCGCGCCGGCCACTGCGGCATGAATGAATTATGCCCACGCTCCAAACCTAGTACAAGCGCACGATACATACTAGTACCACTACTACCATGATGCGCCGGTACGCCTCCCTTCAGCCCGCGCAGTCTCACGCTTTGGTGGGTGAATGAAGTTAATCAACCACACAATAGATGTAAATAAAATAGATACACAATTATCAAGTCGATATAATCCCGTTTCACTCAGGACACATAGCTTTCGACATAATGCGTAATAAACCGTATTAATAAAAGCGATAGCAAAATAAACCTGCGTAGTTCGTGCAAATTCAGTCAAATTAGGTGATGTTGCGCGACGATAAGTTATGGACCGCCGTTTGTTAAATACCAAGACTTAACAAATCTTGACTAGTCGACTATGACATTTACATACAACATGGCGGCCATTCATTCCAACCTGACCCGCGAATAATCACTATGGCTTCGTTTTTGCTCAAACGCACGACTACGATTCTTGCCCTGGCTTTTGTTCCCGCTGCATTTGCCCAAACTTCCGCGCCTGCAGCTCCCCCCGCCGCGGCGTCCTCTGCCGGCACCCCCGCAGTGACGCTGAACCAGATTGTGGAGCAGACCCTGCTCAGCAATCCGGAAATCCAGGCGAAGTACCACGACTTTCAAGCGTCTTTGGAAGGCCAGTCGGTTGCCCGTGCTGCGTTCTTCCCGCAGATCAACGCGCTGGGCTACGTGGGGCGCGAATATCGCAGCAACGTGCCCGACGTCGGCTCGCAGCGCTGGAGCCGTCCCGGCTACAACGTTGAACTGCGCCAATTGATTTTCGACGGCTTCCGTACCAGCAACGACGTCAAGCAAGCCGGTTTCGACAAGCTTGCGCGCTTCTACGATGTGCTGGCCACCAGCGACAGCACGGCCTTTGCGGCGGTCCAGGCCTATATCGACCTGCAGCGCTACCGCGACATGGAACTGCTGGCGCGCCAGAATTATTCGCTGCACGAAGAAACGCTGAAGCAAATCGGCGAACGTACGGAATCGGGCGTTGGCCGCCGGGTCGACCTTGAACAGGCGGGTGGTCGCTTGTCCCTGGCTCAGACAAACCTGATGACCGAGACCGCGAATTTGCTGGACGTGCAACAGCGCTTCCAGCGCGTGACCGGCGCCTTCCCGCCTGAAGCCATGCAACCGCCGCCCGACGTCGCCGGCAAGCTGCCCGTCAAGCCGAGTGACTTCAACGAGTCGCTGCGCCGCAACCCCAGCTTCCTGTCCAAGCAGGCCGGGCTGCAAGCCGCGCAAGCGGGCGTCGCCTCGTCCAAGGGCGCTTTTTCGCCCAAGTTTGAATTCGTGGCGTCCTCGGGTCGTGACCAGAATGACCCCACGCCCGAAAACCGCGACATCCAAAGTTCCAGCGTGCAGGTGGTGATGAGCTACAACCTGTACCGCGGCGGCGCCGATTCGGCCCGCGTGCGCCAGACGGCTGCGCAGTCCTACGCAGCGCGCGACATCCGCGACTACACCTGCCGCAACGTGCAGCAAGACTTGGCCGTGGCCTGGAACAACATCACCAGCCTGAGCCAGAAGCTGCCCTTCCTGCGCGACCACGAAGTGGCCACCACCAAGGTGCGTGATGCGTATCGCCAACAGTTCCAGATTGGCCAGCGTTCGCTGCTGGATTTGCTGGACACCGAAAACGAGCTGTTTGAGTCACGCCGCGCATTGACCAACGGCTTATATGACCTCAAGCTTGCGCAGTATCGCTGGCTGGCGCTGTCGCACACGCTGCTGCCTGCCCTGACGCTGCAACCCGCGCGCAACGAGATGCCCGAGGAAAACGGCAAGCTGGAGGTGACCGACGAAGTGATCAAGCTTTGCAATTCGACGGTTCCCGACTCTGCCCGCCTGGCTCCGGTGCGCGTTCAATACAACGAAGGCACGTTGCCGCCCACGCTCGTGCCGCTGAACGTATCCAACGCCAAGCCGTAATGGCGGCAGGACGCAAGGAGGCCATATGACGCCCCAGGGCAACGAATTTTCGCAATTGGACGCGGACTTTGTCCGCGTTCTGGAAGACCTGATCGACGCCTTGATCGCCAATGGCACCTTGCGCATGACGGACCTGCCTATTCAGGCACAGCAAAAGCTTTCACAGCGCAAGCAGCAACGCGCGCGCCTCTCGGAACACCTCGACCTCCTGGATGACGACGATGGACAAGTTATCTGAAGCGGCGGCTCGGGAATGGCGCACCGACGCTCGCGCGGCGCACGATGACCCGCTGCTGGACTGCCTGGTTGAAATCACGCGCCTGCATGGCGTGACGGCCACGGCCCAGGCCTTGTCTTCCGGCCTGCCGCTGGAAGAGCACCGCCTGACCCCTGCCCTGCTTCCGCGCGCCGCGGCGCGCGCCCAACTTTCCGCGCGCGTCGTCAAGCGCACGCTGGACAGCATTTCCCAAGACCTCTTGCCCGCCATCCTGCTGCTGCAAGGCGAACGCGCCTGCCTGCTGCTGAAGAAAGAAGACGGCAAGTACCTGGTCAGCCACCCCGAGCTGGGCGGCAGTTCCGTCGAGATGACGCACGAAGCCCTGACCGCGCAATACACCGGTCTGGTGTGCTTTGTGCGCCCGCAGTTCCGCTTCGACGCCCGCGCGCCCGAAGTCGCCAAAGTGCGAGAGCGCCATTGGTTCTGGGCTGCCATCATGGAAAATCGGCGCCTGTACCGCGACGCGCTGGTCGCCGCGCTGCTGATCAACATCTTCGCCATGGCCATGCCCTTGTTCACGATGAACGTGTACGACCGCGTGGTGCCCAACAACGCGGTTGAAACGCTGTGGGTGCTGGCCATCGGCATCACGCTGGTGGTCATCTTCAACATGGTCTTGTCGACGGCGCGCTCCCATGTGGTGGACAGCGCCAGCAAGCGGGTCGACGTGCGCCTGTCCGCACAGATCATGGAGCGGGTGCTGGACTTGCGCCTGGAGGGCCGCCCAGTGTCGGTGGGGTCTTTCGCGGCCAACCTGCGTTCGTTCGAATCCATCCGCGACTTCATCGCCTCCGCCACGATCACCACGCTGGTCGACCTGCCCTTCATCCTGCTGTTCCTGGCCGCGCTGGCCTGGATCTCGCCATGGATGATCCTGCCGCCGCTGGTTGCCATCATCTTGATTCTGCTGGTGTCGTTTGCCGCGCAAGCCCGCATGGAGGCGCTGACCATGGCCAGCTTCCAGGCCAGTTCGCAACGCAACGCGACGCTGGTGGAAGCGCTGACCGGCCTGGAGGCCGTGAAAACGCTGAACGCGCAAGGCTCCGTCCAGCGCAACTGGGAACGCGCCACCGAGTTCATCGCGCATACCAGCGGCAAGCTCAAGCTGATTTCGTCGTCCACGGTGGGCTTTGTGCAGGCCGTCCAGCAATTGGTGTCGATCGCCGTTGTGATCATTGGCGTCTACCAAGCGCAGGAATCCGCCATGTCCATGGGCGGCATCATCGCCGCATCCATGATTGCCGGCCGCTGCCTGGCGCCGCTGGGCCAGGTGGCCGGGCTGTTGATGCAGTACCAGAACGCACGCACATCGCTGGGTTCCATCGACAACTACATGAAGCTGCCGATCGAGCGCCCGGCTGAAGCCGAGTTCCTGCATCGCCCCGTGTTTCATGGTGGCCTGGAATTCCGCGACGTGACGTTCGCCTACCCCGGCAGCACCCAGCCGGTGTTGAAGAAAGTGTCGTTCAAGCTCAAGCCTGGCGAAAAAGTCGGCATCATCGGCCGTATCGGTTCAGGCAAGACCACGCTGGAAAAGCTGGCGCTGGCGCTGTATCAACCCACCGAAGGCGCCGTGTTGCTGGACGGAGTAGACGTGCGCCAGATCGACCCGGCCGACGTGCGCCGCGCCATCGGCCACGTGCCGCAAGACCCGACGCTGTTCTACGGCAGCCTGAAGCACAACCTGGCCATGGGCGCGCCCTATGCCGACGACGCCAGCATCCTGGCGGCCGCCAATCTGGCCGGCGTTACCGACTTTGCCAACCTGCACCCCAACGGTTTTGACATGGTGATCGGCGAACGTGGCGAATCGCTGTCGGGCGGCCAGCGCCAGTCCGTGGCGGTGGCGCGCGCGTTGATCAACGACCCGCCGATCCTGCTGCTGGACGAACCCAGCAGCAACATGGACCACCAAAGCGAAGCCCAATTGCGCAAGCGCCTGGGCGAGGCCAGCGCCACCAAGACCATCCTGCTGGTCACGCACCGCACCGCGCTGCTGGACCTGGTTGATCGCCTGATCGTGATCGATAACGGCCACATCGTGGCGGACGGTCCTAAGGAGCAGGTTGTCGAGGCACTGCGTCAAGGACGCGTTGGACGCGGGAGTTAAGGGCGTCATGCAGAATAATCCTGGACAGATCAAGCACGGCCTGTTGGGCGGCTTGTGGCACAAATTGCGCAACATCTTCGTATTCTTCTTCGATCGGCTGCTGGATGGCGCCGACAAAGGCAATAGGGAAAAGCGTTCCGACTATGTCGGCAACGCCGAATGGGTCATCCACGAATCGCAGGCCCGCAGTTCGCGCGTGCTGCTGTGCGTGGCGCTGCTGGCGACATTCCTGCTGATCGTCTGGGCGGCCACCGGCAGCATCGACGAAGTGGTGCGGGGCGAAGGCAAGGTCGTGCCGTCGCGCCAGGTGCAGATCATCCAAAGCCTGGACGGCGGCATCGTCGAGGAAATCCTGGTCCGTCCGGGCCAGGAGGTGCAAGCCGGCCAAACGCTGCTGAAGATCGATTCCACACGCTTTGCGTCCTCGCTCGGCGAGAACAACGCCGAATATCTGTCGTTGCTGGCCCGATCCGCCCGCCTGAATGCGCTGGCCACCGGCGAACCGTTCGTTGCCCCGGAAGAGGTGCTCAAGCAAGCCCCCGGCCTGGTCGAAATGGAACGCAACGCCTACCTGGCGCGCAATACCGAACTGAACGCCACCATCAACGTGGCGCGCGAACAGCTCAAGCAGCGCGAAGAAGACTTGCGCGAGACCATCGCCAAGCGCGACCAGGCCTCGGCCAGTTGCAGCCTGACGTCGCGCGAACTGCAGGTAACGCGGCCGCTGCTCAAGAGCGGCGCCGTATCTGAAGTGGACCTGCTGCGCTTGCAGCGCGATGTGGCGCGCTATTGCGGCGAACAGAAAGGCGCCGAAGCGCAGATCGACCGCTTCCAGGCGTCCATCAAGGAAGCGCAAAGCAAGCTTGAAGAATCCGAGCTCAATATCCGCAACCAGGCGCGCAGCGAGCTGTCGGAAACCAACACCAAGCTGGCCACCCTGCGCCAGGGCAAGCTGGCATTGGCCGACCGAGTGAAGCTGGCGGAAGTCCGCGCGCCCCTGGCCGGCACCATCAAGACGCTGTTCAACAACACGGTTGGCGGTGTGGTGCAGCCGGGCAAGGACATCATCGAAATCGTGCCCAAGGACGACACGCTGCTGCTGGAAGTCCGTATCCAGCCGCGCGACATCGGCTTCCTGCACGCTGACCAGAAGGCGGAAGTGAAGTTCACCGCCTACGACTTCGCCATCTATGGCGGCCTGGAAGGCAAGGTCGAACAGATCGGCGCCGACACGGTCACCGACGAGAAAGGCAATTCCTATTACGTGGTGCGCGTCCGTACGGACCGCAGCACCGTGGGCGACAAGCTATTGCCCATCATCCCCGGGATGGTGGCAGAGGTTCATATCCTGACAGGTAAACGCACCGTGTTGCAGTACCTGCTCAAGCCGATTTTGCGTGCCAAGGCGAACGCCTTCACCGAACGTTAAAGGAGAGCTGGAAGGCTTTATGAAACCTGTTCCCGTCTTGTTGATTACGCACGACGACCTGCTCTGGCAGCACTGGCGCACGCTGGATTCCACGCGCTGGCTGGCTGCCCGCGGGCGCGGCCTGGCCGACCTGCAGCGCTGGCGCGAGCAAGGCCGCACACTGGCCGTGCTGGATACCGGCGTGCCGCGCTTGCCGTCCTGGCAGGACCCCATCTGGGCACCTGCCGTGGCCGGCCTGCACCTGGTGGTGGCCAGCCCCAGCCCCAACGACGAACAAGGCACCCAGGTGCTGGGCGCTGGCGCCCACGGCTATTGCCACAGCTATGCACCCGCCGCCGCCCTGTCGCAAGCACTGGAAGTGGTTTTGTCCGGCGGGATCTGGATGGGCCGTTCGTTGGTGGCGCGCCTGCTGAAGCTGGTGACCGAACGCGCTCAGGACTCGCATTCCTGGGATGACGGCGTGTTGACCGAACGCGAGACCACGGTGGCGCGATATGCCGCCAGCGGCCAGGCCAATGCCCAGATCGCCGAGGCGCTGGGCATCACCGAACGTACGGTCAAGGCGCATCTGTCCGCTGTTTTCGAGAAGCTCAAGGTGTCTGACCGCCTTCAACTCGCCCTGCTGGTCCACGGCATTTCGGCGCCGGCCGACACGCGCAGCAAAATACCTTCCTGAACCTGTCCTTGAGGACAATATCGCGCCGGCGCGGCGCTCTTTAGTATCTGGCCATCTTGGATAACTCCCTGAAACGGAACCCACATGGCCAACTCTTCTCCCGCAATCGTCAATGAAATCTCCGGTCGCGCGTGGATACGCAATAGCGACGGCTCTCTGACCGAACTGCATCAAGGCAGCAAAGTCCCCGCCGGCAGCGACATCGTCACGGCTTCGGGCGCCACGGTTTCCCTTCAGGTTGAAAACGGCATGCCGATCGTCATCGGAGAAAGCCGTGAAGTTGCCGTGAATGGCGACATGGCAGGCCCGTTGGCCGATGCCAGCGAAGCCGCGGTAGCGCCGCCCACCGGCACCGATTCCGACCGTCTGCTGGCCGCTCTGCAAGCCGGCCGCGACCCGTTTGACGAACTCGACCCCACCGCCGCCATCGTGGCGGGCGGTGGCGATGCCGGCGGCAGCAGTTTTGTACGCCTGGCCCGGATTCTTGAATCGACCTCGCCGCTGGATCTGGCCTACCCGAACCCGGCCCGAGGCGACGATACCGTGTCCCGCGCGGCGGGCGCGGGCGCGACTGGTGATGATGGCGATGCGGCCGTGACGCCGCCCACGGTTGCCAACAACAACGCGCCGAATGCGTTGAATGACGCCAGCAGCGGCGATCAGAACTCCCAAGTCCGCGGCAACCTGCTCAACAACGACTCCGATCCCGACGGCGACCCGCTGGCCATCACGTCAATCAATGGCCGCCCGATGATTCCGGGCGGCATCAGCGTGCTGGGCTCCACGGGCGGCACCTTCGTCGTCCAGCCCGACGGCAGCTATGTGTTCACACCGGGCGGCCAGTACGACTACCTGGCCGTCGGCGAAACGGCCACCAGCACCATCTCGTACACCATCACGGACCCCAGCGGGGCGACCTCCACGGCGACCGTCGTCGTGACGGTAACCGGCACCAACGATGGTCCCGTGTCCTCCGCGCTGTCCAACCAGACCGGCATCGACGCCCAAACGGAAGTCCGCTACGACGTGTCGGATCGTTTCTCGGACGCCGACACCAGCGACAAGCTGACGTTCAGCGCCACCGGCCTGCCGCCGGGCCTGTCCATCGATCCGAACACCGGCATCATCACCGGCACGATCGATCATTCCGCTTCCCAGGGCGGCGCCAACGGCGTCTACACCGTAGTCGTGACCGCGACGGATCCGTCCGGCGCCTCGACCTCGCAAGAGTTCGCATGGAACGTCAGCAATCCCGCTCCGACCGCCACGGACGACAACGGCGCAACGGACGAAGACACCAGCCTGAACGTTGACGCCCAGAACGGCGTGCTGGCGAACGACACCGATCCGGACGGCGACACGCTGACCGTCTCGCAGGTCAACGGCCAAGCAACCAACGTGGGCGCGGCCGTAGCCGGCTCCCACGGCGGCACCTTCACCCTGAACGCTGACGGCTCCTACAGCTTCAACCCGGGTTCGGCCTTCCAGAACCTGCCCGCTGGCGAGAAGGCGACCAGCACGATCACCTACACCGTCTCCGACGGCGAAGGCGGCACCAGCACCGCGACCCTGAGCGTGACGGTGACCGGCACCAACGACACCCCCATCCTGACCCCGGGCGTGACGCTGGGCGACCAAGCCAGCGATGACGGCCAGGCCATCACCCCGGTCGATGTCTCCAAGCAATTCTCTGACGTCGACACTGGCGATGTGCTGACCTACTCGGCTACCGGTTTGCCGCCCGGACTGACCATTGATCCGACGACCGGCATCATCTCCGGCACGCTGGACAACTCGGCCTCGCAAGGTGGTGTCCAAGGCGTCTACGCCATCACCATCACCGCCACCGACAAGAGCGGCGCTTCGGTCTCGCAAGACTTCTCGTGGGACGTCAAGAACCCGGCGCCGACCGCCGTCAATGACAGCGGCGCGACCGACGAAGACTCCACCCTCAGCGTGGATGCCCAGAACGGCGTGCTGGCCAACGACACCGATCCGGATGGCGACACGCTGACCGTCTCGCAGGTCAACGGCCAGGCAACCAACGTGGGCGCGGCCGTGGCTGGCTCCAACGGCGGCACCTTCACCCTGAACGCCGACGGCTCCTACAGCTTTAACCCCGGTTCGGCCTTCCAGAGCCTGCCCGTCGGCGAGAAAACGACTAGCACGATCACCTACACCGTCTCGGACGGCGAAGGCGGCACCAGCACCGCCACCCTCACGGTTGAAATCACCGGCACGAACGACGCGCCCACCGCGGTTGCCCTGGACAACCAGAGCAACATGGACGGCGATACCGTCGACTACAACCTGGCCGGCTTCTTCAATGACGTGGACAGCGGCGATGTGTTGACGTATTCGGTCGACTACGTACCCGGCGGATTGACCTTCGACACGGCCACCGGCACGTTCAGCGGGCAGTTTGCCCACTGGGCATCCGATCACACCAACACCGGCGTGAAGGGCGAGTACCTCATTACCGTGACGGCCACCGACAAATCTGGCGCCTCGGTGACGCAGACTTTCGTGTGGAACGTCGGCAATCCCGCGCCGGTCGCCACCGACGACACGGGCTCCACCGGACAGGACAACACGCTGGTGGTGGACCATCGCACCGAAGGCGTGCTGGGTAACGACACCGATCCGGACGGCGACGCCTTGCATGTCTCGCACGTCAATGGCGATACCGCTGGCGTGGGCACCGCCGTGGCGGGTTCCGACGGCGGCACCTTTACGCTGAACGCTGACGGCACTTACACGTTCAACCCTGGCACTGCCTTCCAGAACCTGGGGCTGAACCAGACGACCACCACCTCGATTACCTATACGGTTTCCGATTTCCAGGGTGCCACGTCGACCGCGACCCTGACCGTGACGGTGACCGGCACCAACGACACGCCCATCCTGACTCCGGGCGTGACGCTGGGCGATCAAACCGGCAACGACGGCCAGGCCATCACCCCGGTCGATGTCTCCGGCCAGTTCTCCGATGTGGACACCGGCGATACGCTGACCTACTCGGCCACCGGCCTGCCCCCAGGCCTGAGCATCAATCCGACCACCGGCCTCATCACCGGCACGCTGGACAACTCGGCCTCGCAAGGTGGTGTTCAAGGCGTCTACGCCATCACCATCACCGCCACCGACAAGAGCGGCGCTTCGGTCTCGCAAGACTTCTCGTGGGACGTCAAGAACCCGGCGCCGACCGCTGTCGATGACGACGGTTCGACCAACCAGGGCGCGGGCTTGAACGTCAATGCCCAAGACGGCGTGCTGGCCAACGACACCGATCCGGACGGCGACACGCTGACCGTCTCGCAAGTCAACGGCCAAGCGGCCAACGTGGGCTC
Source organism: Achromobacter spanius (assembly GCF_002812705.1). NCBI lineage: Bacteria > Pseudomonadati > Pseudomonadota > Betaproteobacteria > Burkholderiales > Alcaligenaceae > Achromobacter > Achromobacter spanius. The sequence goes on along the minus strand of NZ_CP025030.1, from coordinate 3,288,297 downwards.
GGCTATCGCGGGCTCCAACGGCGGCACGTTCACCCTTAACGCTGATGGCTCCTACACCTTCAACCCCGGTAACGCCTTCAACAACCTGGCCGCTGGCGAGAAAGCGATCAGCACGATCACCTACACCGTCTCCGACGGCGAAGGCGGCACGTCGACAGCGACGCTGACCGTAACGGTGACCGGCACCAACGACACCCCCATCCTGACCCCGGGCGTGACCTTGGACGACCAAGCCAGCGATGACGGCCAGGCCATCACCCCGGTCGATGTCTCCAAGCAGTTCTCTGACGTCGATACCGGCGATGTGCTGACCTACTCGGCCACCGGCCTGCCCCCAGGCCTGAGCATCAATCCGACCACCGGCCTCATCACCGGCACGCTGGACAACTCGGCCTCGCAAGGTGGTGTTCAAGGCGTCTACGCCATCACCATCACCGCCACCGACAAGAGCGGCGCTTCGGTCTCGCAAGACTTCTCGTGGGACGTCAAGAACCCGGCGCCGACCGCTGTCGATGACACCGACGCAACGAACCAAGGCGCGGGCTTGAACGTCAATGCCCAAGACGGCGTGCTGGCCAACGACACCGATCCGGATGGCGACACGCTGACCGTCTCGCAAGTCAACGGCCAAGCGGCCAACGTGGGCGCGGCCGTAGCCGGCCAAGGTGGTGGCACGTTCACCCTTAACGCTGATGGTTCCTACACCTTCAACCCCGGTAACGCCTTCAACAACCTGGCCGCTGGCGAGAAAGCGATCAGCACGATCACCTACACCGTCTCCGACGGCGAAGGCGGCACGTCGACAGCGACGCTGACCGTGACGGTGACCGGCACCAACGACACGCCCATCCTGACTCCGGGCGTGACGCTGGGCGATCAAACCGGCAACGACGGCCAGGCCATCACCCCGGTCGATGTCTCCAAGCAGTTCTCTGACGTCGATACCGGCGATGTGCTGACCTACTCGGCCACCGGCCTGCCCCCAGGCCTGAGCATCAATCCGACCACCGGCCTCATCACCGGCACGCTGGACAACTCGGCCTCGCAAGGTGGTGTTCAAGGCGTCTACGCCATCACCATCACCGCCACCGACAAGAGCGGCGCTTCGGTCTCGCAAGACTTCTCGTGGGACGTCAAGAACCCGGCGCCGACCGCTGTCGATGACGACGGTTCGACCAACCAGGGCGCGGGCTTGAACGTCAACGCCGAAGACGGCGTGCTGGCTAACGACACCGATCCGGATGGCGACACGCTGACCGTCTCGCAAGTCAACGGCCAAGCGGCCAACGTGGGCGCGGCCGTGGCCGGCCAAGGTGGCGGCACGTTCACCCTTAACGCTGATGGCTCCTACACCTTCAACCCCGGTAACGCCTTCAACAACCTGGCCGCTGGCGAGAAAGCGATCAGCACGATCACCTACACCGTCTCCGACGGCGAAGGCGGCACGTCGACAGCGACGCTGACCGTAACGGTGACCGGCACCAACGACACCCCCATCCTGACCCCGGGCGTGACCTTGGACGACCAAGCCAGCGATGACGGCCAGGCCATCACCCCGGTCGATGTCTCCAAGCAGTTCTCTGACGTCGATACCGGCGATGTGCTGACCTACTCGGCCACCGGCCTGCCCCCAGGCCTGAGCATCAATCCGACCACCGGCCTCATCACCGGCACGCTGGACAACTCGGCCTCGCAAGGTGGTGTTCAAGGCGTCTACGCCATCACCATCACCGCCACCGACAAGAGCGGCGCTTCGGTCTCGCAAGACTTCTCGTGGGACGTCAAGAACCCGGCGCCGACCGCTGTCGATGACGACGGTTCGACCAACCAGGGCGTGGGCTTGAACGTCAACGCCGAAGACGGCGTGCTGGCCAACGACACCGATCCGGATGGCGACACGCTGACCGTCTCGCAAGTCAACGGCCAAGCGGCCAACGTGGGCGCGGCCGTAGCCGGCCAAGGTGGTGGCACGTTCACCCTTAACGCTGATGGTTCCTACACCTTCAACCCCGGTAACGCCTTCAACAACCTGGCCGCTGGCGAGAAAGCGATCAGCACGATCACCTACACCGTCTCCGACGGCGAAGGCGGCACGTCGACAGCGACGCTGACCGTAACGGTGACCGGCACCAACGACACGCCCATCCTGACCCCGGGCGTGACCCTGGACGACCAGGCCAGCAACGACGGCCAGGCCATCACCCCGGTCGATGTCTCCGGCCAGTTCTCCGATGTGGACACCGGCGATACGCTGACCTACTCGGCCACCGGCCTGCCGCCGGGCCTGAGCATCAATCCGACCACCGGCCTCATCACCGGCACGCTGGACAACTCGGCCTCGCAAGGTGGTGTTCAAGGCGTTTACGCCATCACCATCACCGCCACCGACAAGAGCGGCGCTTCGGTCTCGCAAGACTTCTCGTGGGACGTCAAGAACCCGGCGCCGACCGCTGTCGATGACGACGGTTCGACCAACCAGGGCGTGGGCTTGAACGTCAATGCCCAAGACGGCGTGCTGGCCAACGACACCGATCCGGACGGCGACACGCTGACCGTCTCGGCGGTCAATGGTCAAGCGACCAACGTGGGCTCGGCTATCGCGGGCTCCAACGGCGGCACGTTCACCTTGAACGCCGACGGTTCCTACAGCTTCAACCCCGGCACCGCGTTCCAGCACCTGGCGAACGGTGTCAGTGCCACCACGTCGATTGCCTACACCGTCTCCGACGGCGAAGGCGGCACGTCAACCGCGACGTTGACCGTAACGGTTACGGGCACCAACTCAGGTCCGACCTCCACTGCGATCGCCAACCAGAGCGGCGAGGATTCGCAGACGGTCGTGAGCCTGGATGTATCGAGCCACTTCGCGGACGCGGACGCAGGCACGGGCGACAAACTCGCCTTCAGCGCCACCGGCTTGCCGGCTGGCCTGACGATTGATCCGAACACCGGCATCATCAGCGGCAAGATCGATCATTCCGCGTCGCAGTTTGGCGGCACCGGCGTGCACACGATCACGGTCACGGCAACGGATTTGGCTGGCGCGTCGACGACGCAGACCTTCAAGTGGAATATCACCAATCCGCTGCCCCAGGCTGATCACGACCAGGCCAATACTGACGAAGATACGTCCATCCAGGTCACCGACGTCACGAAGGGCGTACTGGCCAATGACGTGGATCCGGATGGCGACCCGCTGCACGTCTCCGCGGTGGGCGGAAATGCCAACGGCGTAGGCCAGACGGTCGCGGGCCTGAATGGCGGCACCTTCATCATCTACGCTGACGGTACTTACTCGTTCAACCCGGGCAATGACTTCCAGAATCTGGCTGAAGGCCAGCCTGGCCAAACCTCGGTCTGGTACACGGTTTCGGACGGCGAAGGCGGCACCAGCCAAGCCTTGCTGACCGTCACGGTAATGGGCAAGAACGACGCGGCCACCATCAGCGGCTCAAGCTCGGGCCAGGTCTACGAGGATTCGCCGGCGTTCGCCAGCGGCAAGCTCACGGTCTCCGATCCGGATGCCAATCAGAGCTATGTGCAGGCCCAGGCAAGCGTGCCGGGCAAGTACGGCACGTTCACGGTCGACGCCAACGGCAACTGGAGCTACCAGTTGAACAACGCGCTGGCCGAGGTGCAAAACCTGAAGGCCGGCGAAACGTTGACCGAGAACTTCACCGTCACGTCTCAAGATGGCACCGCATCCAGCCCTGTCGACGTGACCATCGTGGGCACCAACGATGCGCCGGTCTCTGGCGATGCGTCCGCGCATCTGGCTATCGGCACCTCGTACGTGCTCAAGACGTCCGACTTCCCGTTCAATGACGGCGTGGAGAACGACAGCTTCCAGAGCGTGGTCGTTACCCGCGTGCCTGGCGCCGGTGAAGGCACCCTGATGTTCAACAATCAGCCGGTGACCACGGGCCAGGTCATTACCGTGGCCGACATCCAAGCAGGCAAACTGGTGTTCACGCCCTCGAGCGCAGGCGGGGACGCCACGTTCGACTTCTCGGTGCGGGATTCGGGCGGCACCGCCCACGGCGGCCAGAATACGTCGGCCGACCATACGTTCACACTGAGCACCGACAAACTCGTCCTGGGCAATAACGCCAGCAATACGGATTTGAACGGCGGCGGTGGCAACGACATCCTGGTGGGCGACCGAGGCGGCTCCGTCACGGCCGTGGAACCGGGCAAGAACTACAACATCTCGCTGATCGTCGACGTGTCCGGCAGCATGACGGATAAGATCGGCAACACCAAAGTAACGCGGATCGACCTGCTCAAGAGCTCCCTGGTATCACTGGCCAATCAACTGGCCGATCACGATGGCGTGGTGAACGTTCGCCTGATTCCGTTTGCCGACACTGCGCAGAAAGGGGTGACGCTGAACAACCTGACGCCGCAGAACGTCCACCTGTTGCTCAATGCCATTGATGGTTTGAAGGCCGACGGCAACACCAATTATCAAGATGCCTTCAACAAGGCCGTGGCCTGGTTCAACTCCCAGGTTTCGGACGGAAAGGATGCGGCTCACGACTACCAGAACCTGACGTTCTTCCTGACGGACGGCAATCCCACCGTCTACGGGTCTAGCGGGAACCAAAGCAACGGGGCGATGCAGCAAGCCGTCGATGCAGCCAAGCCGCTGGTGGACGGATCCGGCGTGCTGGTTGGCGATAACAAGGTCGTGATGTACGGCATTGGCATCGGTGCGGGTGTGAACAGCGACTATCTGCGTTTCTTCGACAACACCAACGCCACGGGCACTGGTTCGCAAAAAATTCAGGAAGGCAGCGGTTGCAACAGCAACGAATACACCGTCACCGGCACGGTCGGCCAACCCCAGATCGTCAACAGCGCCAACGAACTTGACGCCGCGCTGCAAGGAGGCCATTCGTCGACCGAGCTGGCTCCGGTCTCCAGCGACACGATCAATGGCGGCGAAGGCAACGACATCATCTTCGGCGACACCATCAACACCGACCACCTGTCGTGGGCCGGCCATGCCCAGGGCACCCATGACGGCCAGGGTTGGCAGGCGTTGGTGGACTTCATGACGGCGCAAAAGAACGGCGTTGCCCCGACTACCGCGGAGATCTACAACTATCTGCAGCAGCACAGCGCCGAATTCGACAAGCCCAATGACACGCGCGGCGGAGACGACTTCCTGTACGGCGGCAAGGGCGACGACACCCTGTTCGGCCAGGGCGGCAATGACTACCTGAACGGTGGCGAGGGCAACGACACCCTCTACGGCGGTACGGGCAAAGACATCCTGGTCGGAGGCAAAGGCAACGACATCCTCGTGGGCGGCGCCGGCAGCGACACCTTCCGCTGGGAACTCAACGACCAAGGCACGGCCGCCACGCCCGCCGTGGACCGCATCAAGGACTTCTCGACGGCCACCCCCGCCAATAACGGCGACGTGCTCGACCTGAAGGACCTGCTGCAACACGAAGAGAACAACCCGCTGACTGACTATCTGCAGGTCAAGAAGGAAGGCAACAACACGGTGATCAACGTCAGCACCAATGGAGACCTCCAGCACAACGTCGACCAGAAGATCATTCTGGAGAACGTGGACCTCACCAACAACGGCTCGCTGACCAGCGCCCAAGTCATCAATGACCTGTTGAACAAGGGTAAACTCATCGTCGACCATCATTGACCCACCCACCACGCGATCCGGCCCGGCGGGTCGGATCGCGGGTTTATTCCCGTATCCCATGCCCAAGCATTTTTTTGAACGCGACCAGCTCCTGACCTGGTTCAAGGGAAACGCCGCCGCGGCCGATTACGTGGACATGGTGTGCCGTATCGCGCATCTGTGGGACGATCTGATCGACCGCGACAAGGATGTCCCTGACGAAGAAATCAATCAGGGCTTCTTCGAGGCGCTCGTGCGCCTGCCCCGGAATGCCTTTTACCGCTCGCATTTCGACCACCTGAATGCGGTGCTCATCAATGCCGTTTCGAATTGGCAGATTGCCACCAAGCTGGAGCGCGACGGCGGCAATTACGAGAAAAGCATCGCATTCGTCCTGCGCTCATCCTATGCCGACCTGATCACGCAATCCGCACTGATCGTCGGAGGCGAGAAATGGGCATGCCAGGTGGGCGAAGAAGTCCGCAAGGCCACGCACGGCGAAACCTACGACGGCTACATCAAGAACCTCACGCAAGAGGCGTCGGACCGCGCACAAATGAAGGCCGCCCGGCAGGCCAAGCATAATTAGGCAACCGCCTGATATCCCGAAAGAACTGCACCCACATGCGGCCAGATTACTTGCCCCTGGAATCATGCTCCGCCGCCGCCCGCTTCGGTTGAAACGGGTTATCGGCCTTGCCTTGCTTGGCCTCACATGCTGGTGGGGCGGCACGTTCGCAATCGAGCTCGATGCCGTCAAACTGCAGAACCTGGCGGCAAGTCGCTACGGCGCCAAAAGCGCCAGATCTGTTTCCAACTGGCTGCAACTGCTGCGCAACCCGCCGCCCGCGACAGAAAGAGACCGCCTGACGCTCGCCAACGATTTCTGGAACCAGGCGCTGCTGTCCGCCGAAGACATCACCCTCTGGAAGCAGGCCGATTACTGGGCCACGCCGCTGGAATCGCTGGGCCGAGGCGCCGGCGACTGTGAAGACTACGTCATCGGCAAGTACTTCACCCGGTTGGCGATGGGTGTGCCCGCCAACAAGCTGCGCTTCATCTACGTCCGCGCGCGCGTGGGCGGGCCGGCCAGCAGCAGCCAGGTCGCCCACATGGTGTTGGGCTACTACGACACGCCAAACGCCGTCCCGCTGGTGCTGGACAGCCTGATCTCAACCATCTTGCCGGCCACGCAACGTCGCGACCTGACGCCGGTATTCAGTTTCAACGCCGACGGTGTCTACGTTGACGGCAAGCCTGCCGCGCCGGTTGACCGACTCAGCCGCTGGCGTGATCTACTTCAACGCATGGAACGGGACGGCATACGCCCCTGATGGCCGGAAACAAGACTATGTCCATACTTCGACAGTTACTGCTTAGCGTGACCCTCGCGATCGGCGTCATCCTGCTGGGCACGTTGGCGCTCAGCATCAACTCGGCGCGCGAATACCTGTCTGGCCAGTTGCAGGTGCAAAGCACCGATGCGGCGGTGTCGCTGGCGCTGTCGTTGTCGCAGCCCGCCAATAACGATCCGGTGCTGCAGGAATTGCTGATATCGGCGCTGTACGACGGGGGGCATTTCTCGCTGGTTCGCCTGGCGGACCCCGAAGGCAAGGTGCTGATCGAGCGCAGGTCCACCGCCACGCCGAATGCGGTTCCCGCCTGGTTTCAGAAGCTGGCGCCGCTGGACACGCAACCGGCCAGCCACGCGGTCAGCGACGGCTGGCGCCAGTTGGGCGAAGTGACCTTGATCGCCAATGATTCGTACGCCTGGGAAGCCCTGTGGCGCAGCAGCGTGAAGATGATTGCGCTGGTGGTCGGCGCAGGTGTGTTGTGGGCCGTGTTTGCCTTTGTGTTGGTGGGATGGATCAAGAACCGTCTGCTGCGCGAGATCAGCGACCATGTCCGCAGCATCGGCCAAGACACCCCGCCCGAGCAGGTCGAGGCGCGCGTGCCCGAGTTGTCGGGCGTGGTACAGGCGTTGAACCAGACCCGCGAGCGCGTGTACGCCAGCGTGGAAGAACAGAACGCCAAGATCGAATCTTTGGAACTGGAGCTGAACCAGGACCCGGTGACCCGCTTGCCGAACCGCAAATACTTCGTGAACGAATTCCGGCGCGCGCTTGAAGCGCCGACCGTCGCGGGCGGGCACGTGCTGGTGTTCCGCCAACGCGACCTGGCTGACCTGAACCGCCACATGCCGCGCGAATTCATCGACCAATGGCTGCGCGCCGCGTGCGAACGGATTCAGGGTGCGCTGAAGGCGCTGCACGTGGCGTCGCCTTTGCTGGCCCGCCTGAACGGTTCGGACTTTGCGTTGTTGCTGCCCGGCTGCGCCGCGCCACAGGCCATGATGGTGGCCGAGCAGTTGCGGGCCGACCTGCATGCCACGCGCATTCCCGTTGGGGAAGGCCATCTTTGCCGCTGGGCCTTGGCCATGACGGACTACGGCCGGGGCAATCAGGCCGGCCCGGTGCTGGCGCGCCTGGACTTCGGCCTGATGCGCGCGGAAAGCGCCAACAACGATCAGGTCGTGATCGCGGGCGCAACGGACATGCAATCGCCGTCGGAGTCGGGAGAGCGGGCCTGGAAGGACGCCATTCTGTCCGCGCTGGAAGAAAAGCACTTCGAACTGGCCACGGAACGACTGCTGGCGGCCGACGGCACCGCCTTGCGCACCGAGGCCATGCTGATGCTGCGCACGTCCGCCGACCAGGTTGCCATTCCCGCTACGCTGTTCATCCCCCCCGCGGTGCGCCTGGACCTGGTGGCGGATTGCGACCTGGAATCGGTGCGCCTTGGCCTGGACTGGCTTGCCACCCATGACGGTGAACTGGCGGTGCGGGTCGCCTTGCCGTCCTTGCGAGGCCAGAAGTTCTTCCGCCAATTGGCCCTGATGCTGACGGAACACCGGCCCTTGGCCCATCGCCTGTTTCTGGAGATTGATGCGCACGGTCTCGTGGAATGCCACGAGCAGATCGCCACGCTGGCCCGCGTTGTCTCGGACTTTGGCGCGCATATTGGCGTGCGCCGCCTGGCGCAGCAATTCGGTGCGGTGGCCCAATTGCACACGCTGCCTTTGTCCTACGTAAAACTGGGTGGCGGCTTTGTGGGAGGGATGTCGCAAAGCCCGGGCAGCCAACAGTTGACGGCCTCGGTGCTGGAAACCGCTCGTGCCTTGAACATCGACGTATACGCCGAAGACGTGCCGGACGCTGAAACGCAGCGCATCCTGGCCGGCTTGGGCATTGAGGTCATGCGTGGCCCTGGCGTGAAGCGCGTGGCAAACTCGGCGTAGTCGCGCCGCGCATCAACGACGCATCAACGAATAAGCCGCCAGGGTTTGACACCGGGCGGCTTATTTTCTTGCGTGGCTGCTGCGCGATGACGCCGCTATTTCTTCGCCTGCTGATACAGCGGCAATACTTGCTGGGCGGCGGCTTGCAGATCGGTGATGCGAGACTCGGCCGACGGGTGCGTCGACAAGATTTCCGGCGGCGCACTGCCGCTACTGGCCGCCCCCATCTTTTGCCATAAGGTCACCGCGGCGCGGGGGTCGTAACCTGCCCGGGCCGCCAGTTCGACACCCATGCGATCCGCTTCCGTTTCATGCGTGCGGCTGTTGGGCAACGAGAACATCACGTCGGTCAGCTGGCCGCCCAGGTCGGAAGCAGCGCTGGAACCCGTGGCGATCGACAACACCGACAAGCCCAGGTTCGTGGCCATCTGCTGCGAAACGCGCTCACGCGCATGCTCGCGCAGCGCGTGGGCAATCTCGTGGCCGATCACTGCGGCAAGCTCATCGTCGGTCGGCTTGATCTTGGAGATCAGGCCGGTATAGACGGCAATCTTGCCCCCGGGCATGCACCAGGCGTTGACCTCATCGCTGGACAAGACGTGGACTTCCCATTTCCAGCCCGCCGCATCTGGGCGAAAAATGCCCGCCTGCGCAACAAGCCGCTGGGAAATGGTGCGCACGCGCGCCAATTGCTGCGCATCGCGATCCAGCAAGCCCTTGGCTTGCGCCTGTTTGAGGATGTCGGCGTATTGCTGGCTGGCTTCCTGCTCCAGCGCTTGGGACGGCACCAGGCTGGACATGTACTGCGTACGGTTGACGCCGATGGCGCCGGACTGCGTGGTGTTCATGCCCGTGCAGCCCGCCAGCACGGCCAGGGCAAGCCCGGCGCCAGCGCCGCGCAACAGATGACGTTTACGATTCATGACGGCCTCCTGGAAACAATGGCGAGAACGCCGGGGGATCAGAGGGGATCGCCGCACTGCCCACGATGGCGCAGCGCGTGGTCGATCAGCACCAGCGCCAGCATGGCTTCCGCGATGGGCGTTGCGCGAATGCCGACGCAAGGGTCGTGACGGCCCAGCGTTTGCACCATGACGGGTTCGTTCGCGCGGTTGACCGAGCGACGTTCCACGCGGATGCTGGACGTGGGCTTGATGGCCAGCGACACGGTGATCGGCTGGCCCGTTGAAATGCCGCCCAACACGCCACCGGCGTGATTGGTCAGAAAGCCATCAGGCGTGATTTCGTCACCATGCTCGGAGCCGCGCTGCGCAATGCAGTCAAAGCCCGCGCCGATGGACACGCCCTTGACGGCGTTCAACCCCATCATCACGTGCGCGATGTCGGCATCCAGGCGGTCGTAGATGGGCTCGCCCCAGCCTGCGGGCAGGTTCTCGGCCACGACTTCAATGCGGGCGCCAACCGAATCGCCATCGCGGCGCAACTGGTCCATATAGGCTTCCAGTTCCGGCACGACCTCGGCGTTAGGTGCGTAGAAAGGGTTGTTGGGCACTTCGTCCCAGGACAGGAACGGGATGGCGACCGGACCCAACTGGCTCATGTAGCCGCGCACCTTGACGCCGTATTGCTCGGCCAGCCACTTCTTGGCGATGGCGCCGGCCGCGACCGTAGGCGCCGTCAGGCGGGCCGATGAACGGCCGCCACCGCGCGGGTCGCGCACGCCAAACTTGCGCCAGTAGGCAAAATCGGCATGGCCGGGCCGAAACGTGTCGGCGATGTTCGAATAGTCTTTGCTGCGAGCATCAGTGTTGCGGATCAGCAGGCCGATCGGCGTGCCGGTGGTGACACCTTCATATACCCCGGAGAGGATTTCGACCTGATCGGCTTCCTGGCGCTGCGTGACATGGCGCGAGGTGCCAGGGCGGCGGCGATCCAGCTCCAACTGGATATCGGACGCGTCCAGACTCAGCCCCGGGGGGCAGCCGTCCACCACGCAACCGATAGCCGGCCCGTGGGATTCGCCGAAATTCGTGACGGTAAAAAGAGTACCAAGGGTATTGCCGGGCATAGGTAGTCAACAGGTCGGGTTTGCAAGCAACCCCGATTATGACACCGCCAGGGCCAAAGCCTGGATTTCAGCAGCCGGCGCTGGCCGCCCAAGTAGAAACCCCTGCATCACGCGGCAGCCCAGCGACTTCAGGATTTCGCGCTGGCCTTCGGTTTCAACGCCTTCGGCCACGACGGGCAGGCGCATCGCCTGGCATAGCCCGAACAGCGCCGAGACGACCTCGCGGCTGCCGGCGTCGGACTCCAGCGCGGAAATGAAGCTGCGATCAATCTTCACCCAATCGATGGGCAAATGGCGCAAATGATTCAGGCTGGAATAGCCGCAACCGAAATCGTCCAGCGCAATGCCGATGCCCTGGGCGCGCAGCGTGTTCAGCATCTTCACCTGTCTTTCGTAATGCAGGATGAAGATCGATTCCGTGATCTCCAGCACCAGTTTGCGCGGCGACAGTTGCGTGGTGGCCAAGACGTCGGACACCAATTGCACCAGCCCGTCTTCATTCATCTGCTTGACGGACAGGTTCACATGCACACGCCAGGCCGGCGGCCACAGCGCGGCCTGAGAACACGCGCGTTCCAGGATCCAGGCGCCCAGGGGCACGATCAGCCCGCTGCGCTCGGCCAGCTCAATGGTGACGGCCGGCGACACACTGCCCAGCGTCGGGTGATGCCAGCGCAACAGCGCTTCGCACCCCTGCACCACGCCCGAGCCGCTGTCGCAAACCGGCTGGTAAAAGAGCTCGAATTGCTCCATGGCCGGCGTAGTCAAGGCCAGCCGCAGGTCGTTCTCCAGACCCTGCTGGTCCCGATGCCGTGCCAACAGGCGGAAATCGAACAGATTCCACCCCGGCCCGCCGCGCTCCTTCAGAGGCACCAGCGCCACCTGCACGCAACGTTGCAGTTCTTCGACCGTGCGCCCATGTTCCGGGTACAAGGCCGCGCCCACCCTGAACACGGCGATCAGGGGACGCCCCCCCCAATTCATAAGGTTCGCTCAAGTCTTCCAGCAGTTTGTTGGACACCTGGGCTGCGCCCACCTCGTCCACTTCCGGCACGCAGATGGTAAAGGTGTCGGTGCCACTACGAGCGACCATACCGCCCAGCGTGCGCGTGATCAGGCTCAGGCGGTTGGCGACAAGCACCAAAAGGGTCTGGTCTTCGCCCGCGCGCAGCATGGCGCTGATCTCGGCATATTGCTCGAAACCGACAAGAAAAAACGCGCCTCGGCGCGCCGGCCCGTCTTTTTGCGTCAGCCAAGCCCGGGCGCGCCGATGCAATTCCTGCTGGCTCAGGACGCCGGTCAACTCGTCGCGCGTCAGGCGGCGACGCAGCACGCGATCGCGGCGCACGAAAAACCAACTTATCGCTGCCAGTGCGCCCGTGAGCGTCAGGCACAGTGCGAGCAGGTAACTCTCACGCACGGAGCCCCCTATCTAGATACCCTTGGCGTTGCGGTCCAGGAAAGAACCCAAGGGCTGTAACATTTTTTAAATTATGCATTATTTTCGCAAAAAAACGCCACACTTCGGAGGCAACGCGCCTCTTTTCCTTGAAATCTGAAGGCTCTTTACTCGCTTGAGGGTGGTCATGTCGGTCCTTGGTAGCAGAATGCCGGCCGGTCCCTTGACCCATGCCCTGCCCTTACTACGACAGCGAAGCCCCAAAAATTAATACGCCCTGTCTCAATAGTTCTCAAGCTGGTATCAGCACAATCGAAATAATTGCATAGCTCGTCTGACGTTGCGCCGAATTTCGTAATATTCTGTACGTTATGTGACATGCCGAATTACAGTGTAAGCGGTGCCGCTGGAGTATTAGTAACGTGTGTCACGTTTCTTATCCAGGCTTCTTTACGTCGAGCACCCTCGTTGCCCGACGCCCTTTAACCGGCGGCCATGCAGTCTTCGACACGCGCGCTTGCTGCCCGCAAAGGGAACTCAACCACATGTCGACATTACGCCGATTACTTTTTTGCACTGCTCTCCTGGTCGGCTTCATCCTGCTTGGCGCCCAGGCGCTGGGGATGCTGGCCGCCCATCGCTATCTGAACGCCCAACTTGCCCAGCAGAGCGAGGGCGGGGCCAGCGCACTGGCGTGGGCCTTGGCGCACGCCTCATCCAGCCACGAAGAACGGGCAGCGTTGGCTGATGAATTGTTCGAGCAGGGGCTGTATACGCAGGTGCGCATCACCAACGAAGGCGATGCCTCCATCATTGAGCGGAACAACGCGCAAGCCACCGCCGCCCGCAACGGCGATTGGCGCAATGCCTGGCTGATGGTCCAGGCCCCGCCGATATCGCGTCCCTATGTGTCGCTGGATGGCGGCGCGCGCGGCACGGTAACGGTGCAAGCGGATACCCGATTAGCGCGCGACACGCTGTGGCAAGGTGGGGTCCGGGTCCTGGGGCTGGTGTTGGCGGCGGGCGTCTTCTGGGCGCTGTTCGCCATCAACCTGGTGCGATGGATTGAGGCGAGGACGTCGCGCGACATCTGCGAACGTGTACGCGCCTTGGCGCCCGGCCACAATGCCCCGCCAAGCGGATCGTGTGAACTGGCGGGCGTGGACCAGGCTCTGGTTGACGCGCAGCGCCGGGTGGCCGCCACCGTCGAAGAACAGAATGCCAAGATTGAATCGCTGCAAAGCGAAATCTATCGGGACCCGATCACCCGCCTGTCCAACCGCAAGCATTTCATTGACCAATTCCGAGCGGCGCTGGCCGATAAAACCTGGGAAGCGGGCGGCCACGTCCTGATGTTCCGACAGCGCGATCTGGCCCAGATCAACCGCCATCTGTCGCGCGCGTTCACGGATCAGTGGCTGCGATCGTCATCCGACCGCCTGCGCAAGCTGATTACCGAATTTGGCGGACCCACGGCGCAACTTGCCCGGATCAGCGGCTCGGACTTCGCGCTCTTGATGCCCCGCACCTCGGCACCTCAGGCCAGCGTGCTGGCCGAACGGGTACGACGCGAACTGCGTTCGCTGCGGGTGCCCATGGACAAATACGGATGGTGTCGCTGGGCGCTGGCGATGGCCGCTTACGCCCCCGGTGACAACATGAGCGATACGCTGGCGCGGCTGGACCACGCCCTGATGTGCGCTGAAAGCGCCGAAGACGATCAGATCACCCCCGCCAGCCAGGCGGCCGACAGCACGCGCATCGGCGAATACAGTTGGCACGACGCCTTGGTCACCGCCCTGGAACAGCATCGATTTTCGCTATCGGTACTGCCGCTGCATGCCGTGCAGGGCGAGCTGCTTCACCATGAAGCCAGCCTGACGTTGCACGACACGACCGGTGGCGATCCCGTTCCGGCTTCAATTTTCATGCCGCCCGCGGTTCGCCTGGGCCTGTCGGCCGAATGCGACATACAGGCTATCCGCTTGGGACTGGACTGGCTGTTCACCCATTCGGCGGCGCTGACGGTGCCGGTTTCCCTGGCGTCGCTGGCGCAAAGCTCGTTCCTGTCGCGGCTTGAACGCATGCTGGCCGACCGCCCGGCATTGACCGTGCGCCTGATCATCGAGGTAGACGCCGACGGGCTGATCGAGCAAGCCGCCGATCTGCGCCAGCTTTGCAACATCGTCACGGCGGCTGGCGGCCGCGTCGGCCTGTCTCGGCTGTCGCAGCAGTTCGGCGCAATGGAACGGCTGCACGAATTCCCCGTGTCGTATTTAAAGCTGTGTGGCAGCTTCATTACCGGCTTGCTCTACAGCCCCGGCAGCCAGCACCTGGCCGCCACCGTCATGACCACCGCGGCAACCCTGGGCATGGCCGTCTATGCCGAAGACGTGCCCGACCTGGCCACCCAGGACATCCTGGAAGATCTGGGTGTCCGCGCGATACGCGGGGCTGTCGTAAACTTCGCCCTTACGCGCGAACTCGCGCCGGATCATCAATGGGTTCCTAGTTGACGGAAGGACTGTTTCTTCGCACCCGCTGTTTTTTCCACCAATGCGGTGCACGACGCGCCACCGCCGGATCGCAGGCCCTCTTGTTGCGACTCGGCATGCTGGCGTGCGCGTTCTTCTGGCCTGGCGCGGTGCTGGCGCGTGGCATCACGTCCCCTTACGAAGACATCCTGCTTGGCTTGACCGCGGGCGTGGCGATGACGTGCGGCCTGGCATGCCTGATGGCCTGGGTCTGCACCCGGTCGTCGCTTTTCGGCGCGGGCCTGGCCTTCATGTTGCTGGAAGGCGTATTTCGTTCATTACCCATGCTGCTGCCGCCCGGTGCGTTGCAGGCCGGCTCTTTTGCCGCGCTATTGGCGCTGACCGCTCCTCTGCTGACGGGGGCGCCTCAGCCGGGGGCGCCTCAGCCGGGAGGGCCTCAGACGGGGGGGCCTCAGACGGGAACGCCACAAGCCGCCAGGGTTGCCAGCGCCTGCCGCGGCCTCAGCATGGCGCTGGCGTGCGTGGCCGCGTTGGCGCTGATCTTCGTCTACGAAACCGAAAGCGGCCTGATTCCAGCCTTGGTCGCCGGAACGTGCGCCTGCCTGAGCGTGGCGCTGACGGCCTGGTTCGCGGTGCAAGCCGTTCGGCGCAAAGCCGGCCGCCCCCTGGCAATGGCCTTGGCCTGCATCTACGCGGCATCAGCATGGATGCTGGGCCATGACGCCTGGCTGTCCAGCGGCGCCGACACCACCGGCACGCCGATTGAGCTTGCCAGGCTGTTGCTGGTGGCCGGTGCGCTGCTGGGCGTGGCGCTCAGGTGGCAAAGCCACGAGCCCTTCGCCGTGCGCCGCGACGTTCACGACCACGCCGATGCGGAACACGTGGCGCAGGGCGAATTGCGTGTGGCGGAACTGGCTGGTGCGCTGGACACGCAACGCCAAATGAACGCCCTGATTTCACATGAACTGCGGGCGCCGCTATCCACCATCAGTGCGGCGGCGCAATCCCTGGACATGATTCTGTCCGACAGCGGTGAAGCCGTCGACACGCGCCTGGCCCGCATCCACCGCTCTGTGGCGCGCATGACGGAATTGATGGATCAGTTGCTGAATCAAGACCGTCTGGGCGATCAGGCCTGGACGCCGCGCGGCGAACATACCGACCTGGCCGAACTGGCGCGCGACGTGGCGGCGGCAATGCAACCCGACACCGCTCACGCGCTGATGGTTCAAGCGGACGCCCCCTTGCCCGTGTTTTGCGACCGCCCGCTGACCAGCGTCGTGGTGCGCAACCTGATTCACAACGCGATCAAATATTCGCCGGCCAATGAACCCGTCAGGGTAGAAACCGGCCAGGTTCGCGTCGGTGACGCGCAAATGGCATGGCTGGCCGTGGTGGACCGTGGCCCGGGTATTGAAGAGCAGGAGCAGGCGCGTGTGTTCGAACCGCATTTCCGGCGTTCCGCGCATCGGGAAACGCAGGGCATGGGTATTGGGCTATATCTGGCTCGGCGCATTTGTCAGAACCAGGGGGGCTCGCTGACCCTGCAGAGCAAGGTCGGCGTGGGCACCCGCTTTGTCATCACCCTGCCCGTCAACGAGCCCGGCCAATCTGGCGCGAATCAGGCTGCGAACACGTAACCTTGGCCGCGCACCGACAAGACCGGCAGCTTGAGGCCGGCGGTTTGCGCCTTGGCGCGCAGGCGGCTCACCAGCACATCGATGCGGCGCAGTTCGAATCCACCTGGACTCTCGGGCAAGAACAATTCCGCCAATACCTGGCGGCTGACGGCATTGCCTGCCGCATCCATCAGGGCCATCAGGAACGTCCGTTCCTGTGCGCTCAAGTGCAGCGATGCGCCGTCTGGCGCCACCAGGATCCAGCCCCCGTCCTGTAATGACCAGGTGCTGTCCGCCGATGCTCGCGATTCGGCGTCGGCCGGACGCGGCGCCTTGGCCAGCCGCATGCGGCGAGCCAGGCTGCGAATCACGGAGCTGAGTTCAAGCAAGTCCACAGGCTTGGTCATATAGACGTCCGCGCCGCCTTCCAGGCCGCGCACCCGGTCTTCCAGGGCGCTACGACCTGTCAGCATGACAATGCCTACCGGGCTCAATGCCCGCAGCCGCGTGGCGACGGAAAAGCCGTCTTCACCTGGAAGATGCGCATCCAGTATGACGATGTCGCACGGCTGCTCCTGCAGCCGACGATAAAACGCGGCCGCATTGTCACAAGCAAACGCTACCCGAAAACCATAGCCGCCCAGGCCTAACGCCAGTTCCTCTCGGAAGTCGGCGTCATCCTCAAGCAGACCGATACATAGCAAACCATCTGCGCCAGGCATATTCAGAGTGCTTTATATTGAAAATTGTCGACAAATGCCCCATGGATGCGGTATGCGATCCTGGGTGTCCAACAGGCGACAATCTTACGAGATTTACAATGGAAACGAATGATTGCAGTGAAAAAAAGCGTGATATTTCGCTCTCTATCACCGCTTTTTCGCGTAAATCACAAGAATTCGGTATGCGTTTTCGCGCGATTTGCGCTAAGTCTTATCAAGACGAGCAGCTGACTTCCAAACTTCCGGCCCAATCCGGGGGCAGACCGGCATAGCGTTCATACCCCGGTTTCGCCTCGTACGGACTGCGCAGCAGCGTCATCAAGGTATCGATTTCGCTTGCGTCGCCCGTCTTTGCCGCCCGGATTGCCTCTTCGGCCAGGTGATTGCGCAATACATACAAGGGGTTGACGCGGTTCATGCCGTCAGCGATTTCCTGCGCGGGCCGCCCGTCCTGCGCCTGGCGCGCCAGCAGCCTGTCTAGCCAGGCCGCAGCCGCCGGACGATCGATGAACAGATCTTCGAACCCGTTGCGCTGTCCCAGCACCGCGTCCGCCAGCCGGCGCCATGACAGGGTGAAATCCGCCTGGTTGGCGTCCATCAGCTTGAGCAGGTCGTCCAGCAAGGCCTCATCGGCCGGCCGCCATGCCGCCAGCCCCAGCTTGGCGCCCATGCGGTCGTGGAAGGCGCGCGTGAAGACCGCCTCGAACTCGTCCAGCACGGCGCGCAGGCGGTCAACGTCTTGCACCAGCACATGCAGGCTGCCGCCCAGGCGGTACAGGTTCCACAGCGCCACCGACGGCTGGCGGTTCCAGGAATAGCGCCCTTCCGAATCGGAATGGTTGCACACGTGTCCCAGGCGGAATCCGTCCATGAAGCCGTACGGGCCGTAATCCAGCGTGAGCCCCAGAATGGACATGTTGTCGGTGTTCATGACACCATGGCAAAAGCCCACCGCCTGCCAGTCGGCCATCAACCGCGCCGTGCGGTGCGTGACCTCGCGCAGCAAGTTGATGTAGGGCGTCACGCCATCCGGCGAGTCATGCGATTGGCCCGCCGGCGCCTCGCGACATTGCGGGTAAAAGCGGTCAATGACGTAGTCGGCCAGCGTCTTCAACAATTCCGGCTGTCGGCGCGATGACCAATGTTCAAACGAACCGAATCGAACGAAGCTGGGCGACATTCGCGTCACGATGGCGGCGGTTTCCACGGTTTCTCGCATGACCGGGTCATCTGAAACCACCAGCGCCAGTGCGCGCGTCGTGGGAATCCCCAGACCGTGCATGGCCTCACTGGCCAGGTATTCACGCACGGATGAGCGCAACACGGCGCGGCCGTCTCCCATACGTGAGTACGGCGTCATCCCGGCACCCTTCAGTTGCAGTTCCCAGCCCCCGTCCGGCCCCTGGACCTCGCCCAACAGGTGGGCGCGCCCGTCTCCGAGCTGGCCCGCCCACACGCCGAACTGATGTCCGCTGTAGACCGCGGCCAGCGTGTCGCCGCCCGGCAGCGGTTCCGAACCGGAAAAAACCTGCAAAAACTCGGGGCTAGTCAGGACGGACGGGTCCAGGCCAAGCAGCGCGGCCGCGTCGGCGTTGGCGTGCAACAGCCGCGGGTTATTCAGGCCTTGCGGCGTCAGGCGGGTATAGAAGGCAGCGGGCAACGCGGCAAATGTATTGACCGCGCGCAGTTCGGATAGGGAGTGTGCATTCATGCGCGTTGGCTCCTGGCGGCGCGCTTGGCGGGCCGCACATAGAAAATGGCGCTAAGAAAAAAAGTAGCCGAAAGAACGATTTCGCCCCAGGCCATCAGCACGGAAAGCGGCATGGGGTCGGACATGGCTCGTACCACCCCTTCCATCAGATACAGCAGCGACAACATGGACGCCCACTGATAGGTGTAGAGGTTCCCACGCAGGATGCCGCGCAACGGAAACGCCAGCGGCAGCGCCTTCAACAACATCCAGGATCCGCCCGGCCGCAACGGCGCCACCACGGTTTCCCAGGTCACGCACAGGACGATCAGGGCGAACAGCGAAACCGACGCCAGCAGGCGCAAACGGGGATTGAGTTCAAGGTTCATGCTGCTATTATCGCCTGATGAATCGCCCCGCCGAGTCCGTCGCCGCCACGCCGGCGGCTACCAAACCCGCGACCCCGCGCTCTTCATGGCTTGTCAGGGCAGGACGTGTTTTTCGGTTCACCCTGCAACGCGCCAACGAAGAAAAACTTCTGCAAGTCGCGTCCAGCCTCACCTTCACTACGGTGCTGGCTATCGTGCCCATGCTGGCAGTGGTGCTTTCCCTGTTCACCGCCTTTCCGGTGTTTCAGGAGTTCCGTGTCGCCCTCGAAGACTTCCTCGCCAACAGCCTGATGCCGCCGTCCGTCTCGGACAACATCATGGACTACCTGAACCAGTTCGCGCGCCAGGCGTCCCGCCTGACGGCCATTGGCGGCGCGTTCCTGCTGGTGACTTCCCTGCTGTTGATCATGACGATCGACCAGGCCTTCAATGACATCTGGCATGTGACGCGCCAGCGGCCGCTACGGCAGCGCGCGCTGGTGTATTGGGCCATCATCACGCTGGGGCCGGTCCTGGCCGGCGCCAGCTTGTGGGCCACCTCTTTCGTGGCGCGCGAATCCCTGGGACTGGTGCGCGACGTCCCGGAAATCATCAGCATCGCCGTTTCCTTCATGCCGCTGATCCTGACGGGTTTGGGCTTCGCGGCCCTGTTCGTCTTCGTCCCCAACCGGGACGTGCTGTGGCGGGATGCGCTGATTGGCGGGGCCGTGACGGCCATCGTCCTGGAAATCATGAAGTCGGGCTTTGCGTACTACCTGACCCGGTTTCCCACCTACACCGTCATTTACGGCGCATTCGCCACACTGCCGATATTTCTGTTGTGGATCTACCTGTCGTGGCTGGCCGTGCTGCTGGGCGCCATCCTGGCTTCCAGCGCGCCGCTGATCCGACTGGGCCGCCGCAAGATCAACCGCTACCCCGGCGCGCAATTCGTGGATGCCCTGGACGCCTTGCGCGCCCTGCGCCGCGCGCAGTCCGCTAATCCGCCGGGCCTGCCCGCCAACGTGCTTGCTTCGCAACTGCGTCTGCACCAAGACGAACTGAACGACGTGCTGGAAAAGCTGAGCGCGATGGGTCTGGCCACCCGCAGCCCGGAAGACCTCTGGGTGCTGACCTGCGATGCTCGCGAAACATCGATGGCGCCGGTCGTGGACAATTTTCTGCTGGACCGCGGCCAGGCCCGGGTACGAAACGATCCGGAGATCCTGCGAGTCGCCTCGTCCGTGATTTCCCAGGAAAATGCGCCAACGCTGGAAGAACTGTGCGGAGAAGCGCAGAATACCGAAAATGGAGTCGCTCCCCTATTGCAGTTGGAAGCGAACAAGAAATAGCAAAGTATCAGGGCGCAGTCCGCCCAGGAGGAACCGATGTTGAAGGTCAGCGAGATTTTGCGCGTCAAGGGCGACACGCTCTATACGGCGTCGCCCGACATGCCTGTGTCCCAGGCCGTGCAAACCATGAGCGAGCAGGACATAGGCTCGCTTGTCATCATGGAATTCGGCACCCTGACCGGCATGCTCACGTTCCGCGAGATCATCCGCCACATGCACGCGCATGGCGGCGCCGGTGAAACCACCATCCGGTCCATCATGGACGATGCGCCGGTCAGTGTGTCTCCCAACACCAGCGCCGACGAAGTGCAGCGCCTGATGCTGGAAAAGCATGCGCGCTACATCCCGGTCATGGACGGCCCGACCCTGATGGGCGTCATTTCGTTCTATGACATGGCGCAGGCGATCGTGGCGGCTCAGCAGTTTGAAAACAACATGCTGAAAGCCTACATCCGCGACTGGCCGACCGAAAGCGCGGAACCCGCCAAGTCATGATCCCCCCCAGGCTTTGGCGGCCGCAGCCGCCAGCCTGCCGTCAGCCCCCCGCCGGCGCCGCTTCCAATGCGGCGCCGCGCACATCCGGCGCCTGCCGCTGGCTGCGCCAGGCGTCATAGATCAAGTCAGGGTTGTTGGCCGCAAGCAGGGCCGGATCCGACAGCATCCGGCGCCAGCGCCGCGCCCCGGACTGCCCATTCACCAAGCCCAGCATCGGGCGCGTCATCACGCGCAAGGGCACGCCCTTCGCCACCTGCCTGGTGGCGTATTCGGTCATGGCGTCCACCACCTGCGCATCGGTGGGCAGGCGCACCGACGGCCACAATTGCAGGGAAACCTCGGACAGCACGCGCGGCGTGTGCCAGGCGGCCCGGCCCAGCATCACACCATCGAACTCGTTCGCGGCCCCAACGGACTGATCCGCGTCGGCCAACCCGCCGTTCAGCACAAATGTGCAATCGGGAAAGTCGCGCTTGAGCTGCTTGACCACGTCGTAACGCAGCGGCGGAATTTCGCGGTTGTCCTTCGGCGACAAGCCCTTCAACACCGCATTGCGGGCGTGGGCAATGAAGACCCGGCATCCCGTGTCATAAATCTTGCCGACGAAGTCTCGGACGAATTCGTAGGAATTCTCGTAATCGAGGCCCAAGCGATGCTTGACGGTGACGGGGACGTCGACGGCGTCCTGCATGGCTTTCATGCAATCCGCGACCAGGGCGGGCTCGGCCATCAGGCAGGCGCCGAACGCGCCTTTTTGCACGCGCTCCGAGGGACAGCCGCAGTTGAGGTTGATTTCGTCGTAACCCCATTGGCGGCCCAGCTTGGCCGCCTGGGCCAATGCGTCGGGCTCGCTACCGCCAAGCTGCAGCGCCACGGGGTGCTCGGCTTCGTCAAAGTCCAGGTGCCGCGGGACGTTGCCATGCAACAGCGCGCCCGTCGTGATCATTTCCGTATACAGGCGCGCGCGGGGAGCCAGCAGCCGATGGAAATAGCGGCAATGGCGATCGGTTACGTCAATCATCGGGGCGACGCACAGCCGCCAGTCGGGGGAGTCCAAGAATCACTCTACAAAACAAGGGGATGCGGTATTTTACGGGCTTCGCGGCAATATGTCCGGCAGCCCGTCCCCGCCTGCCCGCGCCCCTTCCGAACGGCCCAGGCGCTATGTGGTCTAAAATTGCGCCGCCGCCGCCGCACCAGGCATGTCCGCGCGTCCGTTAACTCCTTACCCTGTACATCAATGGCCGTATTCACTCCCGTATCCGACGACGACGCACGCGCCCTCCTGGCGCGATTCGACCTGGGCGAGTTCGTCTCGCTTCGAGGAATTACGGCGGGTATCGAGAACACCAATTACTTCTTGTATACGACCCGCGGCGAATTCGTGCTGACGCTGTTCGAGGTGTTGACGCACGCGCAACTGCCTTTCTACATTGAACTGATGTACCACCTGGCGGAACGCGGCGTCCCGGTGCCGCAGCCGCAAAACCTGCGCGACGGCACCCGGCTGACGACGCTGCACGACAAACCCTGCGCCATCGTGTCGCGCTTGCCTGGCGGCTACGAACCCGCCCCCGGCGCGACCCATTGCGCACTGGCGGGCGCGACCCTGGCCCGCGCCCATCTGGCCGCCCAGGATTTCCCGATCCACCAGCCCAACCTGCGCGGCTTGAACTGGTGGCTGGAAACGGCCCCCAAAGTCATGCCGTTTCTGACGCCCGAGCAGGCCGAGCTAATAAGCGCGGAACTGGGTGCCCAACAAGCCGCGGTGACCACGCCCGCCTGGCAGGCGCTGCAGACAGGCCCCGCCCACTGCGACCTCTTCCGCGACAATGTGCTGTTTGCGGGCACGTTCGAAGATCCGCTTATGGGCGGCATCATCGACTTCTATTTCGCGGGCTGCGACACCTGGCTATTCGACGTGGCGGTCAGCGTCAACGACTGGTGCATTGACCGCGATACCGGCGAATTCGTCCCCGAGCTGGTGCAATCATGGCTGGCCGCCTACGCCGGCGTGCGCCCGTTCACCGACGCCGAACGGGAAGTCTGGCCCCTGATGCTGCGAGCGGCCGCCCTGCGCTTCTGGATCTCCCGCCTGTACGACTTTTTCCTGCCCCGACCCGCGCAAACGCTTAAACCGCACGACCCGCGCCACTTCGAAAGAGTGTTGCAGGCACGCCACCGCTCGCGCTTGCCAATATTGCCGTAACCGTAACGCCCCGCATAATGGGGCTAGCGCGTCCCTTTTTGAGAGACATCCTCCTTTAGAGAGCCATGCAAGCAGCATTCTTACCCGCGACGTCCGGCTGGCAATGGGTTCGAGACGGCTTCCGTCTGTTCCGCAAACAACCCCTGGCCATGTTTACCTGGGCAATGTTCATCAGCCTTCTGGTCGTCTTCGCCAGCGCGACGCCTCCCGTGGGTCCGATTCTGGTCGTGGCGCTCATGCCCATCATCACCCTCATGACCTTGTCGGCGTGCAAGCACATTGAGGCCGACCGCGTCATGCTGCCGTCGATGTGGGGCAAACCCCTTAAGCAGCCGGGCGTGTTCAGGAAGCTGTTCCTGATGGGCTTGTTGTACGCGGGCTTGAGCATGGCGGCCGGCCTGCTGACTTTCCTGCCGTTCATGGACTCAATGGCGGAGGCCTATCGCATTGCTTCCGTCGAGCGCTCTCTGGACCCTATCCTGATGGCCATGCGGGTTCCGCTGACCATCTTCGCCATTATTTATGTCGTGATCGCGGCCTTGTTCTGGCATGCCCCGGTGTTGGTCGCGTGGCATGGCCTGCGCTTGGTGCAAGCCTTGTTTTTCTCCGGCATTGCGTGCTGGCGCAACAAGTGGCCCTTTCTGGTGTACGGCGCCACCTGGGCACTTGTGTTCCTCTTCATCGACCTGTGCGCCGGCCTGCTGGTGTATATGGGCCTGTCGCTCGAATTCGCGGGCACTCTACAGATTCCGTTCAATATCGCCGCGGGCGGCGCGCTGTATTGCAGCTTCTATCCTGCCTATACCTCCGTGTTCGGCATCAATAACGCCGGCCCGCATCTCGACAACGGCAACAGCGCCCAGGCATAAGGCAATGCGGCAGGGCGGCAGCGCCCTGCGCACCTTCATCACCCGCAGATCCCGCCCGACAAACGCCACGTCGATGGCATAGCGCATGCCAAAGGTATGCACGCCAGCGCAGGGCATGAGCAACACGCCGGACCGCTTGCCAGGCGGTCGGCGTCCCAGCAGCCCCCGCATCCGGCTCATCCAGCCATCCACAAGCAAGAACCTCAGCCGGACAGGTGGCAAGGGCGGGGGGCCATTCATTGCACGCTTTGCAGCAATTGAACGGCAATGGGAAACGCCAGCACGATGAACGTGCACGGGAAAATGCACGCGATCAAGGGCAGCAGCATTTTTACCGGCGCCTGCATCGCCAATTGTTCGGCTCGCACGTGCCGGTCGCTGCGGCACTGCGCCGCCTGTGCCCGCAGAACCGGCCCCAGGCTGATGCCCAGCGCCTCGGCTTGCGCCAATGCGGCGGCCCAGGTCCGGGCAAGCGGGCTGTTGCTGCGGTCGGCCAGCGCCTTGATCGCCGCTGTGCGCGTAACGCCCGCCCGCATCTCGGCCAAGGCCTCCGCCAAGGCATCACGCAGAACGCCTTGCGGACCGCTTTGCGCCGCCAACTGCAGCGCCCCCTGCACGCTCAAACCCGCTTCCACGCATAACGTCATCATGTCGAACACAAAGGGCAGATCGCGTTCAATGCTGCGGCGGCGTGTTTTGCTCAGGCTTCGCAGCCAGGCGCGGGGGGCCAGGCCGGCCATGACGCCCAAGGCCAGTGCCCAAGGCATCCAGCCCAAGAGCGACATGCCGTAGCCCGCCATCGCACCTGCCGCCGCCCCACCAGCCAGCAACGCCGCGCTGGCGCTCAATGCCGCCACGTGCGCGTAACCCACGCTTGCCGGCAGGCCCGCCCATTCGATTGCGCGCGCCAATCGGGTGCGCAGGCGCCACGAACATAACGGCCCAGCGATCGGTGCCACGGCAGATACCCAAGGCCAGGCCGCCCGCCACCACCACGGCAATCCGGCCGACACCACCTGTTTGCCGCCCAGCAAGGGGCGCAGCGCAAACCAGGTCACGCAACCCACGGCCAGCGCCGCCATCAACATGCTCAGGTTCAGCAACATGGTCCCCTTCCCCATTACCCCCTCCTGTTAGAGCTCGATCCGGACAATGCGCCGGATCAGCAACACACCCGCCGTTTCCAGTACGGCCACCATCGCAAGCACGCCCCACCCCATGGGCGTGTGCCACAGCAAGCCCATGATGTCGGGTTCAAGCTCATTCAACACGGCAAGCAACACCAAGGGCAACGCGCCCACTATCCAAGCTTGCAAACGCCCTTGGGATGTCAGCGCCTGCAGCTTCGCCTGTAATTGCAAGCGCGCGCGCAAGGTTTGCGCAATGCTCTCCAGCGCCTCGGCCAGGTTGCCGCCGGTCTGTGCTGCAATACGCATGGCGGCCACCACCAGCGAAGTGGAGTCGGCGGGCATCCGCGACTGCAAATTCCCTAGCGCCGCGTCCCACGGCACGCCCAAGCGCTGTTCCCGCAGCATCAAGCCAAATTCCTGGGCCAGCGGTGCGCCGCTCTGCTCAACCACATGGCGCAAGCCCGTGGGCAGTGCGACCCCTGCGCGTAATGCCGAGGCCAGCATCAACAAGGCCATTGGCAATTGCTGTTCGAAACGGCGCGCCCGTCTGCGCCGCAGCATCTCAACCGTCATGCGAGGCGCTCGGGACGCCAACCCGGCAAGCAACGCCGCCAGGATGCCACTGCCCGTCAACGAAAAAACCAACGCCGCCGACAGCGCCGCGCAGGCGACCGCCGCCAGCCACAACTGTGCGGGGTCGATGAACAGGAACACCTCGCTAAGCCGGACTCCCGCGTCTTGCGTGTAAAGCTCCCGGTAGCGGCGCAACGCCGGCGCAAACCAGGCCTGGGCATGCAGCACCAACACTGCCGCGCAGCACATTGCGCCCGCCGCCGCCAGCCAGATCATGAAAACCCCGGTTCAGACTTGGACGAAGGCGCCCCCTTCGGCGTCGATGTTTCGGTGAACCACGCCGGATCCATCGATACCCCATCGTCAGACCAGCCCTGCGAAAAGCCGGGCAACGCTCCGCACCCCTTGAACCCCGCCGTCCGGTCAAATCGGAATAGCTCCTGCAGTTGTATGCGCCCGCTTTCCATCCCCGCGACTTCGACGATCGACGTCACGACTCGACGGCCGTCCGCCAGGCGGGCCTGCTGCACCACAAGTTCAACGCTGGCGGCGATCTGTTCGCGCACGGCGGACAAGGGCAAATCCAGGCCCGCCATCAGGATCATCGATTCCAGCCGGCCCAAGGCATCGCGAGGTGAGTTCGCGTGCAAGGTTGTCAACGAGCCCTCGTGGCCCGTGTTCATGGCCGTCAACATGTCGAACGCTTCGGCGCCACGGCACTCCCCGACGACGATACGGTCCGGCCGCATGCGCAGCGCGTTGCGTACCAGCTCGCGTATGGCGATATGCCCCCTGCCCTCCTGGTTAGCGGGACGCGCTTCCAGGGCCACCAGATGATCGTGATTCAGCCGCAACTCGGCGGCGTCCTCAATAGTGACGACCCGCTCGCCATCGGGGATTTCGTTGGACAAGATGTTCAGCAAGGTCGTTTTGCCCGAGCCCGTGCCGCCGGACACAACCAGGTTTTTGCGCATCCTGACGCATAGCGCCAGGAATCGCGCCATGGCCTCGCTTAAGGACGCCGCCGCGATCAGATCGGACATCTGGGGCCGCCGCTGCGGAAACTTTCGGATGGTCAAGCTGGCGCCTTTCATCGCCACCGGGGGAATGATGGCGTGCACGCGCGAGCCATCGGGCAAGCGTGCGTCAACCATGGGCGAGCTTTCGTCGATGCGACGGCCCAGTGGCGTGACGATGCGTTCGATCACCCAACGCACCGATTGTTCGCTGGTGAATGCGGCGGGGTGTCGCCAAAGCCGCCCCGCGCGTTCCACATAGATCTCGTCATAACGGTTGACCATGATCTCGGTGATGTCGGGCGCCGCCAGCAGTGGCTCCAAGGGTCCCAACCCCACGGCTTCGTCCAGCACCTCTCTGCACAAGGCCTGCTTGGCCGCATCGTCGGACAAATCGACGTCCGACGCGACGATATGCGTCAGCAGGCGCTCGGCTTCGGCGCGTAACGTGCCGTCGCTCATGCCCGCGACGTCGCGCCGGCGCAGGTCCAGCGCGTCGAGCAAGGCCGCGTGCAAACGCCGACGCGCTTGCAAGCGCTGTGGCGCAATAGGCGGCAGCGGTGTCGTGGCCATCGAGGGCGAAGCCGTCTCAGCCGGGGCCTGCACGGCCGCGTCCGATGATGCGGGCGCAACAGCTACAGCGAAGGCCTGAGCCGGTGCGGCATCGTCCGGCGCTGCCCACCGTACGCGCAAGCGGCAAGGACCTATCAGGATATCGTCGTCGGGCAAGACCGGCGCATGACGCACCACTCTTGTTCCGTTCACCAGGGTGCCGGCCAAGGTACCCAGATCCTCCAGGACGATATCGTCGTCCTGACGAAGCAAGCGGGCATGCTGCCGCCCCACTCGCCAATTGACAATACGCAAGCCGCACTGGGAGCCCCGTCCGATCAGCACCGGCGCCGGCGCGAACTGTCGGCGAACGCCGGAATCTTCAAATGTCATTTCGATGTCGAGCATGGCATCACTCTTGATGTGGCGACTGGGGGAAGTCATCGCGGGATACCCACTGCGAGCCTGCGCCGGCATAGGGATCCCAAGCGTCGACGGCGACGGGCGTTGCGGTGCCCAGGCGCGGCGGCTCTGGAAACGTCGTGTCCAACACCCCTCGTCCGCGCCGCACCCGATCCTGCATGGCGGGCTCGCTTTGCGACACAATCTTGGGCGTCACAAAGATGGCCAGCTCGGTTTCGCGCTGCTGAAAGCGACGCGACGAGAACAAGGCCCCGAGAATGGGAATGTTCTGCAACCAAGGCAGGCCATTGATCTCCCGGCCTTGCTCTCGCGACAAGAAGCCCCCGATGACCAGCGTATTGCCCGATCTGACGTTGAATTCGGTGGAAGCCCGCCTCGTCCGCAAGGCCGGGCCACCCGCCACGCTTAGCGACGTGTCGACGGAACTTGCCTCGACTTCGATCAACGACCGGATCACGCCGTTTCGGTCGATGCGCGGCGTGATGTTGAGTGACACGCCATACGGTTTGAACAAGGTGGTCGGATTGCCACGGGAATCGGTCGATGTGTAGGGAACCTCGCCACCGGCCAGAAACGTGGCGCTGGCGCCGCTGCGCGCCAGTAGTTGCGGCTGCGCCAGCATGACGGCTTCACCACTTTGCGCCAGCGCGGCGATGCGGGCGGACAGCAAGGCATTTACCCCGAAGTAACCCGCGGCGGCCGACACCGGCCCAGCGGTCTCGATGAAGGATTCGCCGGGTCGGGTCATGCGCCCCCGCGAGCCTGCATCCCAAGCCAGGCCGGCATTTGCACCGCCCTGAGTCACCCCGTCCCAGCGCAGGCCGAACTCGCGCATTCGCGATGTGGGAATTTCAACAACCTGCACATCAAGCAGTACCATGCGGTCCCATCCCACTTGCCCCGTGAAGTCCAGGATGGCGGGATAGCGTTCGGCCAAGGCGGCAATGCGTGCCCGGTCGTCGTCGGACAAATCGTCGCCTTCGATCACGATACGCCCTCCCACCGTGGTGCTGCGCGCGCCGGGAATACGGGCAAGCAGCGACTCGACCTCTGCCCGCAAACGCGGCGCGCCGGCGGCAACAACGCGCAGGTCATAGGCTTTCGGTTTGCCCCCGGCCGCCCAGACGTGCACAGACGACACGCCTTCGGCGCGGGCAAAAATCACGACATCCCGGCCTTCTGTCGCAACGGCGCTCAACACCTGCCCGTTTCCAATGGCCACTCGTTTCACGCCGGGGTGCGGCAGCACCCGGGTTTCACCCACCTGCAACTCCAGCGCCTGCGGCTCATTTGAGGTGCTGGCGGTGGCCGTGGTAGACGTCAGCGCAAGCGTGATTGCGCTCAGGATGAATGCGATGCGTCTCATGGCCGCTCCGATGCACTACCCACCATTGCGGCGGCGTCTGTAGGAACAGGCGATTGCACCTGCATGCGGTCCCCGTACAAGATCGTTACGCCGGGAGCAGGCGCGGGTTCCGGCGCCAATCCGATGAGCGAGGCCAGATCCGTCTGAGTGGATTCGGCAACGGCCGCCTCATCGTCGCGATGTCGCAGCATGGCCGTCAGCGAGCCCGCCTGCCTGGCAGCGACAAACTTCATGGCTTGGTCTGGATCGGCGGCAAGCGTAATGCTGCCGGCACCACTTGCCGCCCCCTCTTCATCGGCCCCGGCGCCAACCGTCAGCACACGCATACCCTGCAGCAAAGGCACGGTGAGCTCTTTTTGGTGATGAGGAAAGGTCACGTAGATGTCGATCAAATCGCCGGCACGCAGCATATCGGCCAGCCCGCCGAGGTCAGCCGCGGCGACAGTCAGCGCCCGTTGGCCCGAACGCAATCGGGATGCCAGGGCGGGGGCCGGCATGGAGAAAGTCAGATGTGACTTCAGCAAAGGTTCGCCATGAACCACATCCGCCACCAAGGTGCCGCCAAGCAAGCTGTTCAACGCCAGCGGATCCAGGCTGGCGGAAGACGCCCACTGCGCCGGAATTTCGCGGACCGCCACGTCAGCCTCTTCCAGCCGCGTGCCCGCGGCAAGGTCATAGGCGGCCACCAGACGCTCGACAACCGGTGTGCGGGCCTCGGCTTCCAACGCCTCTACCCGTTGCTGCACGTGCTCGCGCACGGCCCATGCCGACAGCAGACCGGCCATCAACGCCAGGCCATACACGCCCGCGCGGCGCAGCCGGGAAACACCATGCATCAGTGCGGCCTTCATGGCACCCACCTTCTGACCCGCAGGCCGCTGCCCGCATCCAAGGGCACCACCGACACCTGCATGCGTTGGTCTGCGCGCGCCCATGACTGGGAAGCACCGTCGTCTGCTTCAAGGCGCCAGCCGTCGCGCAACAAGGCCGCTTTTAACAAGGGTGTTATCCGAGAAGGCGGCAAGCCATGTTGCCAAATGCGCTCCCACACTTTGACGCCCGCCTCCATCACGGCAAAATCAAGGCGCAGCCGTGCGCCCTCTGGCAGCCAGGCGGGCGCCACAGGGTTTGGAGGAGCCGACATGCGCAGCGCAGACACCGTGCCGATAGTCCGGCTCGGGCCGACGTTTTGCATTTGCGCCACCCATTGCTGGTCATCGATCCAGCCAGACAGGATCAGATGACCCGGCAGCACATTCAAATCGGACAAGCCGGGCTGCTGATCCACCAACGCGCGGACCACGGCACGGGTATCTGTTGGTGCGTCAAACACCAACACTTGGGCGGGGTAGCCATGAAGCCACACGCGGTCGGCCAGCAAGGCATGGGTGGACCCTTCCGGCAAGCGCAGCCGGCTCAAGGATGCCGGGGCTGTCGTTGCGGACTGCGAGGGCTGCGCGACGCAGGGGCCCGCCACACTCGCAAGCCACATCATCACCGCCAAGGGACGATACAAACGGACGACCGCGGGCCTAGTCCGGCGAATCGAAGTCATTGAGTACGCATTCATGGCTTTCGTCCTTTACGTGTTCCCAACCGGTCGGGCGGCACCACATCTGCCCACGCCGACAGCCAATCGGTCTGTAGCGCGGCCCGCCTCCAGGGGCCGTCCATGCGCCGTGTGGCAGGCCCGACTCGCCGCGCCTGCGCAAGCGACACCCGTTCAACCTGACGCCATGCAGTCGGTGCATTGCCAATACGGCGGCGCGCGTCGGCGTCTCCGCGTGCATGGCCGGCACCGATCGCCACATGCGCATGTCGTGCAATGATCGGCGCTTGCCCCTTCCGCGAAGGCATCGAGCGCGCGTGCACCG
The DNA here is from genome assembly GCF_002812705.1 of Achromobacter spanius. Classification (NCBI taxonomy): domain Bacteria; kingdom Pseudomonadati; phylum Pseudomonadota; class Betaproteobacteria; order Burkholderiales; family Alcaligenaceae; genus Achromobacter; species Achromobacter spanius. The sequence goes on along the minus strand of NZ_CP025030.1, from coordinate 3,257,168 downwards.
ACAGCAGGCGCAGGCCCACACCAAACCATTCGCCTTGCAATACAGACATGTTCGGCGGCGCGATGCCGGGCAGCTCAAGGACCCGTTGGCGCTGTCCGGCGGCAACCATCGAATGCGCTGGCGCCAGGGGCTGACCCAGCGCGCCGGACATCGCTGTCTTGCGGCTGGCCTGCGACAACTGTTGCGCCGAAAACTGCAGCCCGCCGACCCAGGACACCGCCCAAACCAGCACTGCCATCAGCGGCAGCATCAGCAAGGCCTCGACGATCGCCTGCCCTTGTTGCCGCGCGGGAAAGCGGGGGTACCTATCCCTCTGCATCATGGTGCGCTCCGCGCATGCGAGGCCTCTGCGCGCGTAACCGCCGAGAGACGTGCCTGCCAGTAAGGTCGAAACAAGGTGGCCAGTTCTTCACGGCGATCCGCACGCTGCTCAGGCCGCAAGAAATACGTTTCGGCGGCACTGGTCACGGTGATCCCGCCAGACTGCCCCAGGGCGGCATAACGAAAGATGCCCGTCGGCGACGCCAACACGCTGGCCGCATCGGTGGTCTTCAGCACGGAGCCAGACCAACGCACGCGCACAGCAAAACGCAACCGCTCTTGCAAGCGCGATGCCTGGACTTCGCGGTAAGCCGGCAAGCCTTTGCCGGGCCAACGCTGCGCGGACGCCATCGCATAGGAATTTGCCATGGGGTTGGTCACGCCGCTGAAGATGTCCCACGCGGTGGACTGTTCCACCCAGCGCCAAAAGTCCTCTTGGGAAAAGTCCGCGGGCGGCTCATCCACGTAGTCCACGCCATCTGGCGTCTTGGACTTCTGACCCTGCGCCGTGCCCCAGGCCATTGCGTATTCACGGTAATAGCAGCCGATCCATCGATTGGATCGCAGCGCATGAAACGACTGCGTGTCCAAAGCGCCCCAACGCCCATCGGGCCCAAGCCAGGTCGAACCACGGCGGCGCAACTCATGCCGATTCAACGGGCAGCGCTTGCTGACGGGCCAGGGATTACGACGTGTGGCATTGCGCTTTTGCAGATATCCGTAGCGGTCGGCCGCCTGTTCCACTGCTGGCCGCAACCCTGCTTTGCGCGTAGCGACACGGCGCTCGGCGAACCCGGGCCACGCATCCGACAGCAGATGCAAGGTAAGACCCCGCGCACGCGGCGACTTGCCCGAATCCCAACCCGACTCCTGATCCGAACCCGGATCAGTCATGTTGGCCTCCAGGACCTTGCGCATGATGCGATCGCGCGAGGCCGACAGCCCCGTCATGGCCGAGGCCGCCGCCGCTTCCAACACCCGATGCACAACGTAGTCATGTTGCGCAAACGCGCTTGCCAACCGCGACTCAGCATCGGGCAATGCCCGCCCTGCCCGATAAGCAAGCCCCATATCCGGACCGAACAGCATGGCGATCAAGCCGGCAGGCGGGTTGCCCCGGGTACGTTGAGCGTGCATGGTGCGGCCGTACTGCGCGGCGGCTGCCAAGGTGACCAGGTGCGCCATGGCGACTTGATGCGCAATCTGCGTACGGTTCACATAAGCAAGGGCATTAAGTGTGCGCGCTTGCTCAAGCGCGCCGCTGTAGGCGGCGGCATCCGCCGCATGGGTCAAGCGCATACGGCCTTCCGCCGTTTGACCCAGGTTGTAGAGCACAACCAGGGATGCCGCCGCGACAGACACGATCATCATGCCCAGCACCAATGCCTGGCCATGCTGAAGGTCGGGAGGCATACGCATCTGCGTCATCACTTCGCGTCCGAGGCGTTGCCGGTAAAGGACTTGAGCGACCTAGCCTTGGCCTGAGCCGCAGCCTTCTGAGCCGCCTGCTGTGCCGCGCGCGTCTGCGTGCCGCCATCTTCCCCGGCAAGCTCTCGTGCCATGGCGGCGGTTTGTGAACGCACCACCTGGCCGAAGTACTGATAGACGGCAATGGCCGCCACCGCGACCAGCGCCACGACAACGATGTATTCCGTCATACCTTGGCCCAATTGCCGTTTTCGACTGCTCCACATTTCTGCTCTCCGATGCGTTGAATGAAGCGTCAGTGTCGGCTTGGCACCTGACCGCCACAATTCGCGCATGCCGAGGTGGGCAAAAAGATCCCGCGATCTTGACGTGCGTGAGAAGGTGACGAGCTGGCAAGAAAAAACCCTTCGCGCCGTCGGCAACGAAGGGTTCATGCAATGAGTGGATGTGCCCCACTCAAGATTCTTGTAACCCTTTCATTTTCTGGGGTTTTCCCTATTGCCGATGGGTTTTCACAGCAGTAGATTTGAGTTGCCGGGCTGTCTGACACCCATCGCGTGCGAAGCCGGGCAGGAGCGCCTCAGACTCATCTTGAGCTGGGGCGCTCTTCCGTTGGCGCGTCGCATTACCCGGCATTCGCCATGTCAAGACGACCAACCATCTCGTATCCGCGCCGCCGCAGGACTTGTTGCGATAACGAGGAACGTCCCCGTTTTTGATGGAATATACTGGATATACAAACAGTATTTTCCGCCATGACGTTCAAAGCCCCCCTCACCCTTGACGACCTTCGCACCATCCGCGAGCGCCAGCCCTGGAACTCCGATGTGATCTCGCTGCTCTGGGAGGTCAAACGGCTGCGCTCAGTGTTGCTGCGCGCGTATCAGCTATCCGGCGATTTCAAACGGCCGGCAGGGGTCACAGGCGAGCTCTACGACGACTTCATGAAAAGCCTGCGCGACGAGCCCTGTGTGCAAGAACGCGACGGCCTGGCGTCATCGCTGCTGGAAGCGCCGGACAAGCTCAGGAAGGGAATGGCCCCACGGTAAGCGCTGGGGCGTGCCCCGGCGGGCCGCAGAGAGGGGAGTCAATTGGTCTTAGATTGGGCCTATAAGCAACGCAAAGCTGAGTTCGCTTGGTAGAGTGCGATGCATGAACGACTGGCCTATCCCCAATTTCCCGCTCGAGCAATTCAGAGCGCTCTCGCTCGCAGACAAAGAACTTTGTCTCGCGATGATCCGCGCATACTGTGCAGAAGTTGCGCTGCAAGAACAAATCGGCATGCGGCCGACCGAGGATGATCTGTATTCCTTTTAGCTAAACCCACCATCGCCCGGCTAGCCGGGAACATGACCTGACAACGCCGCCGGCGTCGGCGCGAATCGGCGTAACGTCAGGCCCGCAAGCGGGCCCGCACGGGTGCGAAGCCCCGCGCGCCGCTTCCAAGTCAGCAGGCCTTCTCCTCCATGCTCAAGCGCCCCATACCAGATGGCGCGCGCACCGGGGGCCGGTGGCGTGTCAGCGTTCAGTAGCCATTGGGCGATGTGCGCATGCATAAACATGCATGACGCCGCCAGCCAGATGGTCGCGGTGCCCTATCAGGTCCAGGTAGTGGACCAATTCGCCGCTGCGCGGCAGCTTGATATAGCCCACCAGGCGCTCTGTGGTCTCAAGTGGCCCGTTGCGATGGCCGGGGGTATCAATGAAAACTCCCCACCACAATGCAACGCGCCAGTACGGGGCTGCCACTACGCACGGCCATCGAAGTTTTAATCGCGTGCACGTCGTGAATGTGGTTCGCCAGCGCAAAGGGACGCACGCGATAGCCGATGCGTTCGGGCACGGCGGATCTTGGACAGGTTGCCCGAAGACCTCCCGCGCAGCAGGCGGTTCAGGCCCAGAACATCGCGGCAGGCGTGTAAATCCAGCATCATTGGCGTGGCACCCCGGCCACTTGCCTTGCATATCGTAGCGTTGCGCCACTATCACGGGATCGAGCACGGCGTAGTAAAAGCGCATTAGCAAGGCGAGGGGGCGCACTCGGTCTCGGTAACACGGGAGGCTAGGAGTGAATCGGGACGGCCCTGAAGTATGAACTTGGCGCTCCCGCAGCTTCTGCCAGCGCCAGGTCTTGTAGCAAGCACTCCAGGGGTGGCTGCTCATAGCAGTTGGGTATCGTCCCGCTCGCCGCCTACTGCCTCACCATCAAGCGTTAGCTCTGGCTGGCACCTCTCTTCGCCTTCATCTGCCAGGGCTTCTATGAAAGCATCGAGCTTGACCTCGATGCGGTCTAGTTGGGTTGGCTTATTCATGTCGGTCACAAGGGAGAGAGGCGGCGCGTCCCACCCTATCTCCGGTGCGATTGCATATTAATACCGGGCTGCCAAAACCTGTCGCAATCAGGGGCATACAGTCGAAAATAGATGCGTCGCTCACTTCTACTGAACAAGCGAAAGGAGACGCTGATGCAAATGAACCCCGATTTAATCCGTCGGATTCTGATAGACCTTGCGGACACGTTCCCAGCTTCCGGCAAAACATTCCTTAGACGAGCACGAAAGTACGCCTCAAAAGACGAAATAGATGCCTGCGTACGATATCTCGAAGGCCATGATCTCGCCAATTCCGGCCGCACCACGGCTACCATAATGGGTACGCCTTTCCTCATGGTTGATCTCAAACGCCTGCACATAACATCGAAAGGGCTGGATCTGGTTCACGGAGTTGAAGATCCCATAAGCACCATTTATGGTAGCAACGCAGAAGGTGCGTCAGCGTTACGAACAGCACTTGATGCGCGAATTCAGCAGAGTGGGCTAGAACAAAGCCATAAGGACCTAATTAGAGCGCGCCTTAGGGCTATGCCATATCTGAAGCTCGTCGGCCTTGCGATAGAGCTAGCTGAGATCGCCGCGAAGGAGTCCCCTAGAGCACTCGCTGTAGCCAGGGGTTTCGTAACCCGCGAACCGGGTCTAGGGTGAAATCCACGGAGCAAAACATGACCAAACCCCTCGGCCCCAAAACAATATAAATAGCGAAAACCTCAGCGGGTGCCAGGGCTTCGCTTCTTATGTACGAGCGCCGTCCACTGGAAAGGTACGAGCGCCGTCCACTGGAAAGGATGGTATCCGGATCGCCTTCTACAGCGGGATGCGTCTGAGCGAGATTCTAAAGGTGGTGCGCCGGGATGGGATGTTCCTGCTGGAAGACACGAAGAACGGCGAACCACCGTAGACATGGGCTACCTGCGCCTTCACGATCTAAAGCACAGCGCCGCCAGCGCCATGATCAGCGCGCATGTGCACCTGTACACCGTCAGCGCCGTACTCGGCCACAAGTCAGCGGCCAGAACACAGCGCTACAGTCACTTGGCGACCGCAGCAATGAAATCGGCGCTTGGGGAGATTGGCAAGAAATCCCACACACAAAAGAAAGCGCGGGTTGCGTGAAATACCCGCAAACCCGCGCCATTACTTGGTAGGCCCCCCGAGAGTCGAACTCGGCACCAACGGATTATGAGTCCGCTGCTCTAACCAGGCATGAGCTAGAGGCCCAGGAAACGATTACTGCCCTTCCAGGAAGCTCTTCAGCTTGTCGGCCCGGCTGGGGTGACGCAGCTTGCGCAGCGCTTTAGCCTCTATTTGGCGAATGCGCTCGCGGGTCACGTCGAACTGCTTGCCCACTTCTTCCAGGGTCTGGTCGGTGCTCATTTCGATACCGAAACGCATACGCAGAACCTTGGCTTCACGCGGGGTGAGAGAGTCTAGCACTTCCTTGACCACATCACGCATGGAACCATGCAAGGCCGCGTCCGACGGCGCCAGGGTCGACGTATCTTCAATGAAATCGCCCAGGTGCGAGTCATCGTCGTCACCAATCGGCGTTTCCATCGAGATCGGTTCCTTGGCGATCTTCAGGATCTTGCGGATCTTGTCCTCGGGCATGTCCATCTTCTGCGCCAGGGTTGCGGGATCCGGCTCGGCGCCGGTTTCCTGCAGGATCTGACGGCTGATCCGGTTCATCTTGTTGATCGTTTCGATCATGTGAACCGGAATACGGATGGTGCGCGCCTGGTCAGCGATGGAACGCGTAATAGCCTGACGAATCCACCACGTGGCGTACGTCGAGAACTTGTAGCCGCGCCGGTATTCAAACTTATCCACGGCCTTCATCAGACCAATGTTGCCTTCCTGGATCAGATCCAGGAACTGCAGGCCACGGTTCGTGTACTTCTTGGCGATCGAGATCACCAGGCGCAAGTTGGCCTCGGTCATTTCGCGCTTGGCCTTGCGAGCCTTGGCTTCGCCGGTGGCCATGCGCTTGTTGACGTCTTTCAAGTCCTTCAGCGGCAGCACGACGCGCGTTTGCAGGTCGATCAACTTCTGCTGCAATTCCTGAACAGCGGGAATCTGGCGTTCCAGCGTCTCGGCGTAAGGATGGCCAGCGGCAACTTCGTCCACCACCCACTGCAGATTGGTTTCGTTGCCCGGGAAGACCTTGATGAAGTGCGTGCGCGGCATGCCGGCACGGTCCACACACGTGTGCAGGACGGCGCGTTCAAGCTGGCGCACTTCTTCCACCTGGTTGCGCAGCGTGTCAGCCAGCTTCTCGACCATCTTGGCGGTGAAGCGGATACCCATCAGTTCGTTCTGGATGGATTCCTGGGCGCGCACGTAGATGTCTGACTTGTAGCCGTCCTTCTCGTACGACAGGCGCATCTTGTCGAACTGCTTGCCCACTTCATCGAACTTGGCCAGCGCCTTCACGCGCAGGTCTTCCAGTTGCTTGCTGGACATGCCGCCGGCAGGGCCGTCGTCGCCTTCGTCTTCGTCCGCCGTGACACCGGCACCAGCGTATTCTTCGCCGTCTTCCGGATCAACGAGGCCATCAACGACTTCGTCGATCTGCGCCTGGCCTTCGCGCACGCGCAGGATGTGGGCAAGGATCTCGTTGATCGTGGCCGGGCAGGCCGAAATAGCCATGACCATGTGCTTCAAGCCGTCTTCGATGCGCTTGGCGATTTCGATTTCGCCTTCGCGAGTCAGCAGCTCGACCGAACCCATTTCGCGCATGTACATACGCACGGGGTCGGTGGTGCGACCGAAGTCGGAATCCACCGTGGTGAGAGCGGCTTCGGCTTCGTCTTCGACGTCGTCGTCGTTGGACGCGACCGGCGCGTTCTCGCTCATCAGCAGCGTTTCGGCGTCGGGTGCCTGGTCATAGACCGCGATACCCATGTCGCTGAACGTGCTGATGATGCCGTCAATGGCTTCGGCGTCGACCAAGTCGTCAGGCAGATGGTCGTTGATTTCGCCGTATGTCAGGTAGCCGCGATCCTTGCCCAGCTTGATCAGCTGCTTCAGGCGGTTGCGGCGTGCTTCGTATTCTTCGGGCGTGACGGGGCCACGGGCGATCAGATCCTTGGGATCGGCCTTGCCGCGCTTGCCACCACGCTTGGGCGGCTTCAGATCGGGCAAGACTTCGCCTTCGCCGTCCATCGTATCGTCGAAACCGTCGGAATCATTGTTGGCATTCTTTGCGGGACGGCCCGGGCGGCGGCCGCTAGGCACGGGACCCGAGCGCGGGGCGCTGCCCCCCACCAGGTCGGCGAGCTTATCCTCAGCCTTCTTGGCGCGAGCCTTCGTCACTTTTTCGGGCTTGTCAGCCGCAGCCGTCTTGGTTGCCTTTTTGGCAGCCGTCTTGGCAGCAGCAGGCTTGGCGACCTTCACCGCCGTCTTGGCGGGCGCTTTTTCCGCCGCCATGCTTACGGCGCGCTTGGCCGCGGGGGCCTTGATTTCAGCCGCATCAATTGCAGAGGAGGATTTGCCGGTGGATTTGGTCATAGTCGCTTCCGTGGTCGTCGCAACCCGTTTGGGCATGTTGCACCGCGCAAGCGCCACGCCAGACGGTGGCCTAGCGCGACGCAGCTACGGGTAAAACAGATAAATCGGCGAAGATCACGCGGCTGCGTTGTTCGCAGCGCCAGTTCTTTCGAACCCGTTTAGCGACGTGGCGGAGCAATACCGTTGGGGCGCTTTACGTGCATAACCTCATTCCGCGACGGATTCCGGGCGTTGGGGGGGCTGCCTGCCTATAAATAGGCTTTGCTTGCTTATGGGGTCGTTGCCCCTAGCAGCTATGTAGACACAGCACCCAGACCACTAACGCTACGCAAAAATGCTCGCCGTTGAACTGCCTGATTCACCGCTCAGCCTTTGGCTATCAGCCATTGGCCATAATAATTTAATGATGTAACAAATACGGCTGCCGAATCCAAAGCTCTTCGGCCGAATTTCAATTGCTTGGTACCCTTTTCTGGTGCGCTACTTCCAGCACCGATCTTGGTTCTATCTTTTGCTTCTACTTTCTACGACTGCTTTTCAACCCATCACTTCAGAATTAGATCGCGATATCGGGATTTGATTCCGTCAGATCGTTCCGCCAAGCACCCATGCCTGCCAGCGGACAACCTTTAATTTTAGCGCATTTAACGTATCCCGGCACCCTTAAGGACGGCCATTCTGCCGGAGAGCTCCAGGTAGCGCTTGCGCGCTTCGTCAGTCGACAGGCCGGTAGACGCCAATTTGGCCATTTCCAGCTTGGCCGAATCGAATTCAATGCGCCGCAAGGCGTCATCCCACTCCGTCTGCGGGTCGGGCAGATCTTCCTGCGACAGGATATCCGCGCGCAACCCTTTCAATACGGTTGCCAAGTCCGAGTCCGGATCAGCCGCTTCCAGCAAGGCGCCCACATGGCGTGCCCCGCTGGATTGGGCCAGCATGATCAGGTCTCTTACCAAACCTAGATGGGGGCCATGATCGATGACTTCAAGCTGCTGATCACCCATGGAATCCACTAATTCGGGGTGGGCCAGCAAAAGACCCAGCAAACGCTTGGCCAGTGACGGCATCGTGCGGCGTCCTTCGAAGCCGCCGACGTCATTGTCCCGGCGCCCCTTCCAGTTGCCTTTCCCGCCCTTCCAGTCGCTCTTGCCCTTCCAGTCGCCTTTACTCTTCCACTCGGGTTTCCCTGCGGCCCTCTGGCCGCCACCGCCAAGCATTTCAGCGCCGTGCGACGGAATATGCCCGTAATCGGCATAGTCGGGCTCGTCGGCGGGAATGTCCTGGAAATCATGGCCGGCAAAGTCGTATCCCATATCCGGGTGCCCGCCATCATGATCTGAAGCAGAGGCTCCCGCTGCCCCGCCACCTTCACCAGACGGGGGCTTGGACCCGGCCGGCGTAAAAGGCTTGGCGGGCTGCTGGGCCAGAATCTGCGCCATTTCTTCGGGCGTCAGTTGCACAAGCTTGGCCATTTCGCGCTCGATCTGAACGCGCAACGCGCATTCTGGAATCGACGCCAACAAAGGCTTGGCCTCATGCAGGCAACTGGCGCGCCCTTCCGCTTCGGACATGTTATGGCGCGACGCCAGCTCGTCCAACAGGAAACGAGAAAGCGCCACCGCATCGCCCAAACAGGCGCGAAACGCTTCGGCGCCCAATTCGCGGACATACGAATCGGGATCGTGCTCTGACGGCAAAAACAAAAATCGTATCGCGATATCGTCACGCAGCACCGGTAGGCAAGCCTGCAACGCTCGCCAGGCGGCGCGGCGGCCCGCTCCGTCCCCATCAAAACTGAAGATCACCTTATCGCTTGCGCGAAGCAACTTTTTCACGTGGTCTGGCGTGGTCGCCGTACCCAGCGTCGCGACGGCGTTGGCGATACCCTGCTGCGCCAACCCCACCACATCCATGTAGCCTTCCACCACGATCACCTGGCCTTCCTGGCGGATGGCTTGGCGCGCTTCCCAAAGGCCGTATAGCTCGTGGCCCTTGGAAAACAGCGGCGTCTCGGGGGAATTCAGGTATTTGGGCTCGCCCTTGCCGATGATGCGTCCGCCAAATCCGATGAGGCTACCCCGCACATTGCGGATCGGAAACATGACGCGCTCGCGAAAACGGTCATAGCGGCGCCCGTCTTCGGACTCGATGACCAGCCCTGACTCAACCAGCGTGGGGTCTTCGTAATTGGGAAAAACCTGCGACAGCCCGTGACGGTCGGTACCCGACCAGCCCAAGCCGAAATGCGCTGCAATTTCCCCGGTCAGGCCGCGCTGTTTCAGGTAGCGGATCGCGGCGGGCGATGCTCGCAACTGCTTCAGATAATGCGCCTGAGCGGCATCCAGCACCTGTGTATGGCGGGACTCCTCGGCCTTGCGACGCGCGGATTCCTGCTGCTGACGTGGACTGTGATTTTCTTCGGGGACCGTCATTCCCGCCGAAGCCGCGAGCGTGCGCACGGCTTCGGGGAAACTGGTGCCCGTATGTTCCATCAGGAAAGTGATGGCGCTGCCGTGTGCTCCACAGCCGAAGCAGTGATAGAACTGCTTGGTGGGGCTGACAGTGAATGACGGACTTTTTTCGTTATGAAAGGGGCACAGGCCAAGCAAGTTGGCCCCACCCTTTCGCAACTGCACATATCGCCCGACAACGTCGACGACGTCGACTCGGGCGAGTAGATCCTGGATGAATGATTCTGGAATCAATAGATTCGGGAATCAAAAATCAATACAGGCGCGGGGGCAGTTGTTGGCTACGGATGCGCTTGTAGTGGCGCTTCACGGCGGCGGCGTGCTTGCGCTTGCGCTCAGCCGTGGGCTTCTCATAGAACTCGCGCGAACGCAGCTCGGTGAGCAAACCGGTCTTTTCGATGGTGCGCTTGAAGCGGCGCAGAGCGGCTTCAAACGGTTCGTTTTCCTTCAGTCGAACGATAGGCATAAAGTGATTGGCCTGCTTGTAGGGTAACAAAAGTTGATGACAAACCTGGCTTGCTTACCAGCAACGCTGCGCGGGTCCAGGTCCGCGATAACCGCGGAACGTGGAACCTTTGAAAGCGCAACCCGAGTTCTTGAAAAACGACTAAGTGGGAAACATGCAGCGCTGCTTGAACAACACCGACGCGCCCCCACTTCTACTCGTTCTTACTTATTTCTCGGATTTCCGCTGGCTGTTTCCGTTACCCAAAGACTACCCAAAGAGTAACAAGCCAAGTTCGGTTTAGCGATAACCAGCGATTCTAGCATGGTCAACGCCGCTTTGACTACTAGGAGGGACTCCGGGCGCGTACAAGCCCCCCTCCTTTGACGTTCGCAACGGTTCAGCTCGTGTGACCTTTGCGGATCCAGGCTTCCAACTGATGCGGACGCAGGCTGTCGTAATCTTCGAACGGCTGGTGAATCCACGGATTCGTCGGCAGCTTTTCGACGTAATAGTCGGGCGTGGCCTGGGAATGGCCCTTCCACCACAATACCGCGCTGCGCAGCTCGGTAATGTCCGCGAACTGGCGCTTCAGGTGGTCATAGACCTTGTTAAAGGTCTTACCGGTATCGACCATGTCGTCAACCAGCAACACGCGCCCGGACAAGGTGCCGCGCGTGATGGTGATGAACTGGGCGATATCCATGTCGCCTTGCTTTGTGCCGGCGGCCTCGCGATAGCTGCTGGTCGCCAGGATGCCCAACGGCACGTCAAAAATACGGGACATAACATCGCCGACGCGCATACCGCCGCGCGCCAGACACAGAATCTTGTCGAACTTCCATCCCGACTGGTGCACCTGCAAGGTAAGGCGCTCGATCAACCGGTTGTAATCGTCCCACGTCACCCACAGATGGCTTTCATCATTGGTCGGCGTGCTCATAGGTAAGCATCTCCTGCTTAAAGATACGAAAAGGCCGCCGCCGGTATGAGACCGGCGGCGGCCTTTGGAATATTAACCCGATCAGCCCTTCAGGGGATGACGCAGGACAATGGTTTCGTTGCGGTCAGGACCCGTCGACACCAGGTCGATCGGCACACCGCAAACTTCGGCAACGCGCTCCAGGTAACGACGGGCCGCGGCGGGCAGCTTGTCGTACTCGGTGATGCCGACGGTGGATTCCGACCAACCCGGCAGTTCTTCCAGAACCGGTTGCGCTTGCGCAACGGCGTGCGCGCCGTAAGGCAGCACGTCGCGGAATTCGCCGTTCACGCGGTAGCCGACGCCAAGTTGAATCGTTTCCAGACCGTCCAGCACGTCCAGCTTGGTGATGCACAGGCCGGAAATGCCGTTCAGACGGACCGAACGCTTAAGTGCGGCGCCGTCAAACCAGCCGCAGCGACGCGGACGGCCCGTGACCGAACCGAATTCCTTGCCGATGGTGGCCAGGCGGGTGCCGATCTCGTCAACCAATTCCGTGGGGAACGGGCCCGAACCGACGCGGGTGGTGTACGCCTTGGTGATACCCAGCACGTAATCCAACTGCTGCGGGCCTACGCCAGCACCCGCGGACGCGGCACCAGCCACGCAATTGCTGCTGGTGACAAAGGGGTACGTGCCATGGTCGACGTCCAGCAAGGCGCCCTGCGCACCTTCGAAAAGAATGCGCTTGCCTTCCTGCTGCATTGCATACAGGTTGCTCGACACGTCCTTGACCATCGGCGCAATGGCTGGAGCCAACGCCATGGCCTGATCGCGTACCTCGTCGGCCGACACTGCCTCGGCACCCAAGTACTTGGTCAGCACGAAGTTGTGGTAATCCAGCACTTCGGCGAGCTTCTCGTCAAACAGCGACGGATTGAACAGGTCCTGCACGCGCAGTGCGCGACGAGCGACCTTGTCTTCGTACGCCGGCCCGATGCCACGACCGGTCGTGCCGATCTTGCCTTCGCCCTTGCGCGCTTCGCGCGCCTTGTCGATGGCCACGTGATAAGGCAGGATCAGCGGGCAGATTTCGGAAATCTGCAGGCGCGAACGCACGTCCAGACCCGCAGCTTCCAGCTCTTCGATTTCCTTGAGCAGAGCTTCCGGGGACAGCACGACGCCATTGCCAATAAAGCAGGTGACACCAGGATGCATGATGCCCGACGGGATCAGGCGCAGAATCGTCTTCTTGCCGTTGATCCACAGCGTATGGCCGGCGTTGTGACCGCCCTGAAAGCGAACCACGCCCTGGACGGATTCCGCCAGCCAGTCGACGATCTTGCCCTTGCCCTCGTCACCCCATTGGGTGCCGATTACGACTACGTTCTTGCTCATGTTACGAATCAATATCGAGTTTCTCGGGAAATCCGGAAATCTCCCCGCGGCCCTCTCGTTTCCAAGAGGGAGTTAGTCACAGCGTTCTGACCGTCCAGGCGCCATCTTGCAGCGCCAGCTCGCGATCGCAAACGAATTCGTCCTGATCCTGCTCGTGACCGGGCAATACCTGAACGACAATTTCCCCTGACCGGCGCAGACGGCGAACCGCCTCGGTCAAGGCGGGGGCTTGCCCCCAAGGCGCGCGAACCGCACGCGCCCGTTCCGCTGGCGGCAAACCCGCCGCCAGTTTGCGTAAATCCAGACTGAAACCAGTTGCCGGACGAGCCCGACCGAAGGCACGACTGACGTCGTCGTAGCGGCCGCCACTGACCAGTGCGTCGTGCCAGCCTTCCGCATACAGCGCGAACTTCACGCCGGAGTGGTAGCCATACCCACCCACGTCAGCCAGATCGACACCGAACGCCACATTGGGCATCGCGTCCACCAGTGCTTGAAGCGCGTCCAACGCCGCCGCCACCCCCGGCAACAACGGCAATTCACGACGTGCATTTTTCAGCACTTCAGGGCCACCGTACAGATTCGGCAGCAAGGTCAACGCCTTAAGCGTCTCTTCCCGCATACCTGGTGCGCGCGACGCCAGCTCAGCCAACCCCGGCACGTCTTTATCGCGCAGCAAACGGATAACGTCTTCCGCCAACGCCACGGCAGCCGGGTCCGACTCAACGATGGCGCGAACCACACCCGGATGGCACAAGTCCAGACGGGGGTTGCGCACCCCGGCAATCGCCACGGTTTCCAGCACAAGCTGGATGATTTCCAGATCGGCTTCAAAACCCGCATGACCATAGATCTCGGCGCCAATCTGCAACAGCTCGCGGCTGGATAGCAGATCAGCCGGACGAGCGTGCAACACGTTGCCGCAATAGCACAGGCGGGTTACGCCGGCACGGTTCAACAAGTGCGCATCAATGCGCGTGACCTGAGGAGTCATGTCGGCCCGCACACCCAGAGTGCGCCCGGTAAGCTGATCAACCAGCTTGCAAGTGCGCAGATCCAGATCGCTACCGGTGCCGGACAGCAATGAATCGATGTATTCGACCAGGGGCGGCGCGACCAGCTCGAAGCCGTAAGTACGGTACAAATCGAGAAGTTCGCGGCGCAATTCCTCGATGCGCCGGGCCTCTGCCGGAAGTACGTCGGCAAGGCTCTCGGGCAGCAACCAGTTACCCATGAATGTTTACCTGAATAACGCCAAGTGATGCGTGGGCGTCGCCCAAACGAAAAAGCGGCTGAGGGGGCGTAAGCCCGCTCAGCCGCTGCGGAATGTTTTCTAGCTTACGCGGTATTGTACATGAGTCAGCGAGCAGCGCCAGCCGGGATTCAGGCGCCGCCAAACCGTCCCCTTATTTCCTTGCGTGCCCCCTAGCCTGGCTGGGTATCAAAAAAAGCCCCTTGGATTTCCAAGAGGCTTTTCGTTCCGCGATACGCAGCCGACTTACTTGGCGGGCACGGTAACCGGCGCCAAGGCGTCGCCGGCCGGGTCCTTCATGAACTGGAAGAAGCTGGAGCTGGGGTCGACCACCAGCACGTCGCCCGGCTTCGAGAACGAAGCACGGTAGGCTTCCAGACTCTTGTAGTAAGTATAGAACTGCGGGTTCTTGCCGTAGGCCTGCGCATAGATCGAGGCGGCGGCTGCGTCGCCTTCACCCATGATGCCCTGCGCCTTGGCGTAAGCCTGGGCCACGATCACTTCGCGCTGACGATCCGCTTCAGCGCGGATCTTTTCGCCTTCCGCGGCACCGATGGAACGCAGCTCGTTGGCGACGCGCGTACGCTCCGCTTCCATGCGGCGGTACACCGATTCCGAAATTTCCGGCGCGAACTCGATGCGGCGCAAGCGCACGTCGACGATTTGCACGCCCAAGGGCTCGGCGCGCTTGGCCACGTTGGCCAGAATCTCGGACATGATCTTGTCGCGCTCGGTCGAGACCACGTCGCGCACCGTGCGCACGTTGACCGAGGCGTTCAAGGCGTCGCGGATCAGCGCTTGCAGGCGCTCTTGCGCGACGCGCTCATTGCCGCCCGTCGAAACGTAGTATTGACGGGGGTCCGCAATACGCCACTTCACGTAGGAGTCGATCAGCAGGTTCTTCTTTTCGGAAGTCTGGATACGTTCGGCTTCGTTGGTTTCGATGGTCAGAATGCGCTTGTCGAGCGTCACCACGTTCTGAAACGGCGGCGGCGCCTTGAAGTACAGGCCGGGTTCACTAATGGTCTTGCGCACTTCACCCAGCGAGAACACCAGGGCGTAGTCGCGCTCGCGCACGACGAAGACGCAGGACGACAGGGCAGCCAGCACGATAAGCAGGCCGACCAGGATGGGCATAAAACGTTGCATGATCAGAATTCCTCCGGGTTAGCGCGACGCGCGGTCGCGAGGCAGCGTGTTGCTATTGCTGCTGCCGGAAGATTGGGGCACCGGGACCACGTTGCTACGCAACGGCGGTTGAATCGGCGGGCTGATCAACGCAGGCGAACCCGGGTTGCCGACGGTGGACTTGCCGCCGTCTTGAGCAGCCAGATTCATGATCTTGTCCAGGGGCAAATACAACATGTTGTTGTTGCTCTTGGTGTCGACCATGACCTTGCTGGCGCGCGTGAAGATGTCCTGCATGCTTTCCAGGTACATGCGCTGGCGCATGACTTGCGGCGCCTTTTCGTATTCGCCCAGGATGCTGGTGAAGCGCGAGGTATTACCCTGCGCATCGCCCACGACCTTGGCCTTGTAGCCTTCGGCCTGCTCAGTCATGCGCGAAGCCTGGCCACTGGCCAGCGGCACGACCTGGTTGGCATAGGCCTGACCTTCGTTGATCTGGCGCTCGCGGTCTTGGCCGGCCTTGACGGCGTCATCGAAGGCGGCTTGCACCTGCTCGGGCGGCTGCACGTTTTGAATGGCGACGGTGCTGACCTGCACGCCGCTTTGGTAGCGGTCCAGGATCTGCTGCATCAACTCCTGGACTTGCGTGGCCACCTGAGTACGGCCTTCGTACAGGACGAAGTCCATCGTCTGTTTGCCCACGACTTCGCGCATGGCCGTTTCAGAAGCCTGGCGAACGGATTCGTCTGGGTCGCGAGTCTCGAACAGATAGTCAGGAGCGCCATCGGCGCGCAGGCGGTATTGCACGACGAACTGCATGTCGACGATGTTCTCGTCCGTCGTGAGCATCAGCGCTTCAGGCAGAACCTTGTTGCGCGAACCCCCGCGGAAACCGACTTCGAACGTGCGCAATTGCGACACGTTGACGATTTCCTGGCTTTGAATGGGATACGGTAAGCGCCACTGGAAGCCGGCTTGCGAGGTGCTCTTGTACTTGCCGAATTGGGTCACAACCGCGACCTGGCCTTCTTGCACGATGTAGAAACCGCTGGCCAGCCAGATGCCCGCCGCGACCAGGGCAATGACGCCCAGGCCAATGCGCGCACCACGCGGGGAAGGCGGCGTCATGCCGCCTCGGTTGCTGGGGCGGTTATTGCCACCGCCACCGCCCTTGCGACCAAACAACGAGCCGATGCGATTGTTGAAATCGCGCCAGACTTCGTCCAGGTCAGGTGGGCCGTCTCCATTGCCTTGAGGCCGCTTCGGCGGCGGCTCGGAGCCATTGTTATTCCCACGACCCCAACCGGGGTCATTCAGATTGAAGAGTTTGATAATTCGCGGCATTGTTTCCCACAATCTGTCCGGTCTCCGCAATTGCCCCGCGCAACGCATCCAGACCGGCGCGCTCGGTGGCGCTTACAAATACTCGCGCAATCGTACCATGTGCATCGCGTTCCACCCGGGGTTCCAGTCCGGCCCGGTCAATCTTGTTGTATACCAGGATGGTCGGAATGGCGGACGCGCCGATTTCGGCAAGTACCTTGTTCACTTCAAAAATCTGCTCGTCGCGCTGGGGGCTGGCCGCATCAACCACGTGCAGCAGCAAATCCGCATGCACGGTTTCTTCCAGCGTTGCGCGGAACGCGGCAATCAGGCCGTGAGGCAGGTCACGAATGAAGCCCACCGTGTCCGACACTACGACAGAACCGGCGCCTTCGATCCAGATGCGGCGGGTGGTGGTATCGAGCGTTGCGAAGAGCTGGTCGGCGGCATAGCTGTCCGCGCGCGTTAGCGCATTGAACAGCGTGGACTTTCCGGCGTTGGTGTAACCCACCAGCGACACCGACAAGGCGCCGCCTCGCGCCCGAGCACGACGCTGGGTCACACGCTGGCGCTCAACGCGGTCCAGCCGTTCACGCAGCGTCTTGACCTTGGCGCCGATCATGCGGCGGTCCATTTCAAGCTGCGATTCACCAGGGCCGCGCATCCCGATACCTCCGCGCTGACGCTCCAGGTGGCTCCACATGCGCGTCAGGCGCGTGGCCAAATGCTGCAACTGCGCCAGCTCGACCTGCAATTTTCCTTCGTGGCTTTTCGCACGCAAGGCGAAGATATCCAGGATCAGCGCAACGCGGTCCACCACGCGCAGATTAAAGGCGCGTTCAAGGTTGCGTTGCTGGGCGGGTGACAACGGTTGATCAAACAGAACAATGTCGGCCAACAGGGCCTGCGCCATTCCGACGGCCTCATCCGCCTTGCCCGAGCCGATGAAGAACTTGGCGTCGGGCCGGTCGCGCCGAGCAGTCAGGGTGCCGACGACTTCAGCGCCCGCCCCCTTGGCCAGCATAGCGAATTCTTCGGCGTGGGCAGCGAAGTCCGGATCACCCAGGTCGACGCTGATAATCAGAGCGCGCATACATGCACCATATTGGAGCCAAAGCGAAAATGCCCGCCGACGAGAACCGTCCGGCGGGCAAAAAAAGGTAAAGCTGGAGCGAGACTATTCAGCAGGGACTTCCACCTGGAAATTTACGGCGCGCGCGGGAACAACGGTTGAAATGGCGTGCTTGTAAACCATTTGCGTGACCGTATTACGCAGCAGCACCACGTACTGATCAAAAGATTCGATTTGCCCTTGAAGCTTGATACCGTTCACCAAGTAAATCGACACGGGCACATGATCCTTGCGCAGCGTGTTCAGGAACGGATCTTGCAAAGTTTGCCCTTTATTGCTCATTGGCCAGGCTCCATTTGTTTGTTATTGAATGATGATGTGCTTTCTTGTACTGGTGGAGCACATCGAAGCACGTACTCTACAGGGTTTTCCCGGCCCGTGCTACTTGACCCGGAAGCAAAAGTGACACCAGAGATTTCAAGCTGAAATGGCTCTGAAAATCACGTTTGCAGGACCTCCGCCAGCGCTTTCAGAAGCAGGTTTACTTGCTCGTCGGTGCCCACGGTAATGCGAAGAAACTGGTCAATGCGCGCATGACGGAAATGACGCACGATGATGCTGCGTTCGCGCAAGGCGGCGGCCAGACTCGCAGCGTCTTTCAAGGGATGGCGCGCAAACACGAAATTCGCCGCCGACGGCAACACCTCAAAGCCCAACGCCTCCAGCCCCCCCGTCATCCGCGACCGGGTTTCGATCACGGCTTGGCGCGTCTGCTCAAAGTACTCTGTATCTTCCAATGCCGCCACTGCGCCGGCCGATGCCAGGCGATCGATGGGGTAGGAGTTGAAACTGTTCTTTACGCGCTCGAGTCCATCGATAAGCTCGGGGCTTCCCACCGCGAAGCCCACGCGCAACCCCGCCAGCGAACGCGACTTGGACAGCGTCTGCACCACCAGCAGATTGTCGTAGCGCGCAACCAGCCTCACAGCGGATTCAGCACCGAAGTCCACATAGGCTTCGTCCACCACCACGACCGCGTCCGGGTTGGCCGCTACGATATGCTCAACGTCGGCCAAGCTCAGCGCTCGGCCGGTAGGCGCATTGGGATTCGGGAAGATGATGGCACCAGCCTGCCCGTTTGCGTCCGGCAGGTAGTCATCAACGTTGATGGAGAAGTCCGCCGCCAGCGGCACCGTTTCGTACTGGATGCCGTACAGGCCGCAATAGACCGGATAAAAGCTGTAAGTGATGTCCGGAAAGCGCAGCGGCTTGTCGTGCTTGAGCAGCGCAAGAAATGCGTGCGCCAGCACCTCGTCGGAACCGTTGCCGACGAAGACCTGGCTGGCTTGTACGCCAACCGCGGCCGCAATGGCTTGGCGCAGTTGATCGGACGACGGGTCCGGATACAGCTTGAGTGTGTCGTCGCTGGCTGCGCGGATGGCCTCGAGCACCCTGGGCGACGGCCCATAAGGATGCTCGTTGGTGTTCAGCTTGACCAGGTTCTGAAGCTTGGGCTGCTCGCCCGGAACATACGGACTGAGCGTCCCGACCACGGGACTCCAGAAACGGCTCATGGATCAGCTTTCCTGCGCGTAGGGGTTGTGCGACGACTTGAATTCGATGCGCAGCGGCGTACCGGCCAGGTCAAACGCATTACGGAAACGCGTTTCCAGATAGCGGCGATACGAATCGGGGATGGCATCGAGCGCGTTGCCGTGGATAACGACCAGCGGCGGGTTTTGGCCACCTTGGTGCGCATACCGCATCTTGGGGCGGAAGATACCCTTGCGCGGCGGCTGTTGCTGCTCGATGGCGGCCTGCAGTTCACGCGTCAGCTTCGGCGTGGACAACTTGGCGAACGCCGCGGCATGCGCCGAATTGATGGACTTCAGCAGCGGCTTGATGCCCTGCCCGCGCAACGCGGAAATCGTGTGCATGCGCGCGAACGACAGGAAACGCAGCTTGCGCTGGAATTCGCGTTCGATGCGTTCCTTTTCCTCGCCGTCCAGGCCATCCCATTTGTTGATGGCAACCACCACGGCGCGACCCGTTTCCAGCACGAAACCCGCAATGTGGGCATCCTGCTCGGAGATCTCGGTATGCGCGTCCAGCATCAGCAGCACGACGTTGCTGGCCTCGATGGCCTGCAGCGTCTTGATGACGGAGAACTTCTCGACAGCCTCGAACACCTTGCCGCGCTTGCGCAAGCCGGCGGTGTCGATCAGCGTGTAGCGGCGGCCATCACGGTCAAAATCAATTTCGATGGCGTCGCGCGTCGTGCCGGGCAGGTCGAACGCAATCACGCGCTCTTCGCCCATCAGCGTGTTGATGAGCGTCGACTTGCCCACGTTCGGACGGCCCACGATCGCCAGCTTGATGCGGTGATCGTGCTCGCCCTCGCCTTCTTCGAAAGGTTCTTCTTCCGAGGGCGGCTCGGCCAGATCTTTAAGCGCAAGCTCGATCAGGTCGACGATGCCGTCGCCGTGCGCCGCCGAAATCGGATAGGGCTGGCCCAAACCCAGTTCATGGAACTCGGAAATGGCGGGGCCCAAGCCCATGCCTTCAGCCTTGTTCACCGCCAGCAGAACTCGCTGCTGGCCCGACTTGCGCAGCAGTTGGGCGATCTCGTGATCGTGGGCGTTCAGGCCCGCGCGCGCGTCGACCAAAAACACCACTACGTCGGCTTCGGCGATGGCCTGCCGGGTCTGGCGAGCCATCTCCAGCAAGATACCGTCCTTGGCGACAGGCTCGAAACCACCGGTATCGATAGCGATGAACGGGATCTCGCCTACCCTGCCCTCACCGTAATGGCGATCGCGGGTCAGGCCGGAAAAATCGGCCACCAACGCGGCGCGAGATCGCGTCAGGCGGTTGAAAAGGGTCGACTTCCCCACATTGGGGCGACCGACCAGGGCAACGACAGGCTTGAAAGACACGGTGTAAGGCTTTGTTCTATAGGTTTTAATTGGCGCCGATCAGGACGAGATTGCCATTGCCCGTCTGGACCAGCACACCTTGGGGGGTGGTTTGCGGCGGCGAAACAACGGCGCCTCCACCCACGGACAGCCGCGCCATCAGGCTGCCGTCACTACGCGACAGAAAGTGCAGATAGCCTTCCAGATCGCCAACCGCCAACGCGCCACCCAGCAGGGCCGGTGCGGTCAGTTGACGGTTCTTCAGGGCCGCCTGCTTCCACACATTGCCGCCATTATCAAGCGCAAACGCGCTGACGACGCTATTTTGATCCGCCGCATAGGCAAAGCGCTCATCCAGCGTCATGCCGCTGACGCTGGAAAAATCCTTGGCCCACAGCGGACGGCCGCCAGCCGTGACATCAAAGCAGACGATACGCCCTTGATAGGCCACCGCGCAAAGAAGATTTCCCGCGATGCGCGGCGTGCCGACAACGTCGGTCAGGCGTTCCAGGTCGCTGGCGCCACGCGGCGTCGCCACGGTGCCTTCCCATTGCACGTTGCCGCTGTCCGACGCAATTGCCATCAGCTTGCCACCAGGCAGCCCCGAGATGATCAGGCCTTCGGCCAGAACCATCTGCGACACGCTGCGCAAGGCCAGTGACGGGCCGGGACGCTGAACGTTCCAAACTCGTTCGCCGCTGTTGGCATCGAACGCCTGGATGCGGTAGTCGCCGCTACGGACCACGACGATGCCATAGCCCACCACCGGCGGGACGGTAACGTCGCTGGTGGCGCGGACCTTCCACTTGACCTTGCCAGTGTCGTCGAAGGCGATGACTTCGCCATCAGGCGAGGCGACGGCGGTAGTAGTGCCGTCGCTGCCGGCGCCGGCCGACAGCTTGGAATCGGTCTTGGCCTTCCACAAGGGACGGCCGCTTTGCAGGTCGAACTTGCCGACCGAACCGTCCGGCGTGGCGGCGTAGACGGCGGAGCCCAGCACCGTGGGCGCGAAGCCCAGGCCGGACCCGCTGCCGATCGACGTAGACCAGACCTGACGCACCGACATTCCCGCCTTGTATTCGGTCAGCGGCGCGGGATCATAACGGCCATCGTCATGGGAAAACAGGCCGCAACCGCCCAATGCAAGCAAGCCTGCCAGGCAAACGGCGCCACGCCACGTACGACCAGGTGCAAATTTACGCATTACAGTCACGCTCCGCTCAGGGCATCCAATTTCAGTTGCACGACTTGGGTCAGCGGGTTAGCCGTACCCAGGCCATCGATGGCGCTTTGCCACGCCGCACGCGCCTCATCGCGCTTGCCCTGCGCGGCAAGGACATCGCCACGGCGATCCGCGAACAAGGCGGCAAACGCAGCCGGCGGATTGTTCAATTGCGCCAGCGCGGCATCAAACTGCTTTTGATCCAGCAGCATGCCGGCCAGGCGCAGCCGGGCAACGGCTTGCATGGACGGATTCTTGCCCTGTGCGGCCAACCATTCCAGTTGTTCACGTGCGCCGGCATCGTCTTTCTGCGCTTGCAGCGCCTGCGCCGCGACCAGCGCGCCGCGCGCGGCATAGCCAGTGGCCGGGTACTGTTCGCGCAGCGTGGCGGCGGCGGCCTTGATGCGTACCGACGAATCGGCGCCACCCAGACGGGCGGCGTCTTCCAGCGCCTCGAAGTAGCCCATGGCCTGGTTGGTGCGATGCGACTCGTAGGCCTTCCAGCCCCACCATCCGCCCCACGCCAGCGCCACCGCGGCAAACAGCGACACAACCAGCGTGCCGTATCGCGCCCACCACGCCTTGATGGCGTCCAGCTTTTCCTGTTCTTCGAGATCGTATGCCATGCCTTAACCCTTGTTGTTCAGTACCGCAGCCAGGTCCGCAAGCGGCACCTGCTGCTGCGCGTTGTCGCCCTGGGCGTCCGCACGCAAATATTTGACGCTGGCGGTCTGCGAAGTGACTTCGTCGGCGCCAAGAATAACCGCAACCCGGGCGCCGCTGGCATCCGCGCGCTTGAATTGGGACTTGAAGCCGGCCGAACCCGCATGCACGATCACCGAAAGGCCGGCATCACGCAAGGTTTCGCCGACGCTCGCCGCCAGGCGCTGCGCTTCTTCGCCTTGGTGCACCACGTAGACATCGCATTCCGCCGGGGTGTCGAGCTGGACACTTTGTTCCCAAAGGTCAAGCAGGCGTTCCATGCCGATTGCGAAGCCGACCGCCGGAGCGGGCTTGCCGCCAAGCAGTTCGATCAGCCCGTCGTAGCGACCGCCGCCGCACACCGTACCTTGCGAACCCAGACGATCGGTAACCCACTCGAACACAGTCAGGTTGTAGTAGTCCAGGCCGCGCACCAGGCGCGGGTTCAAGCTGTATTCAATGCCGGCTTCGGTCAGACGCTGGCACACACCTTCAAAGTGCGCGCGGGACTCATCGCCCAGGAAATCAAACAGGCGCGGCGCGCTGTTCGCCATTTCCTGCATGGCGGGGTTCTTGGTGTCCAGCACGCGCAACGGGTTCGTGTACAAGCGGCGCTGGCCGTCTTCGTCGAGAATGTCGCGGTGCTTTTCCAGGTGCTCGATCAGCGCGGCGCGGTGCGCGGCGCGTTCAGCGGGCTGCCCCAGGGAATTCAGCTCCAGGCGCACATCCGTCAAGCCCAGCAACTTCCACAGGCGGGCCAGCATGACGATGAGTTCGGCGTCCACATCGGGACCGACGAAGCCCAAGGCTTCCACGTCGATCTGATGAAACTGGCGGTAGCGGCCGCGCTGCGGGCGTTCGTGGCGAAACACCGGACCAATCGAGTAGACGCGCTGCGGGCGGTCATAGAGCATGTTGTGCTCGATGGAGGCGCGCACGATGCCTGCCGTCATTTCAGGGCGCATCGTCAGCGATTCACCGTTCAAGGCATCGGTGAACGTGTACATCTCTTTTTCGACGATGTCGGTGACTTCGCCGATGCCGCGCGTGAACAGGCGCGTATGCTCAAGCACGGGCGTACGCACATTGCGATAGCCGTAGCCGCGCAGCCAGCCGCGCACGATTTCCTCGAATTGTTCCCAGCGGGCGCTCGGCCCGGGCAACACGTCATTCATGCCGCGTATGGCGGCGACTTTCTGGAAAGCTTGAGTCATCTTGATCATGCCGCACCGCGCACCTGCCGGCGCGCTTGCGGCTACACCCTTTCTTTTAATGAGAGGCGAGCACGCCGTATCGGCGCGCCACGTAGTCTTCGACGATGGCCTGGAACTCTTCGGCGATATGGTCGCCCTTGAGCGTGACCGTGCGTTCGCCATCCACGAATACCGGCGCCGCGGGCACTTCGCCCGTTCCCGGCAGACTGATACCGATATCGGCATGGCGGCTTTCGCCCGGCCCATTGACCACACAGCCCATGACCGCGACGTTCATGCTTTCGACGCCGGGGTACTGCGCCTTCCAGACCGGCATCTGGCGACGCAGGTAGGACTGGATGCTGTCAGCCAGTTCCTGGAAGAACGTGCTGCTGGTGCGGCCGCAACCGGGGCACGCTACCACCATGGGGGTGAAAGCGCGCAGGCCCATGGTCTGCAGGATTTCTTGCGCCACAACCGCTTCGCGGCTGCGGTCGCCGCCGGGTTCCGGCGTCAACGAAATACGGATGGTGTCGCCGATGCCCTGCTGCAACAGCACGGCCAGCGCGGCGGTGGAGGCCACGATGCCCTTGCTGCCCATGCCGGCTTCGGTCAGGCCCAGATGCAGGGGGTAATCACAACGGGCGGACAGATCGCGGTAGACCGCGATCAGGTCCTGCACGTGGCTGACCTTGCACGACAGGATGATGGCATCACGGCGCAAGCCAAGCTCTTCCGCGCGCTGCGCATTGGTGATGGCCGACACGACCAGCGCGTCACGCATCACGGCCTGGGCCTCCCAGGGCTGCGCGCGGCGGCTGTTTTCGTCCATCTTGCGCGCCATCAGTTCGTGGTCCAGGCTGCCCCAGTTCACGCCGATGCGCACGGGCTTGTCGTAACGGCAAGCCACTTCGATCATCTGGGCGAAGTTGTCGTCGCGCCGCTTGCCGCCGCCCATGTTGCCCGGATTGATCCGGTACTTGGACAGCGCCTGCGCGCATTCCGGAAACTGCGTCAGCAGCTTGTGGCCGTTGTAGTGGAAGTCTCCAACCAGCGGCACATTCACGCCCATGCGATCAAGTTGTTCGCGGATGGCGACCACTTCGCGGGCCGCCTCGGGCGTATTCACCGTGATCCGCACCAGCTCGGAGCCGGCCAGCGCCAGTTCCTTGACCTGGATCGCCGTGGCGATGGCGTCTGCGGTATCGGTGTTGGTCATGGACTGCACCACGACCGGGGCATCGCCCCCAACCATGACAACGCGATCGCCCCACTTCACCGCAACGGAGCGGGTAGCGCGGCGCATGGCGGCCCCGACAGACGGAGGCGGCGCATCGTGGCAAGGCAGAGAGGAATCTTGCATCGGTGGAACCGGTTTACTTGGTGGGCTTGGGCAGCCAGTCGAACGGCAGCCATTGCTGCGGCAACCAGCCTTGCCAGAAGGCATACGCCACGCCGGCGGCCAGCACCAGCACGATGGCAATCAGCCAGCCCCAGGAGGTGGACGACGAACGGTCGTCGTCAGCGCTGGACTGGGGAATGGAATGCGCCGAATGCAGGGCGCCCGGGCTCAGCTTCACCGGACCGGTGACGCGGGCCTTCGGGTCCAGCGAATCGACGATGGCTTGGGAATCAGCGCCCAGCAGGCGCGCATAGTTGCGGACCAGGCCGCGCAGCGAAACGCCGGTGGGCAAGTCCGCCCACGCTTCGTTTTCAAGGGCGTCGATCTGCTTGGTGGAAAACTTGATGCGGCTGGAAACCTCATCAAGTGACCAGCCCTTGGACTGGCGCAGCGAACGCAATGCCGAGCCGATATTGCCCGCTTCGCTGGCGGGCTTTTCAGAAACTGCAGAAGCGACATCCTGCGTCATGCATGCACCTGTTTAATTGGTATGGTCTGGCGCTGTGCAGCGTTGCGCTCGGTAATCCGAGTGCGGTCGC
Organism: Achromobacter spanius; assembly: GCF_002812705.1. Lineage (NCBI taxonomy): Bacteria > Pseudomonadati > Pseudomonadota > Betaproteobacteria > Burkholderiales > Alcaligenaceae > Achromobacter > Achromobacter spanius. Next base: position 3,231,592 of record NZ_CP025030.1, on the reverse strand, counting down.
GCACTTCTCCGGCCAGTTGACCACAAGCCGCATCGATGTCGTCACCCCGGGTCTTGCGCACGGTCGTGATGATGCCGGCGTCCATCAGGCGCTGCGCAAACACTTTCACGCGCGCGGAGTTGGAACGCTTCAGGCCCGACTCTGGGAAGGGGTTGAACGGAATCAGATTGAGCTTGCAGCGCAACTGGCGTGCAATTTGGATCAGTTCCTTGGCGTGCTGGTCGGTATCGTTGATGCCATCCAGCATGCAGTATTCAAAAGTGATGAAGTCGCGCGGGGCAAACGCCAGGTAGCGCTCGCAGGCCGCCAGCAACTCTTTCAGCGGGTACTTCTTGTTCAGCGGCACGAGCTCGTCGCGCAGCGCGTCGTTCGGCGCGTGCAGCGACACCGCCAGCGCCACCGGACAGTCTTGCGACAGGCGGTCCATCATGGGGACCACGCCCGACGTGGACACCGTGACGCGGCGGCGCGACAGGCCGTAGGCGTTGTCGTCGAGCATCAGGCGCAGGGCCGGCAGCACCTGGTCGTAATTGAGCAGGGGCTCGCCCATGCCCATCATGACCACGTTGCTGACGACGCGCGTATCTTCGGTAGCCTTGGCGTTCGCCAGCCGTGCGGTACCGATATCGGCTTCCAGCACGCGCTTGGCCCACCACAACTGGCCGATGATTTCACTGGTTTTCAGGTTGCGGTTAAAGCCCTGATGCCCGGTCGAGCAAAAGCGGCAATTGACCACGCAGCCGGCTTGGCTGGAAATGCAAAGGGTGCCGCGATCGTCCTCGGGAATGAAGACGGTTTCGATGGCATTGCCCTGCCCCACGTCGAACAGCCACTTGCGCGTGCCGTCGGTCGAGCGTTGCTCGATATTGACAGGCAAGGCCTCGATGCGGCAGTTGGACGCGAGCTGGCTGCGGAATTCGCGAGCCAGATCGGTCATGGCGTCGAACGAATCGGCGCCGCGCTGGTGCATCCAGCGCTGCAACTGGCGAGCGCGAAACGGCTTGCCGCCCCACTGCCCGACAAGTTCGGACAGGGCGGAGCCATCGAGCCCCAGCAGATTGATTCGTTCGACGGATTCCATGACCTGGGTAACGCTAAAAAACTAAATCAGTGCTTACGCGAAAATCAACGGCTGTGGATGTTGATTTCGGGGAAGAAGAAAGCGACTTCGACAGCAGCCGTTTCCGGAGCGTCCGAGCCGTGCACGGCGTTGGCGTCGATGCTGTCGGCGAAGTCGGCCCGGATGGTGCCGGCTTCGGCCTTCTTCGGGTCCGTGGCGCCCATCAGGTCGCGGTTCTTCTGGATGGCGTCTTCACCTTCCAGAACTTGCACGAACACGGGGCCCGAGATCATGAAATCGACCAGGTCCTTGAAGAAGGGGCGTTCCTTGTGCACGGCGTAGAAACGCTCGGCGTCGGCGCGCGACAGTTGCGCCAGGCGGGCAGCGATGACCTTCAGGCCGGCTTGTTCGAAGCGGCCGACGATCTGGCCGATGACGTTCTTGGCGACGGCGTCGGGCTTGATGATCGAGAGGGTGCGTTGAATGGACATTAGGAACTCCGAAAACTGATTTCTGACTGGTTTCTGATGAATTGCCTGGCGTGGCTCTGCACTTGTCGGTGTCACCCTTGAAGTGTCATCGCGCGATGGGCGCGCAGGCGGTCCGGCGTGTTTGAACGATTCCGTTGAACATTCCGGGCCGGCCTGAACCGCTTGCCAAGGCAGGGATTCGACACTGGCCACCGATCGGACGTGCCCATGATTCTTGTCGAGGATACCGAAACGTGGCCTTTTAAGCGCACATTTCTGAAGGAAACCTCAATGAATTCAGGGACTTCTAAAAGGTTTACAGTAACCCGGTATTCTAACACGCTGAGAAGACCGCATTACATCTTAAAATGAGCGGTTTGCTGCCCGTATCCCTACGCCGGGCGCCCTGTCTGCCGGAACCCTGTAATGACTCAAGCTGCTCCCCCGAACGCCGCGAATCCCGCGAGCGACACCCCGGAACTCTCCAAGAGCTTCGAACCCTCCGAATTGGAATCGCGCTGGTATGCCGAATGGGACAAGCGCGGATACTTCACGGCGGGTCAGCACGTAAAAACGGGGACGGAAAGCCAGCCCTACGTTATCCAGTTCCCGCCGCCCAACGTGACGGGCACGCTGCACATGGGTCACGCCTTCAACCAGACCATCATGGACGGCCTGGTGCGCTACCGCCGCATGGCGGGCGACGACACCGTATTCATTCCCGGCACCGACCACGCCGGCATCGCCACGCAGATCGTTGTTGAAAGACAGCTGGATGCCCAGAAGGTTTCCCGCCATGACCTTGGCCGCGAAAAATTCGTGGAAAAGGTCTGGGAATGGAAGGAAAAGTCGGGCAACGCCATTACCGAACAGGTGCGCCGCCTGGGCGCCTCGGCCGACTGGCCGCGCGAATACTTCACCATGGACGACCGCATGTCGCGCGGCGTGGTCGAGACATTCGTGCGCCTGCATAAACAGGGCCTGATCTACCGCGGCAAGCGCCTGGTCAACTGGGACCCGAAGCTGCTGACCGCCGTGTCCGACCTGGAAGTGCAGTCCGAAGAGACCGAGGGCCACATGTGGCACATCCTCTACCCCTTCGTGGACGGCCCGCAGACCATCGTCGACAAAGACGGCCAGACCGTCACCTTGCGCGGCTTGACCATCGCCACGACCCGCCCGGAAACGATGCTGGCCGACGGCGCGCTGTGCGTGCACCCCGAAGACCCCCGCTATCAGCACCTGGTTGGCAAGGAAGTCGAACTGCCGCTGTGCGACCGCAACATCCCCATCATCGCCGACGATTTCGTCGACCCGGAATTCGGCACGGGCTGCGTGAAGATCACCGGCGCGCACGACTTCAACGACTACGCCTGCGCGATGCGCCACGATCTGCCCCTGATCGTGATCTTTACGCTGGACGCGCACATCAACGAAAACGGCCCCAAGCAGTTCCAGGGCCTGGAACGCTACGAAGCCCGCAAGGCGGTCGTTGCCCAACTGGATGCCGAGGGCTATCTGGTCAAGGTCGAATCGCACAAGATGATGCAGCCCAAGGGCGACCGCACCGGCGTCGTCCTGGAACCCATGCTGACCGACCAATGGTTCGTGGCCATGAGCAAGCCCGCGCCGGAAGGCACGCTGAACCCGGGCAAGAGCATTACCGAAGTGGCGCTGGAAGTGGTGGCCGACGGCCGCATCCAGTTCTACCCGGACAACTGGACCACCATCTACAACCAGTGGCTGAACAACATCCAGGACTGGTGCATTTCGCGCCAACTGTGGTGGGGCCATCAGATCCCGGCCTGGTATTCGGAAGACGGCCAGGTCTTCGTGGCGCACGACGAAGCGGGCGCCATCGAGCAGGCCCGCGCCGCCGGCGTCACGGGCGATCTCACGCGGGATCCGGACGTGCTGGACACCTGGTTCTCGTCGGGTCTCGTGCCCTTCACCACGCTGGGCTGGCCGGACAACACGCCGGACCTGCAACGCTATCTGCCCTCCAGCGTGCTGGTGACGGGCTTTGACATCATCTTCTTCTGGGTCGCGCGCATGGTCATGCTGACCACGCACATGACCGGCCAGATCCCGTTCAAGCACGTCTACGTGCACGGTTTGATCCGCGATGCCGACGGCCAGAAGATGAGCAAGTCCAAGGGCAATACGCTGGACCCGGTGGACCTCATCGACGGTATCGACCTTGACGGCCTGGTCACCAAGCGCACCTACGGCCTGATGAACCCCAAGCAGGCCGGCAACATCGAAAAGGCCACGCGCCGCCAGTATCCCGACGGCATCCCGGCATTTGGCACCGATGCGCTGCGCTTCACGATGGCGGCCTACGCCACGCTGGGCCGCAACATCAACTTCGACCTGAAGCGCTGCGAGGGCTACCGCAACTTCTGCAACAAGCTGTGGAACGCCACGCGCTTCGTGCTGATGAACACCGAAGGCCATGACCTGACCGGTTCGGACGCAGGCGAAACCTCGTTCGTCGACCGCTGGATCATCAGCCAGATGCAAACGCTGGAAGCCGACGTGGCGCGCGGCTTTGCCGACTATCGCTTCGACAACATCGCCAACGCCCTGTACCGCTACGTCTGGGACGAATACTGCGATTGGTACCTGGAACTGGCCAAGGTGCAGATCCAGACCGGCACGCCGGCCCAGCAACTGGGTACGCGCCGCACGCTGATCCGCGTGCTGGAATGCGTGCTGCGCCTGGCCCACCCCATCATTCCGTTTATCACCGAAGAGCTGTGGCAGAAAGTGTCGGTGGTGGCGGGCAAGCGCAAGGAAGGCGTGGCCGACAGCGTCAGCGTGCAGCCGTATCCGCAGGCCAATCCGGCCGCCGTGGATGCCGCCGCGGAAGCCGACGTGGCTGAACTGAAGGCGCAAGTTGAAGCCGTGCGCGCACTGCGTGGCGAAATGAACCTGTCGCCCGCCCAGAAGGTGCCGCTGTGCGCCCAGGGCGACGCGCCCACGCTCAAGCGCAACGCGCCGTACCTGGCCGCGTTGGCCAAGCTGAGCCAGGTCGATGTGCTGGACGTCTTGCCGGATGCCGGCGCGCCGGTTCAAGTGGTGGGCGCCAGCCGCCTGATGTTGCACGTTGAGATCGACGTGGCCGCCGAACGCATCCGCCTGGACAAGGAAATCGCCCGCCTGGAAGGCGAAATCTCCAAGGCCAACGGCAAGCTGTCGAACGCCAGCTTTGTCGAGCGCGCCCCGGCGGCGGTTGTCGAACAGGAAAAGGCGCGCATGGCGCAGTTTGGCGAAACCCTGCAAAAAGTGCGCGAACAGCGCGCCAAGCTGGGCGAATAAGCCACTGCGAATCGCGCTGACGCCAAACACCCCGGAACGTTGCTGAACTGACCCCAAGAAGTTGGACAGTTAAAAGCTAAGGGCCGAAGGCCTGGGTCCGGTATTGAACCGGGCTCAGGCCTTTTAGCTTGAGCTTGATGCGGTGGTGATTGTAGTAGTGGATGTAGCGGCGGATGCCGGCCTGTAGCTGCTCGATGCTCTCGAAGCGGTTCAGATGGAAGAACTCCGACTTGAGCGTGCCGAAGAAGCTCTCCATGGCGGCGTTGTCCAGGCAGTTGCCCTTGCGGGACATGCTCTGGGTGACGGCGCGCTCGGCTAGCAGGCGCCGGTAGGCGCGTTGCTGGTATTGCCAGCCCTGATCCGAGTGCAGCAACGGCGTATCCAAGGGTTTGAGCTTGGCGAAGGCCTTTTTCAGCATCTTGGTCACCAGGCCGAACACCGGGCGCTGCTCGGTTTGATAGGCCACGATCTCGCCGTTGTACAGGTCCATCACCGGGGACAGATACAGCTTCTTGCCCTGGACGTTGAACTCGGTCACGTCGGTAGCCCACTTCTGGTTGGGGCCAGACGCCTCGAACTGGCGCTTGAGCAAATCCGGTGCGATCCGGCCTACCTCGCCACGGTATGAGCGATATTTCTTGGCCCGCACTAGCGATTTTATCCCCAGCGCCTGCATCAGGCGCTGCACCGTCTTGTGGTTGATCAGTTCGCCGGCCTGGCGCAGCACCGAGGTGATCCGGCGATAGCCGTAGCGCCCCTTGTTGCGGGCATAGACGGCACCGATCCTGGCCTTGAGCCCGGCGTACTTGTCCGCCGCGCCCTGCGCCTTCAGATGGTAGTAAAACGTGCTGCGCGACAGCCGGGCTGCGCGCAGCAACAATGTCAGCGGATGGGCTGACCTTAATCCTTGGACCATTTGCGCTTTTTGACGAGCGCTTCGGTCCGTTCCGCTTGGATCAAGGCCTTCAATTTTTTTAGGTAGTCGAGCTCCGCACGCAGATAGGCATTCTCTTTGCGCAACTCGTCCTCGGTCATGTCTTTGGGGGTCGGTGCCGGAGGGTATTTATGCGGCATGGGACGTCTACCTTTAGTTCGCGGCGCCAACGCGCCTGCTCCCCCAGCATCATACTGGGCGCGCCAGATGCCGATGCTGCCCGCGTGACGAATGTCATAGAGCGCCGCAGCCTGGCGATCTGACAGGCCATCAAGGTCTATCCGCCCAAGCACCTCCTGCTTGAACGCCGCATCGTAATGACTGAACTTCTTGGCTAGCCCAGCACTGCCGTGCTGCTCGTAGCTCGCTACCCAACGGCGCAGCATCGAATGCTCGATCCCATGGCTGCGGGCCACCTCTCGATAGCCAAGCTGGCCAGCTAAGTAATGCCTTACCGCATTCAGCTTGAATCGCTCATCGTACTTCGTCATGAAAAACACCCCAAAGGTCGGACGGGTGTCCAACTTCTGGGGTGCAGTTCATGCTCCGGGGTGTTTTTTTATCTGGCCAACGTTATCGGCACGAGATCTACACGCCGCCGTCCGTCATGCGATACCAAGTGACGACCGCATTCACATACAGCCGGCGCAAGCCATAAAGCGGAAACGGCACCACCGGCGACAAGGGCACCGGCAGCGCGGCGGCATCACCCGTGGCCACATATTCCGCCATCGCGCGCCCCATGCTCGTCTGCAGCCCCACGCCGCGCCCCTGGCAACCAATGTCCACCAGCAAGCCGGGCTGTGGCTCGTGCAAATGCGGCAGGTAATCGCGCGTAATGGCAACGCGGCCGCACCAGCGATATTCGAACGGCGTGCCGGCCACCTGCGGAAACATCTTCAACATGACGCGCTCAAGATGCGCCCAATCTTGCGGCCCCTTGGGTTCGCGAAACGGACCGCGACCGCCCATCAAGAGGCGGCCCTGGTGGTCCAGCCGGAAGTACAGCAACAGATTGCGGGTGTCCGACGTAACGTGGCCTTCGGGGAAGATGCCCGCGCGCACTGATTCCGGTAGCGGCGCCGTGGCCACCTGGAAGGTGTTGGCGTCAATAATGGATGTCTTGAGCCCGGGCAACAGATCGCCGCCATAGGCGTTCGTACACATGACGACGCGGTCTGCGGTAACGGTTGCGCCGCGCGCGGTGGACGCCGTCCACTTGCCGCCGTCACGCTTCAAGCCGGTGACCGGCGTTTCAGTGTGGATCACGGCGCCCGCATTCAAGGCGGCGCGTGCCAGGCCGCGCACGTAGCTCAAGGGCTGCACGGCCCCCGCGCGCTTGTCGACCCAACCGCCCAAATAGCGATCCGTGCCCAACAAGCGTGCGACCTGATCCCGATCCAACGGTTGCGCATCCACGCCGTGGCGCGCCCATTGCGCGGCGCGCCCGTGCGCAATGCGCAAGGCTTCGGCGGTATGCGCCCCCTGGATCCAGCCCTTGCGCACATGCGGCACATCCATGGAGTGGCGGTCGATCAGGTTGAACACCGAGTCCGCCGTGCTGCCCGCAAACCGCAATAGCCGGTCGCCCTTTTCAGGCCCGAACATGGCGATCAAATCGTCCGGATCGTATTTCAAGCCTGGGATCACCTGGCCGCCATTGCGGCCCGAGCCGCCGAAGCCGATTTCGCGCGCCTCCAGTACGACGGTCTTCACGCCCCGCTCGGCCAGATGCAAGGCCGTGCTCAGACCGGCATAGCCGCCGCCGATGACCAACACATCGGCCTGCGTGGAAGCGGCCAGCGGCTCGGTCGACGGCGGTGGCGCCGCGGTCGCTGCCCACAATGACGGGGAAAGGGGAAACGGCGCTTGCTGCATGACGGTTCCTTACATGGGATGCAGCACGCGGTGCAGGAAATCCTGCGTCCGGGGATGCTGCGGATGATTCAGCACTTCGCGGGCGGCGCCCTGCTCTACCATGACCCCGCCATCAAAGAACATGACGCGGTCGGCAACCTCGCGGGCAAAGCTCATTTCGTGCGTGACGACGACCATCGTCATGCCGGCTTCCGCCAGCTTGCGCATGACGCCCAACACATCGCCGACAAGTTCAGGGTCCAGCGCGGAAGTGGGTTCGTCGAACAAGATGGCCTTGGGCTGCATGGCCAGCGCACGCGCGATGGCGACCCGCTGCTGCTGCCCGCCCGACAACTGGTTGGGATGTGCATCGGCCTTGTCCGCCAAGCCCACGCTGGCCAGCAGTTCGCGGCCGCGCTCAAGCACTTGCGCGCGCGGCTCTTTCTTTACGAAGATCGGCCCTTCAATGACGTTTTCCAATGCGGTGCGATGCGGGAACAAGTTGAAGCGCTGAAACACCATGGCCACTTGCGTGCGGATGGACACGATGGACGGCGCGTCGGCATCGACCAGCTCTCCGTCCACGGTGATGCGCCCTGCGTTGTAGCGCTCAAGCCCGTTGATGCAGCGCAGGATCGTGGATTTTCCCGAACCGGAGGGGCCGATCACGCAGACCACCTCGCCCTTGCTGACGTCGGCATCAATGCCTTTCAGCACCTCCAGCGAGCCAAAGCTCTTGCGGACTCCGCGAAGTTCGATCATTTGGTGGTGCTCCTTTTTTCCAGATGGCGCACCAGCAGAATCAAGGGCACGCACATCACCAGGTACATCAACGCCACCAGAGAGAACACTGTGGCGTTCTTGAAGGTAGACACCGCGATCAGCTTGCCTTGCAGGGCCAGCTCGGCCACCGTGATGGTGGACGCCTGCGATGAGTCCTTGAGCATCATGATCATGATGTTGCCGTAAGGCGGCAGCACGATCTTGACCGCTTGCGGCAGGACCACGCGCCGCATCGTCATGCTCCAGCTCATGCCCATGGCCATGGCGGCTTCGATCTGGCCACGGTCAATCGCCTGGATGCCGGCGCGGAAATTCTCGGCCTGATAGGCGGAATACGCGACACCCAGACCGATGATGGCGGCCTGCACCGCAGTCAGCGACACCCCCATGTCGGGCATCACGAAATAGATGTAGAACAGCAGCACGATGATAGGAATGCCGCGCAGCAGATTGATCACACCGGCGCTGAACTTGGACAGGAATTTGTTTCCCGAGACGCGCATCAGCGCCCACACAAGACCCAGCACCGTCGACAGCGCGAGCGAACCCAGCGTGACCAGGATCGTCAGCTTCGCGCCTTCCAGCAGTATCGGCATGTACTCTGCCGCGTCGTTGAAGAATTCCGTCATGAACTACCCCACCCCGACAAGACCTCTTGCGGGAACGCGGGATGCGCCCCGCCAGCCGGCGCGCGGATACGCGCCGGCCAGGCTGTTGCAAAAACGCTTGCTTGCTTGGAACTAACGCCGCGTTACGAGCCGGACAGGCCCCACTTCTTCAGGATGGCGTCGATGGCACCGTCCGCCTTGAGTTTGGCCAGCGCTTTATTGATACGGTCCAGCAACGCCGTGTCTTCCTTGCGCGTGGCCAGCCCCAGGCTGCCCATCACGGTCGGCTGGTAAGACTGCGCCATCTTCAGGTTGGGATAGTTGCCTTGCGTCAGGATGTACGCTGCAATCGGGTAGTCCATGAAACCACCCTGGATACGGCCGGCATTGGCGTCGCGCATCATGTCGGGCGGGTTGTCATACAGCTTCACTTCCTTGAACACGCCGCTCTTCTGAACGGGCTCAACAAAAGCCGTGCCCACCTGCACGCCGACCGTCATGCCTTTCATGTCGGCGAACGATTTGTATTCCTTGTTGTCGCTCTTCAACACCATCAAGCCTTCTCCGTAACGATAGACGGGCTCGGAAAAGCTCACGATCTGCTGGCGCTGCGGAGTGATGAACATGGCGGCCGACACGATGTCGATACGCTTTGAGGTCAGCGATCCGATCAGTGCGGAAAACGCCATGGGTTCGATCTGCACTTCGAAACCCGCCTCTTTGCCAACGGCCTTGACGATGTCGACCATCACGCCTTCGATGCTATTGGCTTTGGTGTCCAGGAAAGTGAAGGGACTGCCGGTGGGTGTGGACCCCACTTTCAACACCGTCTGGGCTTGCGCGCCCGCGGCCATGGACAATGCTGCAAATACAGAGACAACCAGAGTCTTGATCTTCATGACATTTCCTCATCGTGGCAAAGAAGTCCGGGCAACGCCTTGCGTGTCCGGTGGCGCGACAATCCCCAGTGTCATCGCGCCGATGTGGATGCTGCGCGCTTATGGCGCTTGTTGCGTGTCGTCCCCCGCGGCTTGAGTGATGTTGGAAATGGCCCAGATGACCTCGGTCGTCTGCGAACCGGGATTGCGCCAGCGCCGCGGGGTGCTGCTGGCATAGCAAAAGCTGTCGCCTTCATTCAGCAGCATTACGCGGTCGCCCACCCATAATTCAAGCGAACCCTTGAGCACCACCCCAATCTGCTCGCCCTGCCCCGTCACGAATAGCTCGTTGCCGGTGGAGCCGCCGGGTTCAATCGTGGCGCGGCACAGGTCCATGCTGCTGCAGGCCGGCGGCGTGTACATCTCTTTGCTGATGCCTTTTTCGCTTAGATCGATAAAGCGGTGCGTGCCCGCGCGGGCAACGCGGCCGCCGTCTTCGCCCTGCGTGTGCTCAGCATTGCGCAGCAGTGAATTGACCGAAACCTGGAATTCGCGCGCCAGCAGGTGCAGCACCTTCACCGAGGCGGAACTCAGGCCGCGCTCGATCTGGCTCAGCAGCCCTAAGGACATGCCGCAAGCGCGCGCCACATCGGCAAGGGATCGGCCTTGCTGTTTGCGCAACTGCCGCAGTTGCTGACCCAACCACAAATCCACGGCAGATTCCGGCCTGCCCGCAAACGAAGCCGCCCTTGCCGGCGACGGCGAGGCGCGATGCTCTAGGACGGGTCGGGCCACCCGCGAGGCGGCCGAATTGGATCTGCTCATGTGAAAATTTCATTTATGTGTAATTTTCAATACTAAGGAGCAGGCGAAAAGCTCACAACCTAGGAACATCCCTAGCGTTTACGAAATAGCTGAGTAGGGGAATTGCTCAGGACGCGTCGGGCGTCTTGGGGGATTGCGCGGGGGATTTTGACGCAGGCTTGCGACGGCGCTTGGGCGCATCCGACGCGGGGTCGTAGGTGCCGGCCAGTTCTGCCAGGTAGCGTTCATCCGCCTTGTTCAACCAACCCTTGGCACGAGCCGATTCAATCAACTCGGGGCGACGCGCCGCCGTCAGGGCCAGCGAACGTTCGCGCCGCCAGCGGGCGATATTGGCATGATGGCCGCTCAGGAGCGGCGCGGGCACGGACTCGCCTTCATAGACTTCGGGGCGCGTGTAGTGCGGGCTGTCCAGCAGGCCAGACAAGGTGTCGTTGAACGAGTCCTGCAAGGCTGAGTCGCCGTCGTTCAGCACACCAGGCAAGAGGCGCACCGCGGCGTCGATCACCGCAAGCGCGGCGATTTCCCCGCCGGACAACACGAAGTCGCCCAGCGAGATTTCGTGCGTGACGCAACGTTCAATGAACCGTTGGTCCACGCCTTCATAGCGGCCGCAGATCAGGATGATTCCGTCGCCCGCGGCCAGGGTTTCAGCGCCCGCCTGGTCATAGCGCTGACCAACCGGTGCCAGCAAGGCCACGGGGGCAGGCCCCAGACCTTGCGCGGCACGCGCTTGTTGGGCGGCATTGACGGCGGCTTCAAGCGGCGCGGCCATCATCACCATTCCCGGACCGCCACCGTAAGGGCGATCGTCTACCGTGCGATGGACGTCCTGCGTGAAATCGCGGGGATTCCACGCATGCAGGGACCACCGGCCCTGGGTATGAGCCCGGCCGGTGACACCCAGATCGCGCACCACCCCGAACATTTCGGGAAAGAGCGTAATGACGTCAAATCGCATCAAAGATCCGCCGGCCAATCGCTGTCAATGCGGCGAGCGGCCAGATCGACGGCGTGAATATGCGCGCGTACGAACGGAACAAGCATTTCGGCGGGTCGGCCCTTGGCGTTCAGAATGGGTTCGGGCCCTTCGGCCCCAACTTTCTGGCACAAGACCTTCAAGACGGCATGAGCGCCGTTATCAAGGACTTCATCCACCACGCCAATAAGCGCGGGTTCACCGTTGGCGCTGGTATACAGCGCGCAACCGATAAGGTCGACCCAGTAGTATTCGTCTTCTTCCGGCGCGGGAAAAGAGCCGCGCGGCGCCTGCACGGAATATCCGCGCATGGCTTCGGCCTGGTCGCGGTCCACAATACCCGCCAGCTGGGCCACCACCGTGGCGCCCTGGGAGCGAGCTTGCAATACCTTGATTGCGACAGGCGCAGACGCGACAGCGCCCCGCGCCAATTCAGGCACAGGGCGAGTCAACCACCATTGAGATGCTGAGAGCAGCACTTCGGCATTGGCCGAATGAGGCTGCACCTTAACCCAGCCTTTCACACCGTAGGCTGCAGTGATGCGGCCCAGCTCGATCAAATCCGTAGGCGCCGCGTTAGAGGTTGCGGCATCAGACATGTATCGCGCTCTTGATAGTTATGAAACAGCTAAGAATGGTAGCTTTACAGCTGAACTAACGGCTTGGCTATACGACGCAGGCAATTAAGCCGCGGCGGAAACCTTGGCCGAGTAGTCCTTGACCAGACGTTCGACGGCGGGCGACAGTTGGGCGCCGGTGCCAGTCCAGTACTGCACGCGATCCAGCGCAATGCGCAGGTTTTCCGTGCCTTCGCTAGCGACGGGGTTGTAGAAACCCACGCGCTCGATGAAGCGGCCGTCGCGACGGTTACGCGAATCGGTGGCCACCAGGTTGTAAAACGGACGCTTCTTGGACCCACCGCGGGCCAGGCGAATCACCACCATAGGTAATCCCTTGAATTAGTTGTGAAAAACGGGAAATTCTAGCACTTAAACAAGCCGGCTGGCAAATGCAGGTGCTGAATCAGTCGGGGCGGCGCAATTTGTATCGTAAAACACCGCATCCGGGTATTCTACAAAACGGGCCGAAGCCCGCCGCAGACCGAAGTGTAGCCGCCTGGCCGCGCTTGCGCCTGCATTTCCTGCGATACCCCCTTAGTGCGTTTGAAGAAATAGCCCGGTTGGAGAGATCGGATTTATGTCGTCCTACGCCAGACCCCACGCTTGCCCGCCTTGCGCTGCGCCTCTTCGGCACGGCGTCTCCCCTGTTTTCCCGCCTTTACCCTGACGACGGATTCCATTCCTCCGGCCTCGCTACGCCTGTTCGTTCGTGTTTTTTCCCAACACTTCCTCTCTTGGAGGGCGCCACACCATGAAGAACCCGACATCCGTCTTCAAACCCGTCGCACGCCTGGCCTTGACGGGCCTATTGCTGGGCACGCTGGCGATGCCCATCGCGGCCTCCGCCCGCATCATCGGCGCGGCAATGACCACTGCTACCGGCAAGGTCACAGCCGTGGACCCGGCCACACGGGCCATCACCTTGCAAGGGGACAACGGCAATACGGTCGAGGTCGTGGCCGGTCCCGACGTCCGCAATTTTCAGCAGATCAAGCCGGGCGACATGCTGACCTTGGATTACTACGAATCCGTGGGGGTCGATGTGCGCCCCGCCGGTTCGGGTGCCCCCGAAGTCAAGACTGAAACAGCGGCGACGCGCAGCGCGCCGGGCGCCAAGCCTGGCGGTGCGGTAGGCCGCCAAACCACGATTACCGCCGAGATCTGGCACATCAACAAGAGCGCCAACATGGTCACCTTGAAGGGCCCACAGGGCGGCAAACGCACGATCCAGGTCAAGGACCCCGCCTTGCAGGCGCGTCTGCAGCAACTCAAGGAAGGCGATCTGGTGGACTTCACGATTACCCAGGCAGTGGCCGCGGCCATTCACAAGTAAGCACACCGCCAGGACAAAAAAGGCCCGCTTGATATCAAGCTGAACTGACCCCCGAAAGTTGGAGATATATCCAACCTTCGGGGGTTTTTACATGGCGAAGTACGACGAGCGTTTTAAGGTCAAGGTGGTCAAGGACTACCTGTCAGGCTCACTGGGTTTCAAAGCTGTGGCAGCGGTTCACGGCCTTAGGCACGCAACCGTTGAGCGGTGGGTGAACGGCTATCGCGAGCACGGTGTCTCGGGCTTGCGCCGCAAGGGCGCAAGCTATGACCAGGCCTTCAAGCTGAAGGTGCTCAAGCGGATGTGGCAGAAGCACTGGTCACAGGCCAAGACAGCGGTGGTGTTCGACATTCGCAGCGCGGCGCACATCGGTAAGTGGGCACGCCAGTATGATGCAGGGGGTATCGACGCACTGCGTTCCCGTCGAAAGGGGCCCCGCATGACCATGAGCAACAAGCCACCCAAGCCTACCTCCTCGGTCGCTGAACTGGACGACAAGCAGATCATTGCTCGGCAGAACAAGGAGTTGATCCTGCTGCGCGCCGAGGTCGCGTACTTAAAAAAACTCGATGCCTTGATCCAGGAAAAGCGTGCGGCTGCGCAGAAAAAGCGCAAGTCGTGACTGGATTAAGGCAACAACATCCGCTGTCAGCCTTGCTCCAAGTGGCAGGTCTGGCATCGAGCACTTACTACTACCAAGTGAAGATGGCCCAGGTCGCTGATCGGCATGCCACCCTCAAGGCCAGCATCGGCAAGACCTACGTGTACCACCAGGGACGCTATGGCTACCGGCGCATCACGGCCGCGCTGTGCCAAGCCGGGCAGCATGTGAACCACAAGACGGTACAAAAACTGATGCAAGTGCTAGGACTGAGGTCCGTGGTACGACCGAAGAAATATCGCTCCTATCGGGGCCAGGAGGGCCGTGTGGCGCCTAATCTGTTAGCGCGCCAGTTCGATGCCGACAGGCCGAACCAGAAATGGGTCACCGATGTGACGGAATTCAATGTGCGTGGCCAGAAGCTGTACCTGTCGCCCGTCATGGACCTCTACAACGGCGAAATCGTGGCTTACCAGACCAGTCTGCGGCCCATGTTCCAGCTAGTTGGCGCTATGCTGAAAAAGGCGCTCATGCGGCTCAAACCCGCCGACCACCCGATGCTGCACTCTGACCAGGGGTGGCACTACCAGCAGCCTCAATACCGGCACATGCTGGCCACTCGATCAATAACACAGAGCATGTCACGCAAGGGAAACTGCCTGGACAATGCCGCCATGGAAAGCTTCTTCGGCACATTAAAGGCCGAGTTCTTCTACCCGAACCGCTTCGAGACCATCGAACAGTTGCAGGCCGGCATACGTCTGTACATCCGTTACTACAATTACGAACGCATCAAGCTCAAGCTAAAAGGCCTGAGTCCGGTTCAGTACCGAACTCAGGCCTTCGGCCCTTAGCTTCTGACTCTCCAACTTCTGGGGGTCAGTTCAGCGCCGGACCTTTTTTGCGGATGCGGGAGTTGTGCCGCCCCGCCAGCCTTCAATGCCGCGACCGGCTGCGCGCTAGCGCCGGCGCAGATAGTGCACGCCGCGGCCTTCGGCCTCTTCCTGAGCCACCAGCACATTCCCGGTTTGACGGGCAAAAGCCTGAAAATCGCGGATCGCGTTGCGGTCGGTGGTGACCACGCGCAAGACTTCGCCGCTTGCCATCTGGGCCAACGCCTTCTTCGCGCGCAAGATCGGCAGCGGACAGGTCAAGCCGCTGGCATCGATCTCATGCTCGAATGTCGGCGCTTGCGCGCCGACATCGACATCTGTTTCCGCGCTGCTCATCAGAGACGCTCGTCGACCCACTTCTGCACGCCGGCAATGGCCGCCGGCAAGGCTGCCAGGTCCGTGCCGCCCCCCATGGCCATGTCCGGACGGCCGCCGCCCTTGCCGCCCACCTGGCTGGCGACAAAGCCCACCAGGTCGCCCGCCTTGATGCGGTCGGTCAGGTCGGCGGTGACGCCGCCCACCACGCTGATCTTGCCATCGGCCGAGCCGGTGGCCAGCAGCACAACGGCCGGCTTCAAACGGTCTTTCAGGTTGTCGACCATACCGCGCAGCGCCTTGGGATCCACGTCGCCAATGCTTGCGGCCAGGACCTTGATGCCCTTCACGTCGACAGCGGCACTGGTGGCCAGATCGTTGCCCGCGCTGGCGGCCAGCTTGTTGCGGGACTGTTCCAGCTCTTTCTCAAGCGCCTTGATCTGGTCCTGCGCCTGCGCGATACGCGCCGGCACATCGGCGGGCGTGCTGCGCAGCATGCCGGCGATTTGGGTCAGCAAGGCGTTCTGATTCTGCACCCAGGCCAGCGCGTTGTCGCCGGTGATGGCTTCAATACGGCGCACGCCGGCGGCAACGCCGCCTTCGGACACGATCTTGAACAAGCCGATGTCACCCGTGCGGCTCACGTGCGTGCCACCGCAGAGTTCGCGCGAAAAGCCGATGTCCAGCACGCGAACCGTATCGCCGTACTTTTCGCCGAACAGCGCCATGGCGCCACCCTTGACGGCGTCGTCGTAAGCCATGACCTGGGCCACGGTAGGCTGATTGGCCAGCACTTCGGCGTTGACGATCGCCTCGACGCGCGCGATCTGCTCGGCGGTCAGCGGTGAATCCTGAGCGAAGTCGAAGCGGGTCTTTTCGGCATCGACCAGCGAGCCGCGCTGCTGCACGTGCGCGCCCAACACTTGGCGCAAGGCCTTGTGCATCAGGTGGGTAGCCGAGTGGTTGCGGACCGTACGCGCGCGACGCACCGCATCCACACGCGCCAACAGCGTGGTGCCAACCGACAGCGAACCCGATTCCAGCACGCCATGGTGGCCGAAAACGCCGCCCTGGATCTTGAGGGTATCGGCGACGGCGAATCGCACGCCGTCCGCTTCCAGCAGACCGGTGTCGCCGACCTGGCCGCCCGACTCCGCGTAGAACGGGGTGGCATCCAGCACAACGACGGCGCTTTGGCCGGCTTTCACTTCCTGAACCTGCGTGCCATCCACGTACAGGGCCGTGACCTTGACGTTGTCGAGCTCCAGCTTTTCGTAGCCTTCGAAGCGCGTATCGGCGCCTTCGTAGCTCAAGCCTTCGGCCATCTTGAACTTGCCGGCGGCGCGGGCTTGATCACGCTGCCGCTCCATCGAGACCTCGAAACCCGCCATGTCGACTTCCACTTCGCGTTCGCGGCAGATGTCGGCGGTCAGGTCGACCGGGAAACCGTAGGTGTCATACAGGGTGAAGAGGGTCGTGCCGTCCAGCACACCGCCCTTGGGCACATTGGCCAAGGCCGTGTCCAGGATGCGCATGCCGTGTTCAAGCGTTTCACCGAAACGCTCTTCTTCCTGCTTGAGCACCTGGCCAACGCGGTCGGCCATGGACGCCAATTCCGGATAGGCTTCGCCCATTTCGGCAACCAGATCCGGCACCAGGCGGTGGAAGAACGGCTTGGTCTGGCCCAGCTTGTAGCCATGGCGCAGCGCACGGCGCACAATGCGGCGCAGTACGTAACCCCGGCCTTCGTTGCTGGGAATGACGCCGTCGACAATCAGGAAGGAGCAGGCGCGGATGTGGTCCGCGATGACCTTGAGCGAATTGTTTTCCAGGTCCTTGACGCCCGTTTCGCGAGCGGCGGCGTGGATCAGCTTTTGGAACAGATCAATTTCGTAGTTGGAATGCACGCCTTGCAGAACAGCGGCGATGCGTTCCAGACCCATGCCGGTATCGACACAGGGGCGTGGCAGACGCGGCATGTTGCCTTCGGCGTCGCGCTCGAACTGCATGAAGACCAGGTTCCAGATTTCGATGAAGCGGTCGCCGTCTTCTTCGGGCGATCCGGGCGGGCCGCCCCAGATCTCGGGGCCGTGGTCGAAGAAGATTTCCGAGCACGGACCGCAGGGGCCGGTGTCGGCCATCTGCCAGAAGTTGTCGGACGCGTAGCGCGCGCCCTTGTTGTCGCCGATGCGGATGATGCGCTCGGTGGGTACGCCCACTTCCTTGGCCCAGATATCGTAGGCTTCGTCGTCTTCCTGGTACACGGTGACCCAGAGCTTCTCGGCCGGCAGCTTGTAGACCTGCGTCAGCAGTTCCCAGGCGTACTGGATGGCGTCGCGCTTGAAGTAGTCGCCAAAGCTGAAGTTACCCAGCATTTCGAAGAACGTATGGTGGCGGGCGGTGTAGCCCACGTTCTCCAGGTCGTTGTGTTTGCCACCCGCGCGCACGCTGCGCTGCGACGACGTGGCACGCGTGTACGACCGCGATTCCTTGCCCGTGAACACGTCCTTGAACTGGACCATGCCCGAATTGGTGAAAAGCAGGGTCGGATCGTTGCCGGGAACGAGCGAGGACGACGGAACAATGGTGTGTCCCTTCGACTTGAAGAATTGCAGAAACTGGCGGCGAATCTCGGAGGATTTCATCGTGGATGACGCAGATTTAGGCGAATCTTTGATTATAGAGGGTTAGCGCGAAAGCGCGGAAAAGGTGCCCGCTGACGGTTCACCTGACACAGACGTACCCCGTCGTCCACCCCTCCGATTCGGTCCATTTTCCACCCGCGGAAACAATCACGGCCGCAAATCCCGGGGGGCAAGAGCACTGACCGGTAACGGGGTTGGCGGTGGAAATGCCGGAGTAATGTTTGCACCCGTGCGGATAGTTGGAGCTGTAGGCACCGCCAAAGCCACTGCTGGCGCGTTGCCAGAGGCCGGCTTGGCAGGTCAGCAGCTCGCCGTCGTGCGTGGATGCAATAGTGCCGGTCGCTACGCGGCAAGGCTGGCGCGCCACCGCTCGCGCGCCCACGGAAATGTATGCCCCCGCGCGAATAGAGGAGGCGACCGTCAGCGCTCCGCTCAGATTGGGGTCGCGCGCGTCGCCGATTTTGACGTAGGCGCTCAGGTCCGGCATGGCCGGCGGGCGGTCCGTCTCGGCTTGCGCCCCAAGCCCAGCCCAAAGCGCCACGGTGCCCGCCGACAGCGCGGGCGCGCCCGCCACCCAGGGATTGGGAAAGCTGAAGGCGGCGCCTCGAACACGGCCCGGCGCTTCTGGCCACACCGCTCCGCCATACCCCTGGGCTGCATCAATGACCGCGGCGATGCCGATCAGATCGGGAGCATGCTTACCCGCTTTCAGCAAGGGTTTGGCGCTGTAGATCAATGCGTCTATCCGGCATCGCTCGCCCGGGCAGGCTTCGCTTTTGGCGATATTGATCCGTGCGGCAAATCCCATCGCCGCGCGTTCAGGAAAATCGGCAGGGAGATGCGCCGATGCGCGCAATTCGGCAACCGTGGGCGCATAGGGGTCCGCAAACAGCGGAACGCCCGCTTCGCCCTGCGGCGGTTCCCCCTTGGCCAGCGCGGCAAAGTGTTGTTTCAGCACGTCCGCCGCCGCCTGCCTGACCTGCGTCAGCCAAACCCCCGTTGACCGGGCAGCCGCGTCCTCAATACGCTGAACAAGCTGGCTAGACGCCCAGATGGCAATCATGGAAGTCAACGCCAGCGTCAACGCCAGGCCCAATAACGAAAAGCCTCGCTGACGCGGACAACCCCCCGCGCGCCTTGTCGAATTTCCCGCAACGGTGCGCGACATCATCTTGCCGTGAACGCGAATGTGTTGACCTCGCCCTGGCTGCATTGGGCCTGGGCCGACGCGGCGCGGTAAGGGACGTCGGGCGTCGCCAGCGCGTCTTTCACGACCGTCGCGCCCGCGCCGCCGCCAATGGAAATGACGTCCGAGACCCGCTGCAACACCGAGGCCAGCGCCGGACATGCCGCGTGGCTGACGTTCGTCAACGTAACAACGAACGCGGACCCAAGGCCTCCGCCGCCCGCTGCGGCCGCGGCCACTTCCACGACGCCATTGCGCCCCGTGCCGCTGCCCCCCAGACCGTGCACCACCCGCGCCGACGCGCCGCTGCCCTGAACCGCCAGCACGCTTGAATCGCGCAACGCATTCGCCAACGCGCCCGTGTCCAATCCCAGGTAGGGCGTCACGCCGCCTCCTTGGGCGTTGATCTTCATGCTGGCCACGAACCGCTGGATCTCTTCTCCCACCTTCGGGACCTTGTTTTCAATGACATACGAACCAATTGCCGGAATACCGACGATTGCGATCAGCAAGACAATGGCGGTCACGATAGACACTTCCATCAAGGAAAAGCCCTGCTGGCGCCTGGCGCCCGAATGAATATTCTTTATCTGCTGCATCGCTGCCTCCGTGGGTTGATAAGGTAAGTGCGCGCCGGCGGGCAAAGCCCGCAGATCCGCGCGTGAAGAGCTACTGACTTGCATAGAAATTGGTCAGCGCGTGACGCAATTCGTCGATGACGCCGTAATGCCAAAGGGTGATGCCCAACACCGTCGCCAGCGACAGGATCAGAAGCGACCATCGCAACGTGGCCGCCTGTCGGCGGACGCGCGCGAGCAGACGCAGTTCGACCCGCTCGCGCACCCGCGCAAGGCCGGCCTCCAGGCCCAGCACGTCCATCATGTCGGCCATGTACCACCACGTTTCCTGATCCAGCAGGCCGGTGGCGAATATCTCCGGGCCGCTTTCCCCGGCATCAACGTGCTCCAACATGGCCTGCAGATGGGCATGCATCCAAGGCGGCGCGCCCCGGGCTTGCACAGACAGGGCGCGGCGTAGCCGGGTGTCGGCCGCGCCGCGTTGTCGGACCAGCACCGACAGCAGGCACAAAAAGCGGATCGCTTGAAAATCGCGATACAAGCGCCACAGCAGCCAACGATCCAACACGGACCGCAAGCCCCCCGTGAGGTTCGGCAGCGACCACAAGCTCAAGACGGCCGCACCCAGGCTAAGCACGAGCCAAAGCAATAACCATTGATGCAATGCCTGGGCCAGGCGAAAGAGATTGCGCGTCAGGCGTCCATAGTCTTCGGGCGGCACAATCTGAAAGACCGACTGCAAGCGCGGCACACTGAAGTACGGGATAGCGCATAGCAAGGCGAACGCAACCGCTGCCGCCACCAGTCCCGCCGCCGCGGCGGACACCACCGCCAGCCACGCCTGCCCCGCCAGCCGGACGGCGCCCGCCAGGTCTCGCAGCGCGGCGGCAAGGTCGCCACCTTCCTCTTGCACGCAACCAAGCAGTTGGCATTCGGCCGGCGGCAGCGTGCCCCACCACGCCACTCCCAAGTCGCCCCCCTCTTCCTGGTACGCCGCCGCCCAATGCCGCGACAGGCGGCCCCGCACCGTTCCCGGCCCGTAGCGCCGCGCGTCGTCCTCGAAGATGTCGCGCAGGCTCTTTCGCCCTTGCGTTCCTTCAACAAGGTCCGCCAGATACGCGAAATAGTCCGCGCGCAGCGGGCGAAAGCGCAGTGCGTCGAGCCGTGTCGACATGGCATCGAGCGCCATGCTTGACCAGAAGCGCGTGGGTGGCATCGGCCTGTTCATGAGCGCCCCCGGGCGATGTCACGAAGGGAGTCGCGCGCTTCGACCACACCGGGCGTCAGCGGTAGATCGAAGCGGCGCAACAGCGCTCGCGGGTCCACGTCCCCGATGCTGACCTTGTGCAATGCGCAGTCCAGCGCTCGCGTGCCGCGCAGCACCGATGCGCGCCAGTCGCCGGCGGGCGCTGACTTGCCGGCCAGTTGGCTCAAGCCCAGGTTGTCGCGCACGCGCACGCGTTCCAGAAAGCCTTCCGTGCGTTCGGGTTCGATCATCTCGGCGGCGACGCAACGGCCTGCCGTGCCGTTCAGTTCCGGTAGCTGCGCGCGCCGGCATTGCGGGCACCCCGCCGCGTTCCTGACCCGTAGCGCTGCGCCATCCAGTTGATAGGCGTTCAAGATGCCTGCTATCCACGCCCGCCAATCCGGCGCGCCTTCGGACAAGGCAGCCGCATCACGCCCCCGCCACAGGCTGTCTATCGGTAACGCGCAGCCCGTGCATAAGCGTGGCAACAAGGTTTGATAGATCAGCAGCTTAAGAATGCCCGGCGTTGCCAGTACGTCCCGCGACACGCCGATGGCGTCGGACGCAAGACGTTCGGGAATCATGGCGGCCGTGCCCGCGTGCGTGGTGGCGTACAGGCTGACGCCCGAACTGGCAAGATCCATGAATGCACGGCCGGTGTTGACATCGCGGATCTCGCCGATCAGCAGATCGTTCATTGCGGATCGCTTGATTGTCTTGAGCTTGGCATCGAACGCGGGCCAGGCGGATTCCGACAGCGCGCTGCCCAAGGTGTTCTGCAAGGCATTGGCAATGAGGTATTCCACCGGATCTTCCAGTGTGATGACCTTGCGCGTGGACTCAATGCCGCGCATCAGGCTTGCGATGGTGGTGGACTTGCCCGACCCCACCACCCCAGCCAGCACAATGGCGCCCCCATCACGGTCTCGCGCGCGCAGCAGGGTTGAGATTTGTTGGGGGGGATATCCCAGTGCTTGCAGGTCGCCATCCGCGGTGGCATCCAGACGCAGGATGCGCAGGCAGACCGAAGGCCCGGCGTCAGTGGCCAAGGACGCCCACCGCAGCACGACGGGAATGCCGTCGACGTTAAAGGCGATGCGCCCTTGCTGTTCGACCGTGGGATCAAACACGGCGCCGTTGCCCCCGCGCACATCCATCCATGCCACCGCAAGCACCTCCAGCAAGGTGTCGTTGGACAGCCCCGCAAACCGCTGCGTGCCGACGTAGTCGCCGTTGATGGTGTAGCGAATGTCGCAGGCCTCTTGCCGCCGATTCACATTGATGTGCACGTCGCTGGCGCCTTCTGCGACGCCCCAGCGGACGATGTCCAGAAACAAGGAGGCCAAGCCCGAAGTGCGTTCGGCCTGCGGCCCCGCGCCGCGCCTACCCAATCCCGCCGCCGTCAGTTGCCCACGGGCGATCATCAGCAACAAGGGTGCGGGCAGCGTGTAGCGCGCCGGGTCGGCCAAGCGGTATCCCGCCGCAATCACCATGCGTTGCAGTTCGTCGACGGCATCGCCCTGGACGTATTCTTTGACGGCGAAAATAGCCGCGTCGCCGTTGTCCAGCATGACCGGACACAGCCTGCCGGCCAACGAGGCCAGATCGAAGTCACGTGCCAGCGCACGCGCAAAGGGAGGATTCAGCCGAGCGATGTCTTCAGCGGTTTGCAAGGCGGGCGGCACGCAGGTTTCCAGCGGCATGGTCGACAAATTCATGGATAGGCCCTGCCCACATCAAGACAAGCGGTACGGTTGAGTTCATCGCGCCGCAGATGCACGCAAGCGCCCTCCACGGCAAGCAAGCGGTACCCGCCAGGCGACACCGCACCCGCCACGGGCGCGCCATGACCCGCCCGATAGCGCAGCAACGCGCCATTGACAAGCACGTCGACGGTGAGCCGCCGGGTGGACCCGAAGATGGCCGCAACGCGAATGTCGTCCTGCCGCGGTGAGACGCGCTCGCCCGGGTCTGCTCGTTCCGCCCAGGGTCGGCAGATCCCCGGCACATTGCAGTCCGCCAGCGCGGCGGCCGCATCGGCGCGCAGCAAGGTGCGCACGGTTTCCACTTCCGGCCACGCCTGTGCCTCTTCAACCGGTGATGAAGCCTGCGCAGGCGCAGGCGCACCCGCGCACGCGCACAACGCCACGGCCACACAAGCCGCCGTGCGCGGGCCACGGGCAATGGTGTGCCTAATCCTGTTCATACAAATCTCCTTGAAGCTCGGCGACCAGCGTGCTGGCGACCAAGGTGGGCCGGTGTTGCGGCTGCACATCAAGCACCAGGCGCGACCAACGCGCCGGCGCGATGGCGGCCGGCAACAGTGCGAGCGATCGCAAAGGCCCTTGCAGGCGCAATGTGCGCCGCCGCAATACGGGCAAGGGGTCTAACGGCGTGACATCGGCGGCATCCCCGCCCGCAGGCCCGGGCATGGGTTCGGACATAGGCCCGGGGAGCGTCAACGCGATGGCGGGCGCCAAGGTCACGGACGAAAAAGCGGGCCGCAAACGCTGCAAGATGGCGACAAGCTCGGTGTCGACATGCAATGCGCTGGGCAACATCAAACGCGCCAAGGGGACCGGCGGTGACGCGATATGCCATGCCAAGGTGGCTTCGTCCAAGGGCTTGAATGACACCCGCCACCCCGCCGGTAGCCCGGCGTGGAGCCGACGGTTCGTGGCTTGGGGATGCGCGCGCGCATAGACCGCTGCGCAGTTCCAGCCGCTGGCTTGGGCATCACACTGCGCACGGCGCAGCGCCCAGCCTTGCACCTGAACCGGCAGTTCTCCCACGCTGCGCAGCAGCCGCGAAACCTCAAGAGGCCCATGCGCAGCCATTGCGCTGATCATCGACTGATAGGGGTTTTGCTGACCCGCCGACGCGGTCTCCTCGGCGCGCGAGGGCCGTTGCTGGGAAAAAATATAGGACGACGCGACGCGCCATAGCGGTGGCGCAAGGGCCGACACGGCCACACACGCCAGGAACAGGCGCAGGGCAAACGGCAGCGCCGCCCAGCGTGAAGGCAGGCGCGCCATGCGGGCGCCGGGGTCCACCGCCCGCACTAGCGCAGCCCATACCGCATCGGCATCGTGTTCGATCAGGCCGGGGCGCTGTTCCCGCAAGCGCGCCTGGGCCTGCTCCGCATCGTCTCGCGAATTGAATAGCCGGTCCGCCTGCGACAGCACCACGCCGTCTTGGGCGGCGGCCAGCCAATAGCGGCCGCCAGGAAGGTCGATCAGGCAATGCCCGCCCAGTGGATACAACAGTGCATAAAGTTGCGCGGCGGCCTGGACGCGAGGGCTGCCGTCAGGCCGCGCCCGCTCGCCCTGCCCTCTGATGCGCCAGGACGAGCGCAAACGGCCAAAGCCGGCCATGGTGGCGGGTGATCCGCCCACGATGAAATGTGTGGCACGAAGCCTGCGCCCGCGAGCGCGCGCCAACGCCGGCACATCGGAACCAATCAGCGCCAGCCATCGCAGGCCGAACGCCAATTGGTGGCTGGCGCCGGGGCAATCAAGCAGGAAAGGAACAGGGGCTCGTTTCATGGCGCCTTAGTACCCCTCTTCAACCTGCGCCGTAACCAGCATCAGCGTGGTCTCGCGCTCTTGCGCCGCGCTGTCCTGCCCGCCCGCAATCAGGGGCATGCCGGGCGCCAGACGCTGACGGTTGTGTTCGTCTGTGCTGCGGTCAAAGCCGGACAGGATGACGGGCTGGCCAGGGCGCAGTTCAATCTGCTGCACCGTGCCATTGCCGTCGATCGTGATCTGCTGCACCTGGACCTGGTTGCCGCGCTCACCGAAGGTGATGGTCTTCAAGGGTTGCGCGACCGCGTTGTCGTAGGCAACAGACAGCAAGATCTGACCGTCTTGCTGAATGTCGGGCACGAGCGTCAGGAACGAGCCCACCGTTTCTTCTTTCTGGGTAATGGACACGGCGGGCAGCGATCCGTTGGCGCCGCCCGACGTGGTGCCTGGCATGGCGGTGCTTTGCACACGATCGATGTACGAAAACGTGGTGCGGACCGCGTGGGTGACCGGCCGCCGGTTCAGCGTCAGCACAGGGACCTTGCTGTGCCGCACGATCGCGCCCATGGTGCTGAGTGCGGAAACAATGGCTTGCGACCCTTGCAGCGGGCCTCTGCCTACCGAGGTTTCCAGCGTGCCCGCGCCCAAGGCGGCCGCCGCAGGCATGACATAGCGTGCCGACGAACCCGCCGCGGCGTAAAGCGCATTCCAGTCCAGCCCGCCTGATGCCGACTGCTTGACGATGACGGTGATTTCTTCAAAGACCAGACGCACGCGGCGGGTCATAGCCTTGTTCTCGCGCTCAAGGTAATGCGCCACGCGCTCCAGCGCTTCGGGCGTATCGGTGACAACGATGGAAGATGCGCCATCCACGGCGTCGGCAACCAGGCCCGAGCGGGTCAGGAAGGGCACGATGCTTGCGCGCAGAACCGCCACGGCGTTGTGTTCCTTGGCCGACAAGGTAGTGCTGGAGGTACTTTCAAAGCCCTCGCCGTCTTCGCTGCCCGACCGGCCCAACCGCACATCGACCGCGCTGGCAAGCGATAGCGCGCGCACGTCAAACACCCGAGTGTCGGTTCGATAGAATTCCAGCGCGTTGCGCACGTACCGCCAATGCACTGAGAAACGCGCGGCAAGCGCATCCAGCAAATCAGCAAGCGGCAAGGGGCCATCGCGGACTTCCATACGAACGGGCGCGGGCAGGGACACGCCTCCGGTGACGGCCAGGCGCGGCAAGAACTGTTCAATGGGAAGCAAGGCTTCCGGTTGCACGCGAACCGGGATGCCTGTGGCGGCGCCCAAGCGCTGCGCAAGCGCAAACAGGTCGGTCTCGTCGGCGAGCATCAGCGTGGTGGGCACGTTCTCGCGCAAGGCCGGAGGCAACGACACCTCGCGCGCCAACGGCTGCGGCGCGCCGGCTACCCAAGGCGCGGCCACGTCCTGCGCGGCGATACGGGCTTGCCGGTCGGATAGCCCCTGGGCAAACGCCTGATGACGGCCCGAGACGGCGGCAAGCCGATCCTTCGCCGCGCGGTTCAGATCCGCAGCTTGTTGCGACGCCGCGCAGCCTGCCAGCGCCCCGGTGACGACGACGCAGGTCATTCGAAAAATGCTCATGCCCCAGCTCCTTGCGTGACGGCCGCGCGAGAACACGATTGGGCCAAGGGCACCACGCGCAGCACCTGGTTGGCATAGAAGCAAGGCTGCAAGGGCTTATCGGCCAGTTCAGTGGCACTCAGCAACTCGCGCACAGCGGATTTGAAGTCCCCGGAAAATTCGGCCGAGGCAGACAAGGGAATATCAACGTCCACCGCCCAATGCTGCGGGCGAAACGTCCAGCCGGAATCGCCCGCCCAGCGCGCCAACACGGCACGCAGGGTGGTGTCGGGAGGCGCGGCCCGATAGAACCGAGCCGGTGCGCTGGCATCACCGGATATGGATGGCACGGAAGCGGCCATGGCGGGCGGCGATTCCGTCGGGGCCCCGTCAACAGCCGCATCAAGCGCGGTGGTTGCCGCCTTTGCTGGCGCGTCACCAGCGCTGCCCATTGGCCCACGTGCAGCCAATTCACCGACACCCGACGGCGGGATGGCTACCGAACGCGTGGCATGGGGCAGCGCGGAAGCGGAGGCAGAGGCGGAGGCAGATGCAAATGCAGATGTGGACGCAGACGCAGACAGCATGACTGACGCTTCAACATCACGCTCAGCCCGGGCCGATAGCCTGCCCCCGCGAAACCGCAACGCGCTCCACGAGCCCGCGACCACGGCGTAGGGCTCGCGCCGCGTATACGGCAACGGATGTTCAAGCCCTTCACGCATGCCGAAGATCGCCGGCAAGGGCTGCCCGGGGGCGAACTGCAGCCAAACCTCTTTGCCATCGTCAAAGACCTGCATGGGCGCCACCGCCGGGTCGCCCGACAAGCGCCAGTCAAAACGGAAACCGCGCGCGGCGGATCCGGTGGTTTGCCAAGCCGACGCGGCGCCGCCGTTGGTGGGCCAGCTAGTGCAAGCCCCAAGGCAGGACAGGCCTGCCGCCAGGAAGAAGATTCGAACCATGCCTCACCGCAAGCGAAAGGCGCACCGGAAGCGGTACGCATGAACGGCATGGTGGACGACGGCTGGGGGTGCCGCCAGACTGGCATGTACGCATGGATGAATTGATCCCGCCCGCGACGAGCAGGGGCACAGACGAAAAAAAACCCGGTCCTTCTGGACCGGGTTTCGAGGGGCGCGGTCGGCAGCGTATCCGCTGCCGGGCACGGCGGTAGATCAGCGCTGCGCGGCGATGCTGCGTGCCTGCGAGGCAGCGTTGTTCAAGGCCGCCACGGGCGGAACCTTGCCTTCGAAAGCGTCGTTCAGTTGTTGATTCAACACCGGCTCGATGCGCGTGTAGTTCGCCATGCGGAAGCCGCGGCTGTTGCTGGCCGGACGGTTGCTCATCGAGGCGATCACGGACTGTGCGCCCGGGATGCTCTTGTAGAACGACACGTCGGACGCGCGGAACGCGGCTTCGGTCAGCGGCAGGAAGCCCGTACGCTGATGCCATTCGGCGGCGACGACCGGCTTGGACAACCACGCGAGGAACTGGGCGGTGGCCTTTTCCTCGGCTTGCGGACGGCCTTCAAGCGCCCACAGCGCCGACCCGCTGACAAACGGTTGGCCGGCCGACTTGGTAGCCTGGTCGTAGTAAGGCAGCGGCGCCACGCCGAACGACAGCGACTTGGTGTTCACGAAGGTGCCGAAAGCACCGGAATTCGCGGTCAGCACGGCGCACTCGCCCTTGGCGAACAGCTTGTCGGCCGAGGCGTCGCCGGTGTGCGCCATGAACAGCAGCGAACGCTTCCAGCTGACCATCAACGAAATGTGGCGCATGTAGAGCGTGTCGAACTGCATGGCGGGCGCGGCGCTTTTCTTGCTGACGGCGTCCAGGCCATTGTTGTTGCTGGTGAACTGCTGGCCGTTGATGGGGGCCAGGTTCTCCAGGTGCACGGTGACCTGGTCGCTCGATGCGTAGGGGCAGTCGATGTCGGCCACGTCGCGCAGCTTGAGCAGTTCGGCTTGCAGCTCGTTCCAGGTGCGGGCGGGCTTGTTCGGGTCCAGCCCGGCCTTTTTGTAGGAAGCGGTGTTGTAGAACATCACCGGCACTTCGGCCATCCAGGGGAAAGCCAGCAGGCGGCCCTTGCCGTCGCGCGTGAAGCTGCTGGTGCCCGGCACGAACCAGTTCAGGTCCTTGATGGGGTACTTGGCCAGCAGCTCATACATCGGCAGGATGGCCTTGTGCTGCGCCACGACTTCCGGTGAATGGTTGTCGGTCAGTTGCACCAGGTTCGGCGCCTTCTTGGCCTTGACGGCCGAGACGGCTTCTTGTTCCAACGCGTCTTGCGAACTGAAACCACGCAGCTTGACGCTGACTTGGTCCTGCTCTTTGTTGTACTTCTTGGCCAGTTTTTCGAACTCGGCCTTATTCGCGTCCGACAGCGCGTGCCAGACCTGGATTTCAACGGGAGCAGCATTCGCCACGCCCGCCAGCGCCATGGCGGCGCCGAATACCCATGCACGCCGGCTGGCGAACATCGCGCGGGCAACACCCGCCAATTGCAGATTCTTCATAGGTTCACAGACCAAGAAAAGGGAATTCCGGTTCTGGCCGCCGTCCGCTGAGCAGATCGGCCAAAGCCCGGCCTGAGCCAACACCCATCGTCCAGCCGAGCGTACCGTGCCCCGTATTGATATACAAATTGGGGATACGGCTGCGGCCGATGATGGGCACATTCGAGGGGGTGGACGGGCGCAGGCCCGACCAATAACTGACGCGCTCGAAATCGAGCGCGTCGGGAAAGAGTTCTTGCGCCAGATGGGTCAAGGCTTCACAGCGACCGGTGTTCAGGCTGCGGGAATATCCCGACAGCTCTGCGGTACCCGCCATGCGCAGGCGGTCGCCCAAGCGCGAGAACACGATTTTATGGCTGCTGTCCGTCAAGCTGACCGTGGGCGCGGCGTCCGGCCGTACAACCGGGAACGTCGCCGAATAGCCCTTGGCCGGATAAACGTTGCAGGGGATGCCCAAGGGGCGCAGCAGATTGGGGCTGAAGCTGCCCATCGCCACGACATAGGCGTCGGCCGAAATCGTGCCGAAACGCCCATCGGGTTCAATGATTTCAATGCCTTGCACGGCGCCTCCCTGAGTCAGCAAGCGGGTGGCCCGCGTGCTGTAGCGGAACTCAACGCCCGCTTGCGCGCAACGCTCGGCCAGCGCGACCGTGAACAAATGCACGTCGCCGCTTTCGTCCTCGGGCGTGTAGTCGCCACCGACGATGGTCTGCCTGTGCGGCGCCAGCGCCGGTTCAATGGCAATGACTTCATCCGCGGTGACGACGCGGCGTTCAACGCCGAAATCGCGCATCAGGCCAGCGGCCCGTTGCGAGTTCTCGAATTCATGGGGATCGCGATAGAAGTTCAGGATGCCGCGTTCAAGGTGATCGTATTCGATGCCCATTTCGGCGCGCATGCTGCGCAAGGTAGCGCGGCTGTACTCGGCCATGCGGACCATGGCGCGGATGTTCGGCGCCAGGCGGCCGGGCAGGCATTCGCGCAGGAAGGCAAGGCCCCACATCCATTGGCGCCAATCAAGCTGCGGTCGGAACAAGAGCGGCGCGTTGTCCTGGAACATCCATTTGAGCAGCTTGAGCGGTGCCTGGGGATTGGCCCAGGGTTCGGCATAAGACACCGAGATTTGCGCGCCGTTGGCCAGGCTGGTTTCCTGGGCGGGACCGGTGCAGCGATCAATGACCACGACGTCGTGGCCGGCCTGATTCAACCACCAGGCGCTGGAGATTCCGATAATGCCGCTACCCAATACCGCTACTTTCATGCCCGCATTGCTCCTTGCGTGCCAAATCGGCCACGGACCCGATGTCCGCCCCCCTTGGCAAGCCGCTGCCAAGGCAGTTTACCCCGCCGATTTGCCTACGCCTACGTATAAAAAAGGGGCGGAAGTCACCAAGCTTTTCAGCCTGTGAATTCCCCCCCCAGTGGCTCGTGCTGTCTGGTTACGACGCGGCTTTCGCCAGGTCGGCCTCGGACGTGAAGGCGTCCGCGTAGAACTCTTCCGGCGGCAGGCCGTTCTGCACGCTGAATTCGCGGCGGGCGGCATCCACCATCAACGGCGTGCCGCAGGCATAGACCTGGTGTCCGGACAAGTCGGCGATGTCGTGCATGACGGCTTCGTGGACGAATCCGGTGCGACCGGTCCAGCCGTCTTCCGGCACGGCGTTGGACACGACCGGCACATAGCTGAAATTCGGCAACAGACCCGACCAGGATTTCGCCAGCGCGTCCATGTAGAGGTCTTGCGGGCGACGGCCGCCCCAATACAGCGTGACCGGACGGCTGATGTTCTTGTGAATCATGTGCTCGACGATGGCCTTCACCGGTGCAAAACCCGTGCCGCTGGCCAGCAGGACGATCGGCTTGTTGCTGTCTTCGCGCAGGAAGAACGAGCCGAACGGCCCTTCCAGCCGCAGAATCTCGCGTTCTTTCATCTGCGTGTCGCCCGCGCCGAAGACATGATCGGTGAACAGGCCACCCGGCATGTGCCGGATGTGCAGTTCCAGCGGGCTGCCGGTGTGCGGCGCGCCCGCCATCGAATAGCTGCGGCGGCGGCCATCCTTGAGGATGACTTCAATGTACTGACCCGCGTAGTAGCGGAACTGTTCGGATGCCGGCAGTTGCAGCTTGATGACCGTGACATCCGGCGCCACGCGCTCCAGCGTCTGCACGCGCGAAGGCAGCTTGCGGATCTGGATGTCGCTGGCCAGGCGGACTTCAGTGGATTCCACCACCATGTCCGATTCCGGACGCGCCTGGCAGAATAGCGTGTAGCCGTCGGCCAGTTCTTCGGGCGACAGGATCTGGGCGGGATACTGCCCGGCGTCGAACTCCCCGGAGACCACTTTGCCCTTGCAGGTGGAGCACGCGCCGTTGCGACAGCTATAGGGCAGCACGATGCCTGCGGCCAAGGCGCCGTCGAGCACGGTCTGGCCGGGCTCGACCGGGAATTGATGCTTGCTGGGTTGAATGATGACCTGGAAGCTCATGATGAAACGGTTCAGGGTTGACGGGAGCGCCAGCCGGCTGGGCCAGGATGGCGCTGCGCTCGGGCCGGCGTCAGGCCGGGAACTTGCGGATTTCCTTGACGCGGTTTGCGTCGTCCACCAACACCACTTGCGGCTTGTGGGTGGCGGAGTCTTCTTCGGACATCGGGCCGTAGGTGCAGATGATCAACAGATCGCCAACCTGCGCCCGGCGGGCCGCCGCGCCGTTCAACGAGATGGCGCCGCTGCCGCGGGCCGCCTTGATGATGTAGGTGTCGAAACGTTCACCATTGGTGACGTTGTAGAGTTCGATGCGTTCGAACTCGCGCATGCCGGCAGCGTCCAGCAGGTCTTCGTCGATGCCGCAAGAGCCTTCGTAGTGAAGGTCGGCTTCGGTGACCGTGACGCGGTGTAGCTTTGCCCGCAGCATGATGCGTTGCATGATGGAAATTTCCTGGTTCGCGGTCCGGTCCGCGACGTGTAGCTAAGGTGATACCCGGCATCCGGTTTTGCCGTTGGAAGCCGGTATTCTATAATTTTTGCCGCAGCGGGACGGCCCGTTGCTGCGCGCGGTCAAACGACCGGCGTTTTTTTTATCCGGGGACGACCCCTTATTGCCGGTGCAACGCCGGCAACGCAACAAGAGGAGTCGTCAATGACCTGGATCATCCTGGTGCTCGCGGGCCTGTTTGAAATCGTCTGGGCCGTGGGCCTGAAATACACCCATGGATTCACCCGCCTCTGGCCGTCCCTGATTACGGCGGGCGGCATGGCCATCAGCGTCTGGCTGCTGGCCGTGGCCATGAAAACCCTGCCGCTGGGCACCGCCTACGCCGTCTGGGTAGGCATCGGCACCGTGGGCGCCTTTGTGGCCGGCATCGTGCTGTTTGGCGAATCCACGAGCTGGATGCGCATCGTCAGCGTGGCGTTGATCGTGCTGGGCTTGATCGGCCTGAAATTGTCTTCGGCGTAAGCCAAACCAGGCCCCGGCCCCGGCGACCGGTCAGAAATCCAGTTCGATCTCGACCGCGTCGCCCACTTTCAACCGTGCGCCGGCCGGCGCATCCAGAATGGCGTTCTGGCCGAACACCACCCCGATATCAAGATTGCGATAGCCCGCCAGCGTACGGCCGGGCTCGTCGTGCTGCTGCGCGGTGCGTTGGTCGATGTCGGGAATCGAGCAACGGGTGCACGGCTTGACGAAGGCCATCCTGACGCCTGCCGCCGTGATCATGGCGGTGTGATCTTCCTCGAAGGGCTCCCATTCGCCTTCGACGACGATGTTGGGGCGGAAACGGTCCATGGGCACCGGCGCCACGCCCTTGGCTTGCAGGCGTGCGTTCAGGTCATCCAGCGACGCCTGATTGGCAATCAGCAAGGGAAAGCCGTCGGCAAAGCCAAAATGGTGTTCGCCCACGAAGGCATCGGCCAGGTCGGGATGCCCGTCTACCCAGCGCGATACCCAGTCGGGCTTGGCGTTGCGCGCAGCGGCGCTATCCACCTTGAGCAGCCGGCAAGGCGTCTTCAGGAATTCGGAAAACCAATTCCCGACCGCCACACTTTCCTGCTGGGCTGAAATGGTGTCGCTCCAGACCGCAACGGTTTGGGAGCCGGGTTCCAAGCCCGATCCATCCAAGGCTACGTCCAGGTCGGGCATGCCGGGCGCACTGAGGCGAAGCGCGTTGGCGGTCAGCGCCGTGCGGATCAGGGCCATCGCCGGCCACTGGCGCTGCGTCATGAACTGGCCATCGGCGCCGATCAACATCCAGCGGCGATCGTGGGCCAGGCCGGCCCGGTCGATGGAAGACTCCGCCAGGTCGATGCCGGCGCAGGATTTGATCGGGTAGATATGCAGGCTCAGGATACGGGCGGACATGGCGGCATGGGTTTGGCGTGGGAGGAATCCGCGAAAGAATAGCAGAGAGCCCGGCCTTCATAGGCTGATGTTTCACCTGCCGGACGGCCAAGAAAAAACCCGGGCAAGGCCCGGGTTTCGGTGTGGCGAGTCCCGCCCGCAGATGTACCGCGGCGGGCTCGTCGCGAGCGGCGAATTAACCGCCCACCAGCTTCAGCGTATCCAACGGCGTCACCGCCTTGAAACCCTTGCGCGTCGCAATATGCTCGGGACGAGGCGTCAAGCCGTACTTGGGCGGGTTCAAGGTGTTCTCCATGCTGTTGTAGACCATGAAGACATTGGCGCGCGGCCACGGCGAGATATTGCTGTTCGAGCCGTGCATGGTGTTGCAGTCGAAAAACACCACGGAACCCGCCTTGGCCGTCATCGAGCGGATGCCGCCCTGCTCTACCAGCAATTGCAGGCTGACCGGGTCGGGAACCCCGTATTCCTGCTTCTTCAGCGATTGCTTGTAGTGCTCGTTCGGGGTTTCGCCCACGCACGAGATGAACTGCCGATGCGAGCCCGGCACCAGCATCAAGGGGCCGTTGCACTCGTTGTTGTCGGTCAGCAGCACCGAGCAACTGAGCGCGCGCATGGACGGCATGCCGTCTTCCACGTGCCACGTCTCGAAGTCCGAGTGCCAGTAGAACTCCTTGCCCTTGAAGCCAGGCTTCATGTTGGCGCGCGATTGGTGGATGTAGACTTCGGACCCGAGAATCTGGCGCGCCACATTGACCAGCCGTGGGTCGCGCACCAGGCGCGACAGCACGGGGTTCAACACGTGGACCATGAAAATGGAACGCACGGCATTGCTGCCCGGCTCGGTAATGGACTCTTCGCGCCGGATGATCGACGGGTCGCGCGTCATGCGCTCGACCTCGGCGGACAACGCGCGGATCTCCTCTTCCGAGAAGAGGTTTTCCATCAAGAGAAAGCCGTCGCGCTCGTATTGCCCGACTTGCTCGCCGGATAGGGCATTAGCGTATTTGCCGTCTTCGTAAACCACCGGATCCTGGCGGGCGATGATGGCGGAACCTCGGTCCGTACGGGAGGCGTACGGATCCTGTGCAGGTGAGATCATGCGAACCTCCTTGTATCAAGCCGCTTTGGCTTCGGCTTCAGGCAAGGCGTAAACGCCTTCTTTGTCGTGCACTTCCTGACCGGTCAGCGGCGGGTTGAAGACGCAGATGACGCGCAGCGGCTCCTTGCCGCCGCACAGCCAGTGCTCGTCGTTCTCGTTCAGGGCGTAGACCACGCCAGGGCCCAGGTCGTACTTCTTGCCGTCGGCAATGGTTTCGATGGAGCCATCACCTTCAATGCACCACACCGCTTCAAGATGGTTCTTGTAGTGGATGTGCGTGCGGCCGCCCGGAAAAATGGTGGTCTCGTGGAAGGAAAAGCCCATGCCGTCCTTCTTCAGCAGCACGCGGCGGCTGACCCAGGTATCGGTGCGGACTTCGTCGGCGGTGCCGATGACATCTTTGACATTGCGTACGATCATTGACGTTTTCCTCCAAATTTCAGAATGCGGGCAGACTGCCCTTCTTCGCTCAGCGCTTCAGCCACGCTGGCCTCGATGACGTCCAGGCCCTTGCTCAACAGATCTTCCTCGATCGTCAGTGCCGGCAGCAGCTTGAGCACTTCGTCATGCGCGCCCGAGGTCTCGATGACGACGCCCTTCTTGAATGCCTGCTGCGCAATGCGGTTGGCCAGCGCGGGCGTGGTGTTGCACACCAGGCCCTGGATCAAGCCACGGCCGCGCACCGACAGGCCGGCGTTGGGATAGCTGTGGACCAGGTTTTCCAGCCAGTCGCGCACCAGACGCTCTTTGCGCTGGATGTCGGCGGTGAAGGCGGTGTTGGCCCAATAGGTTTCCAGCGCCTGCGTCGCCGTAACGAACGCCAGGTTGTTGCCGCGGAACGTACCGCTGTGGGCGCCCGGCTTCCAGATATCCAGCTCGGGCTTCATCAGCACCAGCGACATCGGCAGGCCAAAGCCAGACAGCGACTTCGACAGCGTGATGATGTCCGGACGGATGCCGGCGGCCTCGAAGCTGAAGAACGTGCCGGTGCGGCCGCAGCCGACCTGGATGTCGTCCACGATCAGCAGCATGTCATGACGCTTGCACAGCTTTTCCAGCTCTTTCAACCAGCGCAGGGTCGCAACGTTGACGCCACCTTCGCCCTGCACCGTTTCCACGATGACGGCGGCCGGCTTGTCCATGCCGCTGCTGGGATCTTCCAGCATGCGCTCCAGGTAGGCCATGGTGTCCACGTCCGGGCCGAAGTAGCCGTCATAAGGCATGAACGTGGTGTTGCCCAGCGCATAGCCCGAGGCTTCGCGGAACTTCATGTTGGCCGTCACCGCCAGCGAACCGCCGCTGACGCCATGAAAACCGTGCGTGAACGAAATCACATTGGAACGGCCCTTGACCTGGCGCGCGATCTTCAGCGCGGCTTCCACGGCATTGGTGCCGGTGGGGCCGGTGAATTGCAGCGTGTATTGCCAGTTGCGCGGCTTGAGCAGCACGCGATCCACCGTCTCCAGGAAACGCTTCTTCGCGCTGGTCGCCATGTCCAGGCCGTGGACGACGCCGTCCGCCTGCACATACTCCAGCAGCTTTTCCTTGAGAACAGGATTGTTGTGGCCATAGTTCAGCGTGCCGGCGCCGCTGAAGAAGTCGATGTACTCGGTGCCTTCCTCATCGATCAGGGTCGAGCCCCTGGCCTGGCTGAATATCACGGGGAACGACCGAATGTAGCCCCGCACCTCTGATTCCATCCGGTCAAAGATCTTCAAGTCCATGAGTAATCCTCCCTTTTCATCTAATAAGTTGAATAGACGGCACGATCCCTCCGGATGCGTTGAACGCATTCGGATAGGCACTGCCATCCCGGTATTTCGATAAGTCCGCTGGGGTTGCTCGCCCTACGGGGCGGGCAATGCGAACGGGCCTATCCTCAACAACATCTCGTCGTCATGGTCCGCGCCGCCAAACAATTGCCGGTCGAAGAACGGCTGTTCGGAAACGTGGGCGCCAAGCTCGCCGGCCAGGCCGGTAAAGCTGCGGCGCGATGCCTGGTTGTCAGGCCCCACCGTGGTTTCAAGATATCGAACATGCTCGAGCCCCTTGCGTTGCAGGAGTTCGCGAAGCATGGCGCGGCCCAAGCGATGGCCACGTGCGCGGGCGTGCACCGCAACCTGCCAGACGAACAACACGTCGGGTCGGGTCGGGATCACGTAAGCGGAGATAAAACCGTCGATACGTCCGCCGGCACTTTCGGCAAGGACGCAGGTGTCGCTGAAATGCTCACCAAGGAGCAAGTAGGCGTAGAGGGAATTCAGGTCGAGCGGCGGGCACTCGGAAATGAGGTGGTGAATGGCGGCGCCGTCTTTGCGGTTGGGCAGACGCATCGTATGGGTCTGCGCGCGAACCGCCGGCGCCACGGCACTTGAGAGATGGGGGGTATCCAGTTCGTTTTTCTTCATGCAACGATTCCCGATTCTGGGGGTGCCCCGCCCGTGGGCACTTCAAGGATGGGCGACGATACATCGCCGTGCGGTTCCGCTGCGACTGCCTGGCCTTCCTGCTCCATCAGCGCCACGATGCGTTCCAGCGATAGCGTGATGGTGGCCTGTTCAAGCTCGGGCAACGCATTGAGCGCGTCGGCCAGGTGCTTTTGCAGCGGCGACGGCGCGCCTTGGGCCAGCTCGCGCCCGGCGTCCGTGGCAGTAACGAAAACGATGCGGCGATCTTCGCGGCCGCGTTCACGGCGGATCAAACCCTTGTCTTCCAGGCGGTCCAGGATGCCGACCACCGTGCTGGGGCTGACATGCATTTCGCGGCTGATGGCCGTGGCCGTCATCGGGCCATTGGCCATCACCGTACGCAAGCACATCAACTGCGGCGCAGTGATATGGCTGACCGCGGACAACTGACGCGAGTGCAGTGCGATCGATCGCGTAATACGGCGCAGGGCTCGCAAAATGCGCAGATCGTACTGCTGGGTGGAATCAGTGTTCACGGGGTGGGTCATGGAAGAAAAGGGTTCGGTCAAATTCATTTCTACACGAATGATATGCGCCCGATCTATTCGCGTCAAACAAAAAACCCCCGCACGATGTAAATAAATGAACACGAAATTGCAGAAGATGGCAGCAGAATTACTGGACTTAATGCCGTCGCATCAAGGGCTTGGCGCTGCATCCCGACCCTAGTGGAAAGCCCCAATAAAAAACAGATGTTTTATAGAAATATTCAGATATATCATTTGTTTTTTGTTTAGCGGTGCCCCCATGCCCCTGCCTTCCCACCTGATACCAACCCTGCAAGAAAAGCTGGAGGACCTGCCCCCGGAGCTGCAACGCGCGGCACATTGGGTGGTGGCGCATCCCGCAGAGGTTGGACTGTGGTCCATGCGCCGGCAGGCGCAAGCGCTGGGCGTGGCGCCCGCCACCATGTTGCGGCTGGCGCGGGCGCTGGGCGTGGCGCCCGCCACCATGTTGCGGCTGGCGCGGGCGCTGGGCTATGCCAGCTATGAAGCATTTCGTCAGCCTTTTCAACAGGCTCTTGCCGGTCATCAAGGCGAGCCCGGGCTGCGCGACCGCGCTGCCGCCTTGCAGGCCGCCGCCGGCGACCCCGCCGCCCCCGGCCACGACGTGCTGACCGACTACCAGATCCAAGCCATGCGCTCGGTGTGCGCGCTGAACCCGGCAGCGGAATTTGATGCAGCAGTACAGACCTTGCTGAACGCGCGCCAGGTCGGCTTTCTGGGGACCCGCTCGGCGTTTGGCATTGCGTTCCAGATGCGCTACGCCTACCAACTGGTGCGCCGCAACAGTGTGCTGATAGACGGCCTGGGCGGAGCCCCCGCCGAGCAGGCTGACAACCTGGATGCCGGCGACGCGCTGATTGTCATTTCCCAAGCCCCCTACCCGACCGCCACCGTGCACTTGGCCCGCCAGGCGGCGCAGCGCGGCGTCGCGCTGATTGCGCTAACCGATGACCCGCTGTCGCCGTTGGCGGTGGAAGCCCGTCACACACTGCGATTCGCGCCTCCCGATCGCGACGGCGTCCGAGCCCAGCCCGCGCGCCAGGGTCCCGGCTCGTTCTTCCATACCACCGCCGGCCTGTTGGGCCTGGCCGAACATCTGATTGCCCGCCTGACCGCCCGTGGCGGCGCCGACGTGCTGAACCGCCTGACCGAAGTCGAAGAGCGCCTGCGCGCCGACAACGTTTACTGGACCGCCCCCGCCTCGCGGCGGCCGGGCTGACCCTGCTGTTTTCCCCTAACGCCCTCTACGCATCACGGAATACCCATGAGCCAGACACACGTCATGCATCGTTCCCTACGTCAGACCCCGCCCGTGGCCGTACGCGGCCAGGGCGTATGGGTCCACGACAGCGCCGGCCGCGCCTATCTTGACGGCTCGGGCGGCGCGGCCGTGTCCTGCCTGGGGCATAACCACCCCGACGTCCAGGCCGCCATGCACGCCCAGATCGACGCGCTGGCCTATGCCCACACCAGCTTCTTCACGACCGAGGTTGCCGAACGCCTGGCCGAGCGCCTGGTGGCCGATGCGCCGGAAGGCATCTCGCATGCGTACTTTGTGTCGGGCGGATCCGAAGCCGTCGAGGCCGCCTTGAAGATGGCCCGCCAGTACTTTGTGGAAATCGGCCAACCGCAGCGCCGTCATATCGTGGCGCGCCGCCAGAGCTACCACGGCAACACGCTGGGCGCGCTGGCGGTGGGCGGCAACGCCTGGCGCCGCGCGCAATTCGCGCCGCTGCTGATCGACGTCGAACACGTTTCGCCCTGCTACGCCTATCGCGATCAGCAAGCCGGTGAAAGCGCTGAACAATATGGCGAGCGCCTGGCGCTTGAACTGGAGCAGACCTTTGAACGGCTGGGGCCGGACACCGTAATGGCCTTCGTGGCCGAGCCGGTGGTGGGTGCGACGTCCGGCGCCGTCACGGCCGTTCCGGGTTACTTCCGGCGTATCCGCGAAGTCTGCGACCGCCATGGGGTGCTGTTGATCGCCGACGAAGTGATGTGCGGCATGGGGCGCACCGGCACGCTCTACGCGGTAGAGCAAGAGGGCATCGTGCCCGACCTGATCACCATCGCCAAAGGCTTGGGCGGCGGCTATCAACCCATCGGCGCCGTGATGGCGCAGCGGCGCATCGTGGACGCCATGCAGCAAGGCAGCGGCTTCTTTCAACACGGCCACACCTATCTGGGCCACGCCATTGCCTGCGCCGCCTCGCTTGCCGTGCAGGACGTGATCCGCCGCGACAAGCTGCTGGAGCGCGTGCGCGAGCAAGGCGCGGGCTTGCGGCAGCGGCTGGAACAGACATTTGGCGCGCACCCGCATGTGGGCGATATCCGCGGACGCGGGCTGTTCATGGGCATCGAGCTGGTGCAGGACCGGGCCACCAAGCAGACGTTCGACCCGGCCTTGACGCTGCATGCGCGCATCAAGCGCGAAGCCATGGCGCAGGGGCTGATGGTCTACCCGATGGGCGGCACCATTGATGGCCGCCACGGCGATCACGTGCTGCTTGCGCCGCCCTTCATTATTTCCGACGACGAACTGGACCAATTGACGCAACGCCTGGCTGGCGCCATCGACGCCGCCATTGGACAAGCACGCGGGGCACATTAACCGCCGGCCAAGACCGGTAATTCACGGGGAAAAACCCCATAAGGAGTTTGCATGACCACGTCCGTCAAACACCCATTGGGCCATCGCAACGCCTGGACGCTCGCCGCGGCGGGCCTGGCCACGGCTTTGCTGTCCACGGCGCCGGCACCCGCCGCCGCCCAACAGAAGTTCGTCAGTATCGGCACGGGAGGCGTCACGGGCGTCTACTACGCCGCGGGCGGCGCCATCTGCCGCCTGGTGAACAAGGACCGGGCGACGCATGGCATCCGTTGTTCGGTTGAATCCACCGGGGGATCGGTCTTCAACGCCAACACCATCAAGGCCGGCGAACTTGATCTGGGCGTTGTGCAGTCCGACGTCGGCTTCAACGCCTACAACGGCGAAGGGCAATTCAAACAAGCGGGCCCGTTCACCAAGCTGCGCTCGGTATTTTCGATCCACCCCGAACCGTTCACGGTCGTGACGCGCAAGGACGCGAATATCAAGACCTTTGAAGACCTGAAGGGCAAGCGCTTCAACGTCGGCAACCCGGGTTCGGGCACGCGCTCGTCGATGGAAGAACTGCTGGCCACGATGGGCTGGACGATGAAGGACTTTGCGCTGGCGTCGGAATTGCGCCCGGACGAGCACGGCTCGGCGGTTTGCGATGGCAAGATCGACGGCTTCTTCTACGGCGTGGGCCACCCGTCGGCCAACATCCAGGACCCCACCACCAGTTGCGGCGCCAAGCTGGTGTCGCTGACCGGCCCGGCCGTGGACGCGCTGGTCAAAAAGTACCCCTATTACGCTTACGCCACCATTCCGGCCGGACTGTATCCGAACAACCCCAACGAGACCAAGACGTACGGCGTCACCGCCACGTTCGTCACGTCGGCCGACGTGCCGGATGCCACCGTCTACACCGTGGTCAAGGCGGTGTTCGACAACTTCGACGACTTCAAGAAACTGCATCCGGCATTCGCCAACCTGAAGCCCGCCGACATGGTGAAGAACGGCTTGTCGGCGCCCTTGCATCCGGGCGCTGAAAAGTACTTCAAGGAAAAAGGCCTGCTTTAAAAAGCGCCTGCTTCAAGGCCTTGCCGGCGCGCGACTGCCGCACGCCAGGAATCAGCGCGCGCCGCCCAGACGGCGCGCGCCATGACACGTAGGGGAAATTCATGACAAAAGCGCCGCATACGTCGGCCCCGGACCTGGAACAGCTCGTGGCCGATGTCGACCGAGGCGGCCGCAACGCGGGCGGCATCGCCGGCGCCACGCTGGCCGCGGGCGCGCTGGCCTGGTCGTTCTTCCAGCTCTGGTACGCATCGCCGCTGCCTTTCTCGTTCAACTGGGGCATCTTCAACGACACCGAGGCGCGCGCCCTGCATCTGGGCGTCGCCATGTTCCTGGGCTATCTGGCCTACCCGGCCAGCAAGCGCTCGCCGCGCGACCGCATGCCCTGGTTTGACTGGGTGCTGGCATTGGCGGCCGGCTTTTGCGGTAGCTATCTCTATGTTTTCTATAACGAACTGGCGGGCCGCCCCGGTCAACCCACGCCCATGGACGTGGGTACCGCCGTCGTGGGCCTGGCGCTGCTGCTTGAAGTAACGCGCCGCGCGCTTGGCCTGCCCATGACCGTGCTGGGCCTGGTGTTCGTGGCCTACGCGCTGGCCGGCCCCTGGCTGCCCGACGTGCTGGCGCACCGAGGCGCCTCGCTGGAACGCCTGATGTCGCACATGTGGCTCACCACTGAAGGCGTGTATGGCGTGGCGTTGGGCGTATCCGTGTCCTACATCTTCATCTTCGTGCTGTTGGGCTCGTTGCTGGACAAGTGCGGTGCGGGCAACTACATGATGCAGGTCTCGTTCGCGCTGCTGGGCCACCTGCGGGGCGGGCCGGCCAAAGTGGCCGTGGTGTCCTCGGCCGTCAACGGGCTGGTGTCCGCGTCGTCGGTGGCCAATGTGGTCACGGGTGGCATCTTCACCATTCCCCTCATGAAGAAGGCGGGCTACGGCGGCGTGCGGGCGGGCGCGATTGAGACGGCGTCTTCGGTCAACGGCCAGATCATGCCGCCCGTGATGGGCGCGGCGGCGTTCCTGATGATCGAATACGTGGGCATTCCCTACACCGACATCATCCGCCACGCCCTTCTGCCGGCGTCGATTTCGTACATTGCGCTGTTCTACATCGTCCATCTGGAAGCGCTGAAGCTGGGCATCCAACCCATGATGGCGGCTGGCCCGTCGCGCACGCCGCTGCAAAAGCTGGCGGGATGGGGCATGGGCATCAGCGGCACGCTGCTGGTGATGGGCGCGGCCTATTGGATAGGCACCGGCGTACAGGCCGTGGCGGGCGCGGCCGCCATCTGGGTGCTGCTGACCTTGTTGGCGGCCCTGTACGTGTGGCTGCTGCGC
The DNA here is from genome assembly GCF_002812705.1 of Achromobacter spanius. NCBI lineage: Bacteria > Pseudomonadati > Pseudomonadota > Betaproteobacteria > Burkholderiales > Alcaligenaceae > Achromobacter > Achromobacter spanius. The sequence continues at coordinate 3,189,388 of NZ_CP025030.1, read as the reverse complement.
ATCGCCGCCGCCCACCCCGACCTGCCGCAAGACATTGACGTCAACCACCCTGTGCGCCCGCAGCCCTGGCCGACGGTGCGCGCCGGGCTGTATTTCCTGATTCCCATCGGCATTCTTGTGTGGTGCCTGAGCGTGGAAGAACTATCCGCCGGGCTATCGGCCTTTTGGGCAGCCATGGCCATGCTGTTCCAGATGGTCACGCAACGGCCGCTGATTGCCTGGTTCCGCAAACAGGATGCCGCCCCGGCTTGGCGGCATGGCTGGCACGACGCCATCGGCGGCCTGCAAGACGGCGCGCGCAACATGATCGGCATCGCCATTGCCTGCGGCACGGCCGGCCTGATTGTCGGCGCCATCACCTTGACCGGCCTGGGCCTGCGCATGACCGCCTTCGTGGAACTGGTGTCGATGGGCAACGTGCTGTTGATGCTGATCTTCACCGCGCTGGTCTGCCTGGTGCTGGGGTTGGGCATGCCCACCACGGCCAACTACATCCTGATGGCAACGCTGATGGCGCCCGTCGTGGTGGAACTGGGCGCGCAAAGCGGCCTGGTGATCCCGCTGATTGCCGTGCATATGTTCGTGTTCTATTACGGCATCATGGCCGACATCACCCCGCCCGTGGGCTTGGCCACCTTCGCCGCCGCGGCGATCTCTGGTGAAGACCCGATCAAGACCGGCATCCAGGGCGTGACCTATGCCGCGCGCACCGCCATTCTGCCGTTCATGTTCGTGTTCAATCCCGCCCTACTGCTGATCGACGTCAACTACGGGTGGGAACTGGCACTGGTGGTGGCGGGCGCCACCTTGGCGTCGCTGACGTTCGCGGCGGCCACCATGCGGTGGTTCCGCACGCGCTGCACCTGGGCCGAGGTGGGTGTGCTGCTGCTGGTCACCTTCATGCTGTTTCGCCCCGACTGGTTCATGGACCACTTCGCGCCGCAGTACGAAAGCCGCCCAGCCGCCGACATGCAGACGATTGCCGCCGCCATGCCCGACAACGGCCGCCTGACCGTGGTACTGCGCGGCATCAATCTGGAAGGCGATGAACTGACCAAAACCGTTGCCGTGGCCTTGCCCTCCCTGCAGACAGGCGCTGACGCCCCCGACGCCGGCCGCCGCCGTCTGGCGGAAGCCGGAGTAACGCTGATGAGCCTGGGTGACCAAACCCAAATTGGTGGGGTGCGGTTTGGCAGCCGCGCGCAACGTTCCGGCTGGGAGCAAGGCTGGGACGTCGTCGAAGTGAAAGCGCCGAACCCGAGGCGTTGGTCGGATTACTGGGTTTACCTGCCGGCCTTGCTGTTGCTGGCGGGCCTGTGGATGCGGCAGCGTCGGCGCCAGGGCGGCAAGGCCCCGATGGTGAGCGCGCGCAGCAACCATTCAACCGGGCCGTAGGCATGGTGCCGCAACCACCATGCGGACCATGGCAACTGCGCCGCGAAAATCGCCACCGCGATCCCGACGGTCGCCAGGGGCGAGACCGATGCGAAGAGACGCAGGCCCCAGCCGGTAAACAGAAAGGCGCAGACGACGGATTGCATCAGGTAGTTGCTTAGCGCCATCCGCCCGGCGGGCGCCAGCCATCGCAACGCGCGCCCAATCACTCGCGTGCGCCACGCCAGCAGGAAGAGAGCCGCATACGACATGCTGAGCAGCGGCGCCGTCAAGAGGTCGGCGGCCAGCCCGGGCAATTCCCAGGCCGCGCCGGCAACTGGCAGAGACGACGTGGCGTACAGCGCCGAGCCGGCCAGGCCCGGTAGCAGGCCCAACGCACACAGCAGCCACAACACGCCCGGCCGCGCCCAGGGGTCCGCCAACGCATTGCGTCGACCCAGCGCGTAGCCGATCAAAAACATCGCAAAGACGAACGGGCCTTGCACGAACAAGACCATGAACCAGACGCTGGTGGTCAGTTCATGGACGTGCTGCGCGACGGTGGAGCCGATGTCGCCGCGATAGGCCTCGATGGCCGCCAGCGCCTGCGCCTTGTATTGCGCCAGATAGCCCGCTGGCACGGGGTCCAGGAAGCTGAGCCAACCCAGCAGCGCCCACACCGACGCCGTCAGCACGATCAGCCACAACGCCACGCACAATGCGCGCTGGGGCGCCATGGACCGGCATCCCAGCAAGCCCAGCCCCAGCAGCGCATAGGTCACCAGAATGTCACCCTGGTAGAACAACACGGCGTGTGCGGCCCCCAACACAGCCAGCCCGGCCAGGCGACGCAGGAATCGCGGCGCAAAGGCGGCTTGGTCGCGCTCGGCCGCCGCCATCTGCAAGGTGAAGCTGTAGCCGAACAGGAACGAGAACAGCAGGTAGAACTTGGTCTCGAAGAGCCACGCGATAAGCCAGCGCACGCCCAGATCCACCGGACGCGAATAGACCGGGTCAGCCACGCCCGCGCCATAGAACGGCGACGAGAAAACGCCGATGTTCACGATCAGGATGCCAAAGAGCGCAAAGCCGCGCAGCGCGTCCACATGCGCCAGGCGCCCGGATGACGGCTGCACAAGCCCTGGGTGCGTGAAGGTGTGCATGACGTGGAAGCCTGTTGGCTAGCGGGGCGAGGCAAGGCCGCGCCCCCCGCGCCTGCCCTACCCCAGTACCGGCGACAGCACCGGCTGCTTGGGACGCACATCCAGCTGACGGCCCTTGCGCGCGCGCTTGCCCACATAGGGCGCCAAGGCGTCGCCCGCCAGGATGTCCTCGGTGAGCTTGTTGCGGTAAATGCCCGTGGCGCGCAGGCCGCGAGCACCGATCGGCACCGTTTGATCCAGCTTGTCGGACGCATCCAGGCCCATCAGGATGGTGCCGCGGCCGCCGCCGGACAAGGACTTGCATTCATCCAGGCCGAACACCAGGAACTTGCCCTTGGCCGACAGCAAGGCCAGTTGCGTGGCGCCCACGAACAGCGGCACCGGGCGCAGCATTTCATCGCCGGCTTCCAGCGTGATGAACTGCTTGCCCGCCCGTTGGCGGCTGACCATGTCGGACAGCTTGGCCGCAAAGCCGTAGCCGCCGCGCGTGGCCAGCAGCCAGCGGGAATCCGGCGCCGCGGCAATGGTATGCACGATGCGCGTGCCCGATTCCAGATCGATCATGGTCGTGACCGGCTGGCCATCGCCCCGTGCGGACGGCAGCCCGCCGACCGGTACCGAATACACCCGGCCGTTGTCGCCCATGGCGATCAGCGTGTCGGTGGTGCGGCATTCGAAGGCGCCGTACAGGTCATCGCCCTGCTTGAAGGTGAATTGCGCAGCGTCGTGGCCATGGCCCTGGCGGGCGCGCAGCCAGCCCTTTTGCGAGACGATCACGGTGACCGGTTCGTCCAGCACCTTGGTTTCCAGCACGGCGCGTTCGGCCGTTTCGATCAGGGTGCGGCGGTCGTCGCCATATTGCTTGGCGTCGGCCTCGATTTCCTTGATCAACAGGCGCTTGAGCGTCGTGGGATTGTCCAGCAGCTCTTGCAGCGAAATCTGGTCCTTGCGCTTGTCGGCCAGTTCCTGCTCGATCTTGAAGCCTTCAAGACGGGCCAACTGACGCAAGCGCATTTCCAGAATGTCTTCCGCCTGGCGCTCGGACAGCTTGAAGCGTTCCATCAGCGCGGCGCGCGGCTCGTCGGATTCGCGGATGGTCTGGATGACTTCGTCCACATTCAGGTAGACCAGCATGCGGCCTTCCAGCACGTGGATCCGGTCAGTGACCTTGTCCAGGCGGAATCGCGTGCGGCGCACGACCGTGTTGGTGCGGAACGCCACCCATTCAACCAGGATGTCGCGCAGGCCCTTCTGACGCGGGCGGCCATCCGTGCCGATGCACACCAGGTTGATCGACGCGCTGCTTTCCATGCTGGTCTGGGCCAGCAGCGTGTTGACGAATTCGTCACGGTCCACGCGCGAGGTCTTCGGTTCAAACACCAGGCGCACGGCCGCATCCTTGCCGGATTCGTCGCGCACGGCGTCCAGCAGGTTCAGCATCACCGCCTTGGCCTGGGTCTGCTCGGGCGTCAGGCTCTTCTTGCCGGACTTGATCTTCGGATTGGTGATTTCCTCGATCTCTTCCAGCACTTTCTGGCCCGACGTGCCCGGCGGCAGTTCGGTGATAACCAGTTGCCATTGGCCGCGCGCCATTTCTTCGAACGTCCAGCGCGCGCGCACCTTCAGCGAGCCACGGCCACCGCCATAGATTTGCGCGATGTCGGCCGCGGGAGTGATGATCTGGCCGCCGCCTGCAAAGTCCGGCCCGGGAATCATGGCGTGCAGTTCGGCGTCCGGCAATTGCGGCTGCTTGATCAGCGCCACGCAGGCTTGCGCCACTTCACGCAGGTTGTGCGACGGAATCTCGGTGGCCATGCCGACCGCAATGCCGGACGCGCCGTTCAGCAGCATCACCGGCAAGCGCGCGGGCAGCATCTGCGGCTCTTCCTGGCTGCCGTCGTAGTTGGGCACGAAATCGACCGTGCCTTCGTCCAGCTCATCCAGCAGCAGCTTGGCGATAGGCGTCAGGCGCGCTTCGGTGTATCGCATGGCGGCGGCGTTGTCGCCGTCGCGCGAACCGAAGTTGCCCTGGCCGTCGATCAGCGGATAGCGCAGCGAAAAGTCCTGTGCCATGCGGACCATGGCGTCGTAGGCGGCCTGGTCGCCGTGCGGGTGGTACTTACCCAGCACGTCGCCCACGACGCGCGCGGACTTCACCGGCTTGGCGCCAGCGGCCAGCCCCATCGCCTGCATGGCAAACAGGATGCGGCGTTGCACGGGCTTTTGCCCGTCGCCCACGTCGGGCAAGGCGCGGCCGCGCACGACGGAGACCGCGTAGTCCAGATAGGCCTGTTCCGCGTAGCGCGCCAGCGTGATGGCGGCATTGGCATCGCCATCGCCGTCGCCATCGGGCGGGGTGGGGTCGAACAGGCCGGGTTGATTGCTATCGGTCATGTTGTATTCAGGTAGACAATTTCATCGAAACGGCGTCAATGCGCCTTCAGGCGGACGGAGCAAGCTGGGTGTCGGCGACATGCGTGCGCAATTGCGCGCGCACCGCGGCCAGCGTGGTGATGTCCTGGCCGCGCTTGGGAATGATCACGCCCTGCAAGGTGCCCAGAATGACGTACAGGTGCTGCGGGGTTTCCTCGACGCGCCGGATATCCGACCACTCCATGCGCCCGGAGGCGCGGGCGGTGGTGTCCAGAATGCCCTCGGGCCCGAAGTCGAGCTGATGCCGGCCCAGGAACAAGTCGTCGGGCTGCTTGTTCAGCATGCGGCGCGTGTTCATCCGCACCAGCGGCGGCAGCGCGAACTCATAGGCCAGCGCCAACAGCACCAGAATGCCCAGGCCCACCGCCAGCCCCTCGAAATACACGGGCAGCATCTGCGACCAGTTGGGCCCCTTGCCGTCCCAGGTCTGCCAGACCAGGTAGGCGAAGAGCGCCACGATCATCAGGACACCAAAGCGCAGGTGCGACCGGTAACGACGCCGGCGCAGTTCGGGGCGCCTGTACACATAGGCGGCGAACTCGGCGTAGTCGTCGGCCGTCATGTCGACGGTCATGCGGGCGGAGTCGGAGGCGGGCACGGTGGACGTCATTAGATATCCAGCTCGGCCAGGTTGCCTTTTTCCTCGATCCAGGCGCGGCGCTGTGAAGACTCGCCCTTGCCCATCAGCATGTCGAACATGCGGGTGGTGTCTTCCGGGGTCAGATCCCCGTAGCCCACGGGCAGCAGGCGGCGCGTGTCCGGATTCATGGTGGTTTCCCAGAGCTGTTCCGGGTTCATTTCGCCCAGGCCCTTGAAGCGGCTGACCGCCCAGGCGCCTTCGCGCACGCCTTCCTTGCGCAGCTTGTCCTGCGCGGCTTCAAGTTCGCCGTCATCCAGGCAATAGATCTTCCTGGCCGGGCGCTTGCCCTGCGCGGGCACATCCAGACGGAACAGCGGCGGCTTGGCCACGTACACGTTGCCGGCTTCGACCAGCTTGGGAAAGTGCTTGTAGAACAGGGTCAGCAGCAAGACCTGGATGTGCGAGCCGTCGACGTCAGCGTCAGACAGGATGCAGATGCGGCCATAACGCAGGCCGGACAGGTCGGGCGTGTCGTTCGGGCCGTGGGGGTCCACGCCGATGGCCACCGAGATGTCGTGGATTTCGTTGTTGGCAAAGAGCCGGTCACGATCCACTTCCCAGGAATTCAGCACCTTGCCGCGCAGCGGCAGGATGGCCTGGAATTCCTTGTCGCGCCCCATCTTGGCGGAGCCGCCGGCAGAGTCGCCCTCGACCAGGAACACTTCGGTGCGGCTGGCGTCGCTGGATTCGCAGTCAGTCAGCTTGCCCGGCAAGACCGCCACGCCGGAACTCTTGCGCTTTTCAACCTTCTGGGCCGAGCGCTGGCGCGCCTGCGCCTGGCGGATGGCCAGCTCAGCCAGCTTCTTGCCGTATTCAACGTTGCTGTGCAGCCAGAGATCCAGCGCGCTCTTGGAAAAACCGCCCACCAGGCGCACGGCGTCGCGGCTGTTCAAGCGTTCCTTGATCTGGCCCTGGAACTGCGGGTCCAGCACTTTGGCGGACAAGACGAAACTGGCGCGGGCGAACACGTCTTCGGGCAGCAGCTTCACGCCCTTGGGCAACAGGCTGTGCAATTCGGCAAAGCCCTTCACGGCGCCGAACAGGCCTTCGCGCAGGCCAGATTCATGCGTGCCGCCGGCCGGCGTCGGGATCAGGTTTACGTAGGACTCGCGCACGGCGTTGCCGTCCTCGGTCCAGGCCACCACCCACTGAGCGCCCTCGCCTTCGGCGAAGTTCTCGTGGTCGGCCCCGGCGTACTGCTGGCCTTCGAAGAACGGCACCATGAGTTCGGCGCCGGTCAGCGCCTCGGCCAGGTAACCGCGCAGGCCGTCCTCGTATTGCCAGGTCTTGGTGTCGCCGCTTTTTTCATTGACCAGCGTGACCTTCACGCCAGGCAGCAGCACGGCCTTGCTGCGCAAGAGGTGCGTCAGTTCGCCCAACGGAATGTTGGGGCTGTCGAAGTATTTGCCGTCGGGCCAGACGCGCACGCGAGTGCCGGACTTCTTGCGGCCGCCCTGGTCGTACGGGGCCAAGGGTTCGGCAACGTCGCCGCCCTTGAACACCAGGCGGTTGACCGCGCCGTCGCGCCAGACCACGACTTCAAGCCGGGTCGCCAGCGCATTGGTGACGGAAACGCCCACCCCGTGCAGGCCGCCCGAGAATGCATAGGCGCCGCCGCCCGCCTTGTCGAACTTGCCACCCGCGTGCAAGCGGGTGAAGACCAGTTCGACGACGGGCGCGCCTTCTTCCGGATGCAGGCCAACGGGAATGCCCCGGCCGTCATCCTCGACGGACACGCTGCCATCACTATGCAGCGTGACCTGGATCTGTTTGCCGTAGCCGGCCAAGGCCTCGTCTGCGGCGTTATCAATGACCTCCTGCACAACGTGCAGGGGGTTTTCGGTGCGGGTGTACATGCCCGGGCGTTGCCGCACGGGCTCCAGCCCCTTCAGGACGCGAATGGACGCCTCGGTGTAACGTGGAGTGGCCAAGTTATCCCCAACATCTGTGGAAAAAAACCGACATTTTACGGGTAAGCCTAGATTCCGCGCGGCTCCCGGTGGGTTGCGCACGACCTGACCAGCTCCGAATTCGGTAGGATGATGACAGTCACAGCCAGCGCGTCAGGGCTTCACGGCCCGGATCACAACGACTGCGCCGCAACATCCTACACAAAACCAGCAAACCCTGTTGTTATTAACAGTGGTATGCCTGTTGTTATTGACAGTGGTATGCTTTAATCCATTCCACATACAAGAACAACGGCAAGGCGCGTCCCTTTTTACGCGCCTTTTGCTGCCGAACCGAGAATCACCATCATGAGCGACCAAATCAAGAACGTCAGTGACGCAAGCTTCGATGCCGATGTGTTGAAATCCGGCCAGCCGGTGCTGGTGGACTACTGGGCCGCCTGGTGTGGCCCCTGCAAGATGATTGCCCCGATCCTGGAAGAAGTCGCCACCGAGTACGCAGGTCGCCTGACGATCGCGAAGCTGAACGTGGACGAAAACCAGGGTACCGCCACGAAGTACGGCATCCGCGGCATTCCCACCCTTATGCTCTTTAAAGACGGCCAAGCCGCCGCCACCAAAGTTGGCGCGCTGTCGAAGTCGCAACTCACCGCATTCCTGGACGGCGCGTTGTAAACTGCGTGCTGTGAAAGGCGCCGCCCCGGAGGCGGCGCTCATTTCAATACCGCGCGAGCCCGTCCGTGGCGCGCCGCCAGAACCCTCCTTTACTTTTCCCCCACATTCACCGCGATGCACCTCAATGAACTGAAGGCGCTGCATGTCTCGCAGCTGCTCGAAATGGCCGCTGGCCTGGAAATCGAGAACGCCAACCGCCTGCGCAAGCAGGAGCTGATGTTCGCCATCATGAAACGGCGCGCCAAGCAAGGCGAGCAGATCTTTGGCGACGGCGTCCTGGAAGTCCTGCCGGACGGCTTCGGTTTCCTGCGCTCGCCCGAGACCTCGTATCTGGCCAGCACGGACGACATCTATATCTCGCCCTCGCAGATCCGCCGTTTCAACCTGCACACCGGCGACTCCATCGAAGGTGAAGTGCGCACGCCGAAAGATGGCGAACGCTACTTTGCGCTGGTCAAGGTGGACAAGGTCAACGGCGTGGCGCCCGAAGCGATCAAGCATCGCATCATGTTCGAAAACCTGACGCCGCTGCACCCGAACCGGACGATGCGTCTGGAACGGGACATCAAGAGCGAAGAGAACCTGACGGGCCGTATCCTGGATGTGTTCGCCCCGATCGGCATGGGCCAGCGCGGCCTGATCGTCGCCAGCCCCAAGTCCGGCAAGACGGTGATGATGCAGCACATTGCGCATGCCATCACCACCAACTACCCCGACGCCGTCATGATTGTCCTGCTGGTGGACGAGCGCCCGGAAGAAGTGACCGAAATGCAGCGCACGGTGCGCGGTGAAGTGGTGGCGTCGACCTTCGACGAACCCGCCACCCGCCACGTGCAAGTGGCTGAAATGGTCATCGAAAAGGCCAAGCGCCTGGTCGAAATGAAGAAAGACGTCGTGATCCTGCTGGACTCGATCACCCGTCTGGCCCGTGCCTACAACACCGTGGTGCCGGCTTCCGGCAAGGTGCTGACCGGCGGTGTGGACGCCAACGCCCTGCAACGCCCCAAGCGCTTCTTCGGCGCGGCCCGTAACCTGGAAGAAGGCGGTTCGCTGACCATCCTGGGTACGGCGCTGATCGAAACCGGCAGCCGCATGGACGAAGTCATCTACGAAGAATTCAAGGGCACGGGCAACTCCGAAGTCCACCTTGAACGTCGCCTGGCTGAAAAGCGCGTCTACCCGTCCATCAACCTGAACAAGTCGGGCACCCGTCGCGAAGAACTGCTGATTGCGCCGGACCTGCTGCAAAAGGTCTGGGTGCTGCGCAAGTTCATCCACGACATGGACGAAGTGCAATCCATGGAGTTCATCCTGGACAAGATGCGCGCGACCAAGACCAATGCCGAATTCTTCGACATGATGAAGAAGAAGTAAGCTGGCTTCGCGTCAAAAATAAACCGCCCTCGGGCGGTTTATTTTTTGGTGGACCCAATAATTGGCGGCCCGGAAATCGGCATCAGTGCTCGATGAATTCCGGTATGACGCTGCGAACGGGGGCGTTGGCAGGCCGCGGCGTGTGCTTGGGTGCTTCTTTGCCGGATTCTTTACCCGCTTCTTTGCTAGCTTCCTTGCCCGAAGCCTCGATCGGCTCGATCTGCGGATCGTCCCAGTTGCCCGTCACCGAATATTCCATGGTCATCGCGCGCGCCAACGGCTGCTTCAACAACCATTGCGTGACGAATGCGCCCAGGCCGATCAGCGGATTCACCGCCAGCGCCGTGACCATGGCCGCGCCGCTGGCGTCCAGGTTCGGGATCACCACGGCCTTCAAATCCCAGCGTTCACGGATCAGGTTGACCCCGCCCGCCAGGACGATGGTGGCCACCGGCCCGTTGATCTTGTAGCCCTCGGTGGACACATTGCCATCCGCCATCTTCACGTGACCGCGAATGGTGTCGAACGGAAAGCCGTCGCGCAGCAGGTTGGTTGGGTTGACGTCCAGCCGCGCCAGCCGTTGCAGTGATTGCAGCGACAGCAGTTCCAGCAGGCGCGCCGTACGGGAATTCACGTGCATGAAGCGGCCCTTGTCCAAACTGACGGTGACCTCCCCGCCGATGTCCGCAACATTGTGGGTCCAGGGCAGGTTGCGCCAAGTGGCCTTGCCCTGCGTCGTACCCGACCCCCCGGACACCACCCCCTCGAAACCAATCCGCGTCATGAACTTGCCAATGTCCACGAAGTTGGCGTTTGCGTCCACGCTCAGGCCGCGATCCGGCCCTTCCAGGCGCCAGTTGCCCGTGGCGTTCAGGGTGGCCGCGTCGTTGGTGATCGTCAGCTTATCCAGCCGCCATTGCCGGCCGCGCTCCTGGTTCGTTCCCACCACCTGAAGCTCGCCCACATTCTTGCCGTACAGAAGAAATTCCTTGGCCTGCAGGTCGATGGCGGGAATGTCCGACAGGTCATTACCAGAGGCCAGGGCCTTGTCCGCCTCGTTGGTGTCGCCCTCGCCCCCAAACGACAGGTGTTTCATCCGGGCGGTGAGCTGGCCCGCGATCGCGCCAGAGGCCTCCTGCCATTCCAGCGACCCCGTAGCCTGACGCGATTGGATGTCGACACGCCATTGCGACGGACCCGGCCGCATCGCATACAGCGTCAGGTCATTCAAGGTATAGCCGCTTGCGCGCAAGGTGCCGGTGGCCAGGCTGATGCGCTCGGGCTGCGGGAAAACCGGCTTCGTCGCGGCTTTCCTGGCCCCGCCCTTGCCCGGTGGCGCATCGAAGCCGTCCACCACCGTTTCCCAAGTGTCCATGTCCAGTTCAGGCAGGCTGGCGTTCAGGCTCAGCCCCCGATCCGGCAGGCTGGCCGGACGGCCGATGCCCAACGCCCCACGAGCAAAGTAGGACGCGCCGCCGTTCGCGTCTCGCTCGAACAGGGCGTTTACGTCTTCGCCCAGGCTGGCCGTCAGCCAGCGCCGGCCTTTCATGCCGCGATCTTCGGCTGCGCCCCATTGCAGCTTCAACAACCGCGACGACGAGGCGGCCTTGCCCACCGGCGCCGGCATGTCGATCGCCATGCCCGCCAAGCTGGATTCCATCGAAATATCGACCGACCCGCCCTTCTGGTAACCCAGCCGGCCCTTGTAGTCCGTCTTGCCGGAAAACCGCGACATGGACGGCGCATTGCTCAGTTGCGACAGGCCGGCGCCCGTCAGCGCGCCTTCGAACTGCAGGACATCCGAATTTTTCGCCAAGGTGCCGAAGATCTTGACCGGCCCGCCCAGGAACTGCCCGCGGATCTCCTGGGTGCGCACCCCTTTTTCCGAGAACTCAAGGTCGCCATGCAGGTCTTTGAGCAGCGGCATTTCAGGCATGAACGTGAAGCTGTTGTCCGCAAACAGGATGTGACCCTGCACTTCGGTGTCGTCAGTGTTCAACAGCGGCACTTTCAGCTTCAGGGGCACGCGCCAGTCACCCGTGCCGTGCGCCTCATCCAGGGCGCCGTCCAACAGCCCGCCCAACGGGGAATTGGCCGCCAAGGCAAGATAGGCCGAAACGGGGCCGGACGTTTCACCGTCCAGCAGCAGTTCAGAGCCATCATCCATGTTCGGAATCGTGGCCTTCACCGCGCCGAGGTTGACCGTCTGCCCCGGCCCGGTACGCGCGGTGGCTCCGCCAGCGCTGTCCAGCGTCAGGCTTACCTTGTCGATGCGGAAAGTGCCCGACAGGTTTTCCAGCACGGGCCACCCTTTGTGATTCGGCCCTGCCGGGGCGTAGTCGACCTTGGCGCCCGCATAGTCGCCCGCAATGACGAATTCACCGGCCGCATCCGGCGCGGCGTAAGGGAAATCATCCAGGTCGCCCTTGAGCGTGACGGCGGCCGAACGCATTTCGCCCGCCGGCAAACCTACCGCCAGCCATTCGCGCGCATCCGCATTCACCTCAAGCGGCAGATAACGATGGATGGCCGACATCGCGCCGCGCACCATCGTGCCGCGCATGTCGACGCTACCCGCCGAGGTCTTGCCCTCCGGCTTCCATTGGCCCTGCACCCGCACGTCCAGGTCATCGTTCACAACATGCGCTTGCGCAACGTCTACAAACCAATGATCCGCGTCCGGCCCCTTCACCTGCGCATCCAGGGACAGTTCGCGCGCGGCCAGGGTTGGTTCCTGGAACACGCCAGGCAGCGATACACGCAGGTGCTGCACCGCCCCCTTGATCGACAAGTCGGCAGCGCCAGGGCTGCGCGCCAGCGGCACCCCAGCTATCTGAACAAAGTCACCCGGCAAACCCTGCACGCGAAATTGCGCCGACGCACCTTGCACCGCCGGGCCGTCCTTGGACGCCGCCCAGTCCACGCCTCGCACGGCAACATCAGCCGTCAGCACGGTGAACTTGCCGCGATCCATTTGCAGCCACGCCCGGCCGGCGATCCGTCCCGCAATCACAGGCGCAGAAACCCACGGCGCCCAGGACTGCGGCTCGGCGTCATCCAGTTCCGTATAGAGCTGGCCGCTCCAGTTTGCGGGGTTGGCGGCATTGGCGGCGAACAGGCTGCGGTTGAATTCCCCGCGCAATTCCACGTGGCGAGCCAGCGCCTGGCCGGCCGAGGCCCGCAACACAAAGCGGTGCGACAAGCTGCCGTTGCGCATCAGGAAATCAACGCCGGTCAGTGGCAAAGGGGGGGCTCGGCGCAGGTCGTCTTGCCAGACGATTGTTGCATCGTTGATCAGCAGTTCTCGCTGCCGCACCAACCATCGCAAGGCCGGGTGATCCAGATCGGACTGATGGTCGCTGGCGTTCAGATCAATATTTTGCCCCGCCACCCACAGGTGATTCGCGGCATCTCGCCGCAGGGTCAGTTCGGGCTTTTCAACCTGCAAACGCACCAGCCGTGGCGATAGCGTCAGCACGCTGCGCCAGGCCAGCACGGCGGAGACGGATGGCAGGGACAGCACCGGCGTTGCATCGTCGTGGTCGACGACCTGAACAGCGGTGAGATCCAGGCGGGGATTCAGGCCTTGCCAGTTTGCCTGGATGCCGCCGATGGTGACGCGGGCGCCCAAGGTCTCGCTGGCATACGCTTCAATTTGAGGACGCCATTCGCCCACGCGAGGCAGCACCCAGTAGCGCACGCCCAAAAACCCCGCGGCCGCCACGCAATAAACGATCAACACGGCCCAGAATAGGCAGCGGAACACGCGTCGCGCGCGCGGCGTGGGAGCTTTTTTTGAAACAGACACGGATCGGTGGGCAGGAGAATATGTCTTGCGGTATCGTCCCCACTTATACCTGAAACGCGCCCATTCGTCTGCCGCCCCCAACGCCATGTCAACGCCCTCTTCGCTTGCCCCCGCTCTTGCCTGGTCCGGTCACTTGCGCCGCCGCCTGGACGCGCATCCCGATCTGGCCGCATGGCTGACGGATGCCGTGCAGCAGCCCGTCACTGCGGCCAGGATGGCCCAATGGCAATCTGAGCTGGCCGGACCCGACGCGCCGCCCACCCTGCCGCTGGACACCTGCCGGATGGTGCTGCGCAAATTGCGCGAACGCGTGTTCAGCGTACTGATCGTGCGCGACCTGTCCGGCCAGGCCGACCTTGAAGAAGTGGTCGGCGCAATGACCACGTTGGCCGACATCGCGGTGGCGCAAGCCTACCGCAGCGTGGCCGCCGAACTGGCCGCGGTCCACGGCGTGCCGCGCGACCCCGCCACCGGCAAGCCGCAGGAAATGCTGATCGTCGGCATGGGCAAGCTGGGCGGCTGCGAGCTGAACGTGTCCTCCGACATCGACCTCATCATGCTGTATGGCGAAGAAGGCGAAACGGATGGCCCGCGCCGCATCAGCCACCACGAGTTCTACGGCCGGCTGACGCGGCGCATGATGCCGGTGATTTCGGAAGTGGACGCCAATGGCCAGGTTTTCCGCACCGACCTGCGGCTGCGCCCCGATGGTGACGCCGGCCCGCTCGCCTGGAGCCTGGACGCGCTTGAACACTACCTGATCGGCCAGGGGCGCGAATGGGAACGCTATGCCTGGCTGAAGGCCCGCCTGATGCCCGCGCAAGCGTTTGAAGGCAGCGACAGCACTGCGCAAGCCCGCCAACTGGAAAGCCTGCGCGTGCCGTTCGTTTATCGCAAGTACTTTGACTTCGATGCGCTTGCCGCCTTGCGCGCGTTGCGCGAACGCATCCGTCAGGACTGGCAGCGCCGCGCCATGGCGCGCAACGGCATCGACAGCGCCAACAACATCAAGCTGGGCGATGGCGGCATCCGCGAAATCGAATTCGTGGTGCAGCTTGCCCAACTGATCCGAGGCGGCCGCATGCCTGCCCTGCAAAAGCGCGGCCTGCTGGAAGCCTTGCATGCCGAGCGCCTGGCGGGCCTGGTGCCCGAGGAAGACGCGCGCCGTCTTGAAGAAGCCTACCGCTACCTGCGCCGCACCGAACATGCCTTGCAGTATCGCGAAGACGAGCAAACCCACCTGCTGCCGGGCGACCCCGCGCAACGCGCCGCGCTGGCCGCCGCGCTGGGCATGAGCCCGGACGACTTTGAAAGCACGCTTGCCGCGCACCGCAAGTTCGTGTCGCAGACCTTCCGCAACGTCTTCCGCATGGTCGGCATGGGCGATGCGGAAGACACCGGCACGTCGGCCGAAGCGGCCAACGACACCGACGAGTCGGGCAGCGAATGCGAACTTGCCGAGCAGATCCGGCAGGCCTTTGGCGACGAGGCCCAGGACTTGCTGCGGCGTACCGAAACGCTGCTGGGCAGCCATCGGGTACGCAGCCTGCCCGAGAGCAGCCGCCGCCGCATGGAAGCCCTGCTGCCGGCCGCCTTGCGCGCGGCTAGGCAGACGTCGGCGCCGCTGAATGCCGCTGTGCGCCTGTTTGACCTGATCGAAAAAATTGTTCAGCGCAGCGCCTATCTGGCGCTGCTGGCCGAATACCCGGACACGCTGGCGCGCGTGGCGCGGATGGTGGCGGCCAGCCCCTGGGCCGCGCAATACCTGACGCAGCATCCGCTGCTGCTGGACAGCCTGATCGACTGGCGCACGCTGTTCGAACCGCTGGACTTCGCCCAGATCGCGCGCCAACTCAGCGCCGACCTGGACGCTTGCCGCCTGCCTGATGGCGCCCCCGACGTCGAGCGGCAGATGAACCTGATGCGCGACGTGCAGCGGCAGGCCAGCTTCCAACTGCTGGCGCAGGATCTGGAAGGCGAGCTCACGGTGGAAAAGCTGGCGGACCAGTTGTCGGCGCTTGCAGACCTGCTGCTGACCGAGACCATTCACCGCGCCTGGCCGCTGGTGAACAAGGTGGAGGGCGCCCCGCCGCGCTTCGCTGTCATCGCCTACGGCAAACTGGGCGGCAAGGAACTGGGCTATGCGTCCGATCTGGACCTGGTGTTCCTGTTCGACGATCCGCGTGAAGATGCCGCCGAGGTCTACGCCAAGCTCGGCCGACGCATGACGTCCTGGCTGTCCACGATGACTTCGTCGGGCCGGCTGTACGAGGTGGATCTACGCCTGCGGCCGGACGGCGACGCCGGCCTGCTGGCCGTTTCCGTCGAGGCCTTCGAGCAATATCAGCACAAGCACGCCTGGGCCTGGGAACATCAGGCCCTGACACGCGCCCGCCACGCCGCGGGCGACGCCCAGGTAGGCGCCCGCTTCGAGCAGATCCGCGAAGCGATTCTGGTGCAGCCCCGCGACCCCGCCGCATTGCGCGACGAGGTGCTGGCCATGCGTGAAAAAATCAACGCCGGCCATCCCAACACCAGCCAGCAGTTTGACCTGAAGCATGACCGTGGCGGCATGGTCGACGTGGAATTCGTGACGCAGTATCTGGTGCTGTGCTACGCGGCGACGCACCCCGTGTTCGTGAAAAACCTGGGCAACATCACCTTGCTGCGGCTGGCGGGCGAAGCCGGTCTGATCTCCCCCGAACTGGCGGCACGCGCCGCCGACGCCTACCGCACCTTGCGCCGCGTACAGCACGAGATGCGCATGCAGGGCGTGGAAAAAGCGCGGGTGGGGCCGGAACAACTGGTGACCGAACGCGCGGCGGTGCGCGAACTCTGGGAGGCGGTGCTGGGAAGCGGCGCCGCGAAGCAAGGCTAAGAGGCAGGGCGAAGAGCCAGAGCTAAGAAGCAGACCCGGAAGCCGAGCTATGGACAGTGCTTAGCGGCAGCGCTTCAGGCCCGGCCCGCCTGCCCCCAACTCGCGGTAAAATAAGGAGTTTTCCGCCTTTTTCCCGCACGCCAGCCATGTCCGAACTCGTCCGCCCCAAGCTTGACCTTCCCGCCGGCCGCAGCAAAGTGCTGATGCACTCGTGCTGCGCGCCCTGTTCCGGCGAGGTCATGGAAGCCATGACGGCTTCCGGCATCGACTACGCGATCTACTTCTACAACCCGAACATCCATCCGGTCAAAGAGTACGAGATCCGCAAGCAGGAAAACATCCGCTTCGCCGAGCAGCACGGCATCGAATTCATCGACGCCGACTACGACATGGACAACTGGTTCGACCGCGTCAAGGGCATGGAAGATGCCCCCGAACGCGGCGAGCGCTGCACCGCCTGCTTTGACATGCGCTTCGAGCGCACCGCGCTGTACGCGCACGAACACGGTTTTGACACCATCACCAGCTCGCTGGGCATCTCGCGCTGGAAGGACATGAACCAGATCAACGGCTGCGGCGAACGCGCGGCGGCCCGCTACGATGACCTGATCTACTGGACCTACAACTGGCGCAAAGGCGGCGGTTCGGCCCGTATGATCGAAATCAGCAAGCGCGAAAACTTCTACCAGCAGGAATATTGCGGCTGCGTGTATTCGCTGCGCGACACCAACCGCCACCGCCGCGCGCAAGGCCGCGACCGTATTCACATCGGCGTGAAGTTCTACGGCAAGGAAGACCTGATCAACGAAGAGCAGCTCTGATCACAGCGCTGCGCTTGCGTCCTTTTCAGGCGGGACCGCGCTTGGAGCCCTAGCGCTCCTGGCGCCGGTATTCGGATGGCGATGCCCCGAAGCGCTTGCGAAATGCATGGCTGAATCGCGCCGCGTCTGAAAACCCATAGCGGTAGGCAATATCGCCGATTTGCCGCGCCGCCTGCGTCGTATCGCGCAACACGTCGCGGCAGCGTTCAAGCCGGGCGCCAAGAATGAAGTCAGCGGGCGTGGTGGATGCCAGCGCAAACAGGTTGTACAGGTAGCGGCGCGACATCCGGAATGCCGCTGCGGCCGACGCCGGCGACAAGGCCGGATCGTGCAAATTTTCAAGAATATGCTGCTGCACGCGGCGCAACTGCGCATGCTTCAAACCGGCCTGATCCTGCTCGGCCAGCCCCCCCGCCCGTTCGCTGATATCCAGCCCCATCATCTGCAGCACGGCATTGGCCGCGTCGCGCGCCGCGCTTTCCGACAAATGGGCATGCTCGCTCAAGGCCACGCGCAACAGGTCCATGGCCATGCGGCCGCAACCCTGCCGGGCGCTGAAGCTGCGCGCCACGGCATTTTGCATATGAGGTTGCCAAGTTTCGGCATGCTTGCCCGGTACCTGCATCACCAGAAAGTGCGCGCCGTCGTCCACATCAACCTCGTAGGGGCGCGTGGTGTCGTAGATGCTCCATTCTCCCGGCATCAACAAGGCCGTGCGATTGGATTGGCGGATTTCGCTGCGGCCCGCCAATTGCAGCGTGACCTTGTAGCCCGCTTCCTCGGACCGTCCTGCCAGCAGCTTGCTGCGGCGCACGCGCTGCGCGCTGCTGCGCAGTTCGCTGACGTGCATCCACCCCAATGAATCCACCGCCACGCTATTACGAAAACGCGCCGGAGACACCGCGGACACTTCCAAGGGCACGAAGGTGCTGCTGATGCTTTCCTGCCAACTGGCGCAGTCCAGGAAATGCCTGGGCGGACTGTGCAAAAGGGATGATGACATGGCGACTCCGGCGTCTCGAAACGGCGTGCCTTTTGTGCCTGGGACGGCAAGCCCCACGGCACAGCTACAGCGTTGAATGGGATGCTGCCTCTTTCTAGCACCGCGTTTGGGCAGGGAGTATCCGTGACAACCCCTAAGTTCTTGGCGGACTAGGGTTTTCTGTCGCTTCCATAAGAATAATCAGACAAGGTGAAGCCCATGGACGACAGCTTGTCGGCCAGATCATGGCGCACCGGCACCACGTCGTCGTACCGGCGCGGGCGTGCCACGGCCACTTCGGCTTCGGTATACGGCGCAAAATCGGCCGGCAACTGCGCGGCGCTGAACTCCGTCAGCACCCAGTTCAGCACGGCCGCCAGCTCGGCATTGCTGAGTTGCGAATGGGCGGCGCCCGGCACGCGGATCAGGTATTCGCGGCCCGCGGGCAAATGCACGAACGCGCCCACCGACTGGCGAAAGTCTGGAATGCCATGCGGGTTGCTGCCCCGGCCGTCCACGCGATGGCATCCCGCGCATTGCAGGACGTAGTCGGCGCGCACCGCCTGCCGCAGGCGGTCTGTCGTGGACGCGTCGTCCGCTGCTACCGCCTGCCCCGCAACAAGCAGCAGGAGGGCAACCCCGGTAACCCCGGCGCCCCCGGCAGCCCAGGGCCACCGACGTCCCGTCATTCGCCGCTTGCCGCCAGACCTCATGGCTTGGCCGGCGCCTTGAGCTGGGGTTTGGCCAAGCCCACGATCACCGACGTGGTGCAGTGGAAGATTGAGGATTCGTTGGACATGCACCAGTTCACGTCGTTGTGCAGGAACATCTGGTAGCCCGGACGTTCACGTTCAGCCGCCGCGCACATGCACTTGCCGCATGCCGTTTTGCCGCAGCAGTCGTTGTAGCTGATGAGATAGTCCTTGCCGTCCAAGGGGTTGTGGCAGGTGCCCACCCACGATACGGCCGATGGCGAGGTGCCGGGCGGGCACGACGTCATGCTGCCGCCGCAGCACGAACACAAAAAGCCGTCCACCGCGCAGTAGCGCCAGTAATCGCAAGCCGTGTCGTCCATTTGAGGCTTTTTGCCGGCCGCGGGCGCCGACCGTGCCACCGGAAGCACCGGCACCAGGAAGGCCGTGCCGACCAACAGCTTGCCGATACGGTTCAGCACGCTGCGCCGCGACGTGGCGTGCGCAACCGAGCGCGTGGCGCGCTCTCCAAGTTTATCCAGCCAGTGCATTGCCGCTCTCCTTGCGGGAAATCCGGGTCTCGTCCAGCGTGCTTGCGGCCAGGAAGTCCTGCACCGACGCCACGCCCAGTTCCTTGGCCGTGAACAGGCTTTCCAACTGCTCGCGGGAATTGATCAGGCCCTTGGCGCGCAAGGTGCCCGTTTCGTCCAGCAGCACCGCGTAGGGCAGCTTGCTGATCTGGAACTTCATGCCCAGCTCGGTCGACAGCACGTACGGAAAGCGCTCCAACCCGGCTTGCTTATAGAACGCCAAATGCTCGGGCATCTCGCCGTCGCTGGCCAACACGATGCGCAACCACGCGCTTTCGGTATTGGCGACGGACTTCAGGATAGGCAGCAGTTTTTTGCACACCGGGCAGGTTGGCGACAGGAAAAACAGCAGTTGGCTGTGCTGGCCGCGTTCACCGATCGTGATGCGGCGCCCAAGCAGATCAGGCAAGGCAAAGCGCGGCGCGGCCTCGCCCACCGCAGGGCCTTTGTCCATGGTCAGCGCCCCCATCGGCGCTACCCGCTCGTACAACACGCCGATCTGCCGGGACAGCGCCAGGATGACCAGCACCAGGCACAGCACCACGCCCCACAGCAGGAAATTGGAAATGATCAAGGCATCCATATGAAACTCCTTCAAAGATTCCGCAGCTTGAGATGCGAGGCCAACAAGTGATTGGCGGTGAAGTACAGACCCACGGCGGTCATCGCCAGGCCGAATACAGCGGCGGCGTCCGCCCATTGCAGGCTGCGCGCTTGCCCCGCCAAGAAGGCAAGGGCTGGCATCGCCCATAGCGCCAGGGCACCGTTGCGCAGCACCAGCCACCAGGACAAGCCCGTTTGCGCGCCGCCCGGTGCGCGCGAAGCCGGCCCGCCGCAACCGCAATCAATGTCGCGATGCCCACGCGCCAGGTTGTATGCAAGCGCCAAGGTCGCCACGGCCAGCACCCCCAACGCCAACAGAGCGCCCGCGGCTTGCTGCCCGGGTATCAGCAGCAAGACACCCGCCGCCAGCTCGGCCAGCACGTAGCCGCGAGCAAACACGCCGCTCCAGCTTGACGGCAGGATGTCGTAAGCCGACACCGCTGCCGAGAACGCCGCCACATCCTTCATTTTTTCCAGTGCGCCCAACAGCAGCACGCAGGCCAGCGCGGCGCTCGCGCCATAGAACAGGACGGGATCGTTCATGGCGCCCCCTTGAACGGCTGCGGCTCGACCTGCAACGCGGTCTCGCCCGCCGCCTGGATGGTGGTCTTGAATACCGGTGCGACCGGCGCGGCGTCAAAGACACTGACGTTGCCGCCGTCGATGGTGAACAGGCGCGGCTTGTCGTCCTGCGATACCGACATCGACAGCGCGCCTTTACCCGGCACGCGCGCAACGCGCTTGCGCGATTCCAGGTCATAGACCCAGATCTCGGCGGCGGGCGTTTTGTGCGTGCCTTCCGCGCCGTTCGGATGCATGCCCACGTATAGCCGCTTCAGCGCGCGGTTGACGGCCAGCAGGTTGTAGCCGCCCGGCCGCCAGCCCTGGTCCTTGCCGGAGGCGTCCAGCAGTGACCATGGCTTGCCGAAACTGACTTCCTTGCCGCTGAAGTCGGCGGTGTAGACGTTGCCGTTATAGGACACGAAATAGAAGGTGTCGCCCAGGTTCTCGGTGTGCGTGAAGATGGGGTCTTTTTCCAGGTCGAACATCGGCTGGCTGCGGTGCTGGGAGGCGGGCTTGCCGGCCGCGTCCAGGTCGATGGTCAGCAGCGCGCCATCGCCGCATATCGTGGTGAAACTGCGCGGGCGCGAAGGCAGCGGGATGACGCTCCAGCACCCGGCCGCGGCGGTGATCTCGTCGGCGAACTGGCGCGTCTTCACATCCACCACGGTGACGGACGTGGCGGGCGTGGCATTCTGCACGAAGAGCAGTGCACCGTCGGTGCTTTGGCGCAGATAGTTGCGGTAGTTCAGTGCTTGCGCGCGCTTTTGCGGAATGGGCACCTCGTACTTGGGCGTCAGGGTTTCGGCGTCCCAGGCTTCGATGACGTCGGTGCGCTTGCCGCGATTGAGTCGCTCGTAATAGGTCGTCATGACATAGATGTCGCGGCCGTCGGACGACACCGTCATGTGGCCGTTGAACGAAGTCGGCACCAGCCCCAGGAATTTGCCGGTATCGCCGTCATAGATGTTGACCCGGCTGTCGACCAGGTGGTTGAAGGCCGCGTCCATGACGTACAGCCGGTGCGCCGTGGCCGGGGGCAAGCGGGTGCCGCCCTTGAGTTCCTCTATGGGCAAATCCGCCCAGGCTAGGCCCGAGGCGCTTGCCAAGGCGGCGCACAGCGCCCACCGGCCTGCCCGCAACGCTCGTGATCTGGCTCGACGCGCAATCATCGATATTCTCCTGGTCTCATGATCCGATTCCCTAGAAAGCGTAGACGTAGCGCAGTTGCACGCCCCGCATTCGCGGCCCGTTCTCGACCTTCAGGTCGTGGATGTACTGCATTTGAATCTGGTTGGCGTCGTTGAGCTGGTGCGTCAGTTCAAGCGCCACCTGGTGATTGCGGGCCCGGGTTGCCACCGTTTCCCCGGATGCGGTTTCGCGCCCGCCCGTCTCGTAGCGATAGCGGATGCCTGTATAGGTGTCCGGGGTAAGGTTGGTCGAGGCCAGCGCGAAGAAGCGAAACGACGGGTCTTTCTTCAAGGTCTGGCCATACCAGTCGGTGTTGCGGCCATAGATTTCCACTTCGGCGATCGCTTCCAGAAAGGTGGATTCGCCCACCCCTTTGACGAAGGAAAAGTCCTGGATGGTTGACCATCGATTCTTGCCGGGCGACACATCGGGCCGCGAACCGTCGTAGCGGCCCACCGGCGCCACGATAAAGGGCTCCCAGGCGAACCAGGTCTTGGTCTGCTCGTTGTTGTAGAGCCAGATCGCCGAGCCCAGCGTCACGTCGCCAATGCCGGTTTGATGATCGCCAGGCACGCCCGGCAGGTCCAGCGACGTGCGGTACATGGGCACGATGAATTCCAGTTGCACCGTCTTGCCGTAGAAGTCACGGTAGTGCATCTGGCGATAGACCAGCGCGTTCACGTCCACCGAAGCATCGTCGACACGCTTGCCCTCGGAATACAGCCCGGACGAGCGCAGGCCCGCCAGATAGCCCGCCACGATATTGGTGCCCACGGGCGCCGGGATCCAGTCGCGCGCGCTGGGGTCCCCCGCCCAAGCCGGCTGTAATGCACCCGCGCCTGCCAGCGCCAGCGCTGCGCCCACCCGGGCGCGGCCGTATGTCTTGCCTGCCATCCACTTCCCCTTGGTTGTCGCGAACGCGCCGCCGCCGGTATGCCCCGGCTTGGTCAGCGCTGCCCGCCGTACTAATACGCGATGCAAACAGACTTCTTCTCTAGATACATCTCAAGCACGGCTCGGCCATGTTCGCGGCCGACGCCGGATTGCTTGAAGCCGCCAAACGGCATGTTCGGGTCCAGCATGTTGTGGGTGTTGACCCAGACTGTGCCCGCGTCAATGCGCGGGATCAGGCGTTGGACGCGGGTCAGGTCGTTGCTCCAGATGCTGGCGCCCAGGCCGAAGGCGCTGTCGTTGGCCAGGCGCACCGCATCGTCCAGGCTGTCGAAGGGCTGCGCCACGACGACCGGCCCGAAAATTTCTTCCTGCGTGATGCGGGCTTGCTGCGGCACGTCGGCAAACACCGTGGGCCGCACGAAGTAGCCTTCGCCGTCGTCGGCCACGCCGCCCGTCAGCACGCGCCCCCCTTCGGCCCGGCCGATGCCGATGTAGTCCATCACGCGCTGTTGGTGCCGCGCCGAGATCAGCGGGCCGATCTGCGTGGCCGGATCGAAACCCGACCCCAGGGTCATGCCGGCGGCCACGTCGGCCAGCCCCTGCACGACTTTGTCGTAAAGGCCGCGCTGCACATACAGCCGCGAGCCGGCCGTGCACACTTGGCCCTGGTTGAAAAAGATGGCCGCGGCGGCGCCCTGCACGGCGCGGTCGACGTCGCAGTCGTCCAGCACGATCACGGGAGACTTGCCGCCCAGTTCCAGCGACACCCGTTTCATGTCGTCCATGGCGGCCCGCCCAATCAGCTTGCCCACTTCGGTAGAGCCGGTGAAGGCGATCTTGTCGATGCCCGGATGCGCCACCAACGCAGCGCCGGCCGTTTCGCCACGGCCGGTGATGACGTTGACGACGCCGGGCGGAAAGCCCGCTTCAAGCACAATCTCCGCCAGCCGCAAAGCGGTCAGCGGGGTTTCCTCGGCGGGTTTGAGCACCACCGTGCAGCCGGCGGCCAAGGCGGGCGCGATCTTCCACACCGCCATCAGCAGCGGGAAATTCCACGGGATGATGGCGCCCACCACGCCCACGGGTTGCGCGAGGGTATAGGCGCTGTACTGGACGCCGGGCGGGAAAGGAATCGACAGCGACAGGGTATCGCCCGTGATCTTCGTGGCCCACCCCGCCATGTAACGCAGCCATTGCGCGCCGGCGGCCACTTCCAGGCCCTGCGCGATGCCCAGCAATTTGCCGTTGTTCAGGGTTTCCAGTCGAGCCAGTTCGGTGCCGTGCAGCTCAAGCAAGTCAGCCAGCTTGAGCAGCAGGCGTTCACGGCCGGCCGGCAGCGTGTCGCGCCACGGCCCGGAGGCAAAAGCGCGCCGCGCGGCTTGCACGGCCAGATCCACCTGGGCGGGGCCCGCATCGGGCTGATGGGCAATGACGCGGCCCGTGGCCGGGTCGTACACCGGGATAGGCTGGCCCTGCCCCTCGTGCACCGGCTTGCCGTCTATCAGCATGAATTCCCGGATGGCGGCCAGTTCCGGGCGGTCGGCCGTGGCACGTGCGCTTGCTGAAGACATCTGAAAGCTCCAACGAAAAGTGTGGAGCCAGAATAGCAACGGGCTTTATTGCTGGCTTGTCGGGCCGTGCATGGGGATTTGTCATTCTGCGCACGAGCACTTGCCAATAAAAAGGCCGGGCAGGTCACGCAATGCGCGCCCTGCCCGGCCCCGTCGCGCGCCCACCAAGGGGCGCGCCAGATGCGGAGAATCAGTCCAGCATCAACACCGTAGCGCCGGTGGTCTTGCGCGATGCCAACGCGGTCTGCGCTTCGCCGGCCTGCTCCAGGCTGTAGCGCTGGTCGATGCGGACCTTGATCTTCTTCTTCAGGACCAGGTCGAAGACTTCCTTGGAGGCGGCTTGCAGCTTTTCCAGGGTATTCACATGCACGCCCAGCGACGGGCGCGTCACGTACAGGCTGCCCTTCTGGTTCAGCACGGCCAGGTTGACGCCGGCGACAGGACCGGACGCGTTGCCAAAGCTGACCATCAGGCCGCGCGGCTCGATGCAGTCCAGCGAGGTTTCCCAGGTGTCCTTGCCCACGCCGTCATACACCACCGGCACCTTCTTGCCCTTGGTCAGTTCCAGCACGCGCTCGACCACGTTTTCGCGCGAGTAATCGATGGTTTCCCAAGCGCCGTTGGCGCGTGCCAGCTCGGCTTTTTCCGGGCTGGACACGGTGCCGATCAGCTTCACGCCAAGCGCCTTGGCCCATTGGCAAGCGATCAGACCCACGCCGCCCGCGGCCGCATGGAACAGAATGGTTTCACCGCCTTGCAGGCGGTAGGTCTGGCGGAACAGGTACTGCACCGTCAGGCCCTTGAGCATCAGCGCGGCGGCCTCGTCAAAACCAATGCCCTTGGGCACGGTGACCACTTGATTGGCCGGCACGTTGCGCGCCTTGGCGTAGGCGCCGATGGGGCTCTGGCCATACGCCACACGGTCGCCCTTTTTCAGGTGCTTGACGTCGGCGCCCACGGCCGTGACCACGCCCGCGGCTTCGAAACCCAGGCCGTGCGGCAGCGGATGCGGGTACAAGCCCGTGCGGAAATAGATGTCGATGAAATTCAGGCCAGCGGCGTGCTGCTCGATCGTGACTTCATTGGCGGCGGGCGGCGGAACTTCCACGTCAACCAGCTTCAGGACTTCGGGACCACCGTGTTGCTCGATACGAATTGCCTTGACGAGATTGCTGGCCATGCTGGCCTCCTTTCAATGGAAATGATGCGAATAAATCGAGAAAACCAGGCTTTAACGCGACGGCGGTTCCGCCGCGCGCTTTGCGTCGGATACCGGCCTGCCGGCGCCGCCGCCCATCAAGGCGAACACGCCGGTCAACACCAGCGCGGTGCCCGCCAACTGCCACAAGGTAATGGGCTCGTCCAGGAACCACGACGCCAGAAACAGCACGGACACCGGCCCCACCATGCCCAGCAATGATGCCGTGGGCGCGCCAATCAGCGACACCGCCCACATCAGCATGAAGACCGGCACCACGGTGTTCAGCGTGGCGTGGATCACGGAATACCCGTAAACGCCCGCCGGCTGGATCAGCATCGACGGCGGGTGGATCACGAAAAACTGGATGATGCAGGCCACGCACGAAACCAGCATGGCGTAGGCCACCAGGCGCGTCGGGCCAACCCGCTTGATCAGTTCGCCGGAACAAATCAGGTAGACAGAATAGCTTGCCGCCGAGCCAAAAACGAACAAAGACCCTAACAGCACCTCGCCCCCGCCGCCAAAGGACAGGTCGTGGGCAAACACCAGCACCACACCGGCGTACGACAGCACCATGGCCAGCCATTGCCGGCGCTCGATGGGACGTTTGAACCAGAACGCGGACAGCAGCACGACCAGCGACGGCGACAGGAACAGGATCAGCCGTTCCAGACTTGCGGTGATGTAGCGCAGGCCCAGGAAGTCCAGGAAGCTGGACAGGTAGTAGCCCAACAGCCCAAGCACGATGACCTGGATGCGCTCTTTGCTTGTCATCGTCACGATCTCGCCGCGCGCCGCGCGGCGTGACTGGTGCCAGGCCACCGCCGCGAAGAAGGGCATCGCAAACAGCATGCGAAAGGCGATCAGCGTGACCGCGTCGATGCCGTAACGGTAGGTGAACTTGACCACAATCGCCTTGGCCGAAAACAGCACCGCGCCAAGCATTGCCATAAGTATTCCGGCCGCGCGGCCGGATGGAAGAGAGGATGGCAAAAGCTTGGCGATACGATTCATGCGATGATTTTAGATTCAGTGCAATCCTCTTTGCACGCTTAAACATCGCTTTTTGGCATCGACACCCTCTGGCATGACCCGACATCGCGCTCTGACCTACATCCATATCGCCGCCGTGCTTTTCGGCCTGACCGGCGTTTTCGGGGAATTGATACAGGCCAGCGCTGCCGTCATCACGCTGGGCCGGGCGGTTTTCGCGGTGATCTCGCTGGGCATTTTCGCCCGCATGCGTCGCAAGCCGCTGTTGGGCGTGCTGACGCCCGCCCAGCTATTCGTGCTGGTACTTGCCGGCGCCTTGCTGGCGGCGCATTGGGTCACGTTCTTCATTTCGGTCAAAGTGGGCGGCATCGCCATCGCCACGCTGGGTTTCGCCAGCTTTCCCGCATTCATCACGCTGTTCGAAGGCCTGCTCTTCCGAGAACGCATCCGCGCGGCCGAATGGATGTTGCTGGGCCTGGTCACCGCCGGGCTCATCCTGGTGACGCCGTCTTTCGACCTGGCCGACCAGGGCACCATCGGCCTGGCGTGGGGCCTGCTGTCCGGGCTGACCTTCGCCCTGCTGGCGTTGAGCAACCGGCGCTCGGCCTCCGGCATGGACCCGATGCAGGTGGCATGCTGGCAAAACGTGGTGGTGGCGCTGGTAATGGTGCCCTTCGCGGTCGGACAGTTGCCCGCCCTGCCCGCGCTGGACTGGTTCTGGCTGGCCTTGCTGGGCATCTTCTGCACCGGCCTGTCGCACTATCTGTTCGTGTCCAGCCTGACCCGCCTGAACGCCCGCAGCGCCGGCTTGGTGATTGCCCTGGAACCGGTGTATGCCATCGCATTCGCGTGGATGCTTTTCAGCCAGGAACCGACGCCCCGCATGATGGCGGGCGCCGCGCTGATCGTTGCGGCAATCGTCTGGTCAGGCTTGCGCAAGGGCGTGTTCGAGGCGGAAATACCGGTAAAATAGCAGCCTTGACAATAACTGACTAGGCAGTAAAATTCGGCGCATGAATGCCGAAACTGCCCCGCCTGACGCCGACGCCCCCATCCACTATCGCAACGACCACCGTTGCATGGGGGAAGAGAACGCGGGCTACCTCATCAAGCTGGTCTATCACTCCCTGACCCGGATGCTGGACCAGGAAATGGCGCCGCTGGACCTGACCGCCATGCAATGGCGCCCGCTCGCCATGGTCTTCCTGGGCCGCGCCGACACCCCCGCCGAACTGGCCCGCCTCAATGACATGGACACTGGCGCCATGACTCGCGCGCTTGACCGTCTTGAGGCCAAAGGCCTGCTGCGCCGCAGTCGCAGCCTGGAAGACCGCCGCGTTGTAAAAATCGAACTGACCGAGCTGGGCGAAGCCAAGGCTCGTGAAATCCCGCCTAGCATCGCCCGCGCGCTGAACCACCACCTACGTGGTTTTTCTGCAGACGAAGTTACCCAGTTGATGCACTTCATGCGCCGGATGATCGCCAACGGCTCGGCCTCCGGCACCGCGCCCGAGCGCTGACGACCCTTTTCCGACCTGCTCCGCCCCACTCGCGCGTGGGGCTTTATTTGGCATAATATTTGCCTAGGCAAATACAGATCAATCAATTACTTTCAGCAAACAGTCAGGATGAAACGCCTTCTTTCTACCGTATTGGTGCTTGCCCTGAGCGGCTGCGCACTGATGGAACCCGGGCCCGAGCCCGTTGTAGCGCTGGATGCGGCCAAGCTGGGATTGACCGCTCACGACACCGCCTGGCCCAACACGCAATGGTGGCAACGCTACGGCGACGCACAGCTCAACGCGCTGATGGACGAAGCACTGGCCAACAGCCCGTCGATGAGCGCCGCCCAAGCGCGCCTGGCCAAGGCCAACGCCGCCGTCAGCACCGCCCGCGCCCCGCTGATGCCCCGCGTGGACGCCAATTACTCGCTGAACCGCGAACACCTGTCGGCCGACTACATCTACCCGGCACCGCTGGGCGGCACCGTCGTCAGCGATAACCGGCTGGCGCTGGACTTCAGCTATGAGCTGGACTTCTGGGGCAAGAACCGATCACGCCTGAAGTCGGCCGTGTCGGAGCGCGAAGCCGCAACCGCCGACGCGCAAGCCGCACGCAACATGTTGGCCAGCGCGACGGTACGTGCCTACCTGAACCTGCAGAACGCCTTCGCGCAGCGCGATGTGCTCAAGCGGGTGATCGCGCAACGCGCCGATGTCTTGTCCTTGACGCAAGGCCGCTACAGCGCCGGCCTGGACACGCAGGTGGAAGTGAAGCAGGCGGAATCGTCGCTGGCTGCGGGCCAGGTGGAACTGACGCAGACGGAAACGACGCTGGCGCAGTTGCGCAATCAGGTTGCGGCGCTGGCAGGCGCCGGCCCGCAACGCGGCCAATCGCTGGTTGCCGTGGACTTGACCGCGCCCGCGGGCGTCGTGCCCACGGCCATTCCGCTGGACCTGCTGGGCCATCGCCCCGACGTTGTGGCCTCGCGCTGGCGCGCCGAAGCCGCGCGCAGCGCCATCGACACCGCCAAAGCGGAGTTCTACCCCAACGTCAACCTGACCGCGTTTGCCGGCTTTCAGGCCCTGGGCACGGGCAACCTGCTGGGCGCCGCGGCGCGCACGGCGGGCTTTGGTCCGGCCGTCACGCTGCCCATCTTCCATGGCGGCGAACTGAACGCCAACCTGGCCGGGCGCCGCGCCGACGCCGATCTGGCCGTGGCGGACTACAACCAGGCCGTGCTGGACGCCGTGCACCAGGTGGCCGACGCGCTGGACGGCCTGCGCTTGCTGGAGCAGGAGCGCGCCCAACAGCGCCAGGCCCGCACCGCCATCGAAGCCGCCTACGACCTGGCCGTAAACCGCTACAAGGCCGGCCTGGGCAACTACATCACCGTGCTCATCGCGCAAACCGGCGTGCTGACCCAGGCCCGCCTGGATACCGATCTGCGTATCCGCGCCTATCAGCTTGACGCCAACTTGGCCAACGCCCTGGGCGGCGGCTACACACCGGCGCCACAGACGGACACCGCGCACACCGCGCAGTCCGCTGCCGCTACGAACCCCATTCATTGAACGATCCCCGGATTCAGACGTCATGAACGCTGCCACCCCCACCGCCAACCCCGCCCGCAAACGCCTATTGCTGATCGCGACTGGCGTCTTCATTCTCATCGCCATCGCCTATGGCATCTGGTGGGTGCTTTTCGGCGCCCACTTCGAAAGCACCGACGACGCCTACGTGCACGGCAACCTGGTGCAGATTACGCCGCAGGTGCCCGGTACCGTCGTGGCCATCGAAGCCGACGATACCGAAACCGTCGCAGCCGGCCAGCCGCTCGTTCGCCTGGACCCCGCCGACACCGACGTGGCGCTGCAACAAGCGCAAGCCAGGCTGGCGCAGATGGTGCGCCAGGTCCGCACTTATTACGTGCAGAACGATGCGCTGGCCGCCGACGTCGACCTGCGCCGTGCCGACATTCTGCGCGCACAGGCCGAGCTGACCCGCGCGCAAAGCGACGTCAGCCGCCGCCAGCAACTAGCCAAGTCGGGCGGTGTCAGCGGTGAAGAGATCCTGCACGCGGAAGCCGCGCTGAAGTCGGCGCAATCCGGCCTGGCCCAAGCCCGCGCCGCCCTGGCCGCGTCGCAGGCCAAACTGGTGACCAACCAGGCGCTGACGCAGGGCACCACGGTGGCCAATCATCCCGATGTGCTCCAGGCCGCCGCCGGCCTGCGCAATGCCTGGCTGGCCCAGTCGCGTACCGTGCTGCCCGCGCCGGTGGGCGGCGTGATCGCGCGCCGCAGCGTGCAGGTTGGCCAGCGTGTGGCCCCCGGCAACGCGCTGATGACGGTGGTGCCGCTGGACCAGGTCTGGGTGGAAGCCAACTTCAAGGAAGGCCAACTGCGCAAGATGCGCATCGGCCAGCCGGTCAAGATGGTGGCCGACCTGTACGGCAGCTCGGTCGTTTACCACGGCAAGGTCGCCGGCCTGGACGCGGGTACCGGCAGCGCGTTCGCCCTGCTGCCCGCCCAGAACGCCACCGGCAACTGGATCAAGGTGGTGCAGCGCGTGCCCGTGCGCATTCTGCTCGACCCCGAAGACCTGAAGTCGCATCCCTTGCGCGTCGGCCTGTCGATGGACGTGGAAGTGGATGTGGGCCAGCAGGACGGCGAAGCGCTGACGCAGGCCGTGCGCAGCGAGCCGGCCTGGTCCACGCGCGCCTTTGAACCGGCACACGATGATGTCGACGCCATGATCAAGAAGATCATCGAAGACAACCTCGCATCATGAGCACTACCGCCCAGCCCGCGGGCGCTGGCGCGCCCCCCGTAGAACCCGCCCGCCCATCGGGCACCTACCCGCCGCTGGAAGGCGCGGCCCGCATCATCGGGTCCATTGCGCTATCCACCGCGGTGTTCATGAACGTGCTGGACACGTCGATCGCGAACGTGTCGATCCCCACCATCTCGGGCGATCTGGGCGTCAGCACCAGCCAGGGCACGTGGGTCATCACGTCGTTCGCCGTGGCCAATGCCATCACGGTACCGCTGACGGGCTGGCTCACGCAGCGCTTCGGGCAGGTGCGCCTGTTCCTGATTTCCACGCTGCTGTTCGTGCTGGCGTCGTGGCTGTGCGGCTTTGCGCCGTCGCTGGAAGCGCTGATCGCGTTTCGCGTGTTGCAGGGCGCGGTAGCCGGGCCGATGATCCCGCTGTCGCAAACGTTGATGCTTGCCAGCTTCCCGAAGTCCAAGGCGGGCATGGCGCTGGCCGTCTGGTCCATGACCACGCTGGTCGCGCCCGTGGCGGGTCCCCTGCTGGGCGGGTGGATTTCAGACAACTACACCTGGCCCTGGATCTTCTACATCAATGTGCCGGTGGGCCTCCTGGCCGCCTGGATCAGTTGGCGCATCTACGGCAACCGCGAATCCATGACCCGCAAGCTGCCCATCGACAAGCTGGGCCTGGTGCTGCTGGTGGTCTGGGTTGGCGCCTTGCAGATCATGCTGGACAAGGGCAAGGAACTGGACTGGTTCGCCAGCCCCACCATCATTGCGCTGGCGGCAACCGCTTTCGTGGCCTTCGTGTTCTTCCTGATCTGGGAACTGACCGATGCCCACCCCGTGGTGGACCTGCGCCTGTTCAAGGAACGCAACTTCACCGTCGGCGCGCTGACGCTGGCGGTGGCCTACGGCGTGTTCTTCGGCAACGTGGTGCTGCTGCCGCTGTGGCTGCAAAGCAATATGGGCTACACCGCCACCTACGCCGGTCTGGTGACGGCGCCGGTTGGCCTGCTGGCCATCCTGCTGACCCCCATCGTGGGCAAGATGCTGGCCACGCGCGACCCGCGCCAGATCGTGACGGTTGCGTTCCTGATCTTCGCGCTGGTGTGCTTCATGCGGGCGGGCTTCAACACCCAGACCGACGTGCGCACGCTTATGTTGCCAACCATCATCCAGGGCGCGGCCATGGCGGCGTTCTTCGTGCCGCTGACGTCCATCACGCTGTCCAGCATTGAACCGTGGCGCATTCCCGCGGCATCTGGGTTGTCGAACTTCCTGCGCCTGACGGCGGGCGCGTTCGGCACCTCGATCGCAACGACGCTATGGGAAAACCGCGCCACGCTGCACCACTCGCAATTGACCGAGGCCGCCAAGCCAGGGCAGCAAGCGTTCGACCAGACGATGAATGCGCTGCAGAACGGCTTGGGCATGTCGCATCAACAAGCCTTGAGCATGGTGGATGGCCTGGTCAATACGCAAGCGTTCACGATGTCGGCGGTGGATGTGTTCTATGCCTCGGCCATCATCTTCCTGATGCTGACGGGCCTGGTCTGGTTCGCGCGGCCCCGCTCCAGCAAGGCGGGCGGCGGCGGTGCGGCTGAAGCCGCGGCGGGCGCACACTGATGCAGAGAATCAGGGCGCGCTGCGCGCGTCCTCTTTCAAGAACGCTTGCCAATCAAGCCGCTCGATAATATCGGCCGACAAGGCGCTGACGGGCGACAGGTTGAACACCGACACGCCACGCGCCCGCCATTGCTCGGCGGCAAAGCGGAACGACGGTTCGATCAAATGCGTGAATTTGCGAGCCAGGCGGCTGGTCTGAGGCTTGCCGTCTTCGTCATAAAAGCGCAGCCCGTTCTGTAAGGTAAGGTCCAGCCCGTGCACATACACTTGCCGCGCGCCGCAGGACATCAGCACCTGCAAGGCCGCATAGGCCACCGTGTCGGCATCGAACACGCCTAGCGATGCATCGAAGCTGTACCCCATGCCCTGCTTGGCATCCAGCAATTGCACATCAGGCGTGGCTGCGGCAATCCGCTTGAGCACCGCGGGCGCCGCGCTGCGTTGATAGGCGCGTTCGGAAATCAGTTCAATGACGCAGATGCGGCAGCGGATCTGGTCTTGCGCAATGCCTTGCATGATGTAGCGCAGCACTTCCGGAAACACATACAGCGTCAGGTCGCGCGCAACGATCTCGCGCACCAGGTCAATACGCTCCCGCACAAAATTCTGGTCGATGATGCAGTAGTACTTGAATGGCAG
This sequence comes from Achromobacter spanius, assembly GCF_002812705.1. NCBI lineage: Bacteria > Pseudomonadati > Pseudomonadota > Betaproteobacteria > Burkholderiales > Alcaligenaceae > Achromobacter > Achromobacter spanius. Next base: position 3,156,492 of record NZ_CP025030.1, on the reverse strand, counting down.
GTCGAACTTGCGCGCCAGCGCAATGGCACCATTCACGCCCATGGCCACGCGGATATCCAACTGATCGTAGGGAATCTGCGCAACCGACGGGCCGCTCAGGATCAGATGCACCGTTTCATCGGCGCGGTCGTAGCCCCGAGCCAACGGCGTCAACGGCAGCGACCGGCCAAAGGCGCGAAAGCCGCTGATGGCGCCTGTGCGGTCTCGCCAGATCCGCACGAACGGCCACAAATGCTGGTTATGCCGTTGCGTGCGCGAACGCAGCAAACGGAACAGCTTGCGTACAAAGCGGTCGGCCCGACCACCGCCCACGTGGGCGGCGGAGGTAGAAGACATTGAATGTTCCATCAACTAGCCTGAGTGGCCGCCCCCGCTCGATGCGCTTACCCGGCCGAGATCAGCGACGCAATGGCGTCCCCGACATCGACGGTCGATGCGCTGCCCTTCATGTCCCGCGTGCGAGGTCCGTCCGCCAGCACGGTTTCAATCGCTTTCACCACCGCGGCCGAAGCCTCGGGGTAACCCAGGAAATCAAGCATCAATGCGCCGCTCCAGATCTGACCGATCGGGTTGGCGATGCCCTTGCCATAGATATCCGGCGCCGAGCCGTGCACGGGTTCAAACAGCGACGGAAACTTGCGCTCGGGGTTCAGGTTGGCGGACGGAGCAATGCCAATCGTGCCCGTGCATGCCGGCCCCAGATCGGAAAGAATGTCGCCGAACAGGTTGGAAGCCACCACCACGTCGAACCAATCCGGATGCTGCACGAAGTGCGCGCACAGGATATCGATATGGTATTTGTCCCAACGCACGTCCGGATAGTTCCCGGCCATGTCGGCAACCCGCTCGTCCCACCAGGGCATTGAAATCGAGATGCCGTTTGATTTGGTGGCGGCGGTCAGGTGCTTGCCGCGCTTTTGGGCCAGCTCGAATGCAAACTTCAGCACCCGATCGGCGCCAATGCGCGTGAACACGCTTTCCTGAATGACGACCTCACGGTCGGTGCCTTCAAACAGGCGGCCGCCGCTGTTGGAATATTCGCCTTCGGTGTTTTCACGGACGATGAAGAAATCAATGTCGCCGGGCTTGCGGTCGGCCAGCGGCGACGGCACGCCAGGCATCAGGCGAACCGGTCGCAAATTGATGTATTGATCAAATTCGCGACGGAACTTGAACAACGAGCCCCACAGCGCCTCGTGGTCCGGCACCGTGGCGGGCCAGCCGATCGAGCCGAAGAAAATCGCTTCGTGTTGCCCGATCTGCGCCTTCCAGTCGTCCGGCATCATCTTGCCGTGCTGAGCGTAATAGTCGCAACTCCAGTCGAAATGATCCCATTGGAATTCGATGCCGAAGCGCGTCGCCACGGCGTCCAGCACTTTCAGTCCTTCCGGCACGACTTCCTTGCCAATACCGTCTCCTGGAATCACCGCAATCTTGTGTTTCTTAGCCACCACGTTTGTCCTTAAGGTTTCCTTTGATAGACCGCCCAGAATCATAGGCATAAACGGGCGCGACGCAACACCCCCCGTTACAAAACGGAAGGTAGCGTCCTGCCAGTGGACAGGTGGCGTCAGCGCCGGGTTTTGGAGCCCAGCAGCGATCCCAGAATGCCGCGCGTCAGTTCACGCGCAATCGAGCGGGCCGTACTTTTGGCCATGGTCTGGACGACGCCGTCGCGCTTGCCCCCGCGCGGGCCGGTCGATCCGAACAGTACGTCTTTCAAGCTGCCCATCAAGCCGCCGTCAGAGGATTCGGCGGGCGCCTCGCCTTTGGATTCCGTCGGCGTGCCGCTGGCGGCATCCGCCGGCACGGCGGCGCGTCCCGCCAGGATTTCGTAGGCGGATTCCCGGTCAACCGCCTTTTCGTACTTGGCGGCCATCGGGCTGCCCTGGCGCAACGCCAGACGCTCGACGTCCGTCGCGGGGCCAATACGGCTGGCCGGCGGCATCACGTAGGCGCGCTCCGTCGGCATGGGGCGGCCCTTGGCGTCCAGCAATGAAATCAGCGCCTCGCCCACCCCTAGTTCAGTAATGGCCGCTTCGATGTCCAGGCCCGGATTCGGGCGCATCGTCTGCGCGGCGGTCTTGACGGCCTTCTGGTCGCGCGGGGTGAAAGCCCGCAAGGCATGCTGGATGCGGTTACCCAGTTGCCCCAACACGGTGTCGGGAATGTCCAGCGGATTCTGGGTCACAAAATAAACACCCACGCCCTTGGACCGCACCAGGCGCACCACCTGTTCGATCTTGTTCAGCAGCGCGGGCGGCGCGTCGTTGAACAGCAGGTGCGCCTCATCGAAAAAGAAAACCAGCTTGGGCTGGTCCATGTCGCCCACTTCGGGCAGCTTTTCATAGAGGTCGGCCAAGAGCCACAGCAGGAAAATGGCGTACAGCCGCGGCGCCTGCATCAGTTTGTCGGCGGCCAGCACGTTGACCATGCCGCGCCCCTGGGCATCGGTGCGCATCAGGTCGCCCACGTCCAGCATGGGTTCGCCGAAGAATTGCTCGGCGCCCTGCGATTCCAGCGCCAGCAAGCCGCGCTGGATGGCGCCCACGCTGGCCGAGGACACATTGCCGTAGCGGGTCTTGAGCTCGGCCGAACGGTCCGCCACGTTTTGCAGCATGGCGCGCAGGTCTTTCAGGTCAAGCAGCAGTTGGCCTTCGTCGTCGGCCACCTTGAATACCAGGGTCAGGACCCCTTCCTGCGTATCGTTCAGTTCCAGGACGCGCGACAGCAGCAGTGGCCCCATATCGGTAATGGTGGCCCGCACCGGCAGGCCCTGCTCACCGAAGACGTCCCAGAGCGTGACCGGGCTGGCGCCCCATGCGGGTTCGTCAAGGCCCAGGCTTTTCAGCCGCTCGACCAGTTTGGGGCTGGCCAACCCAGCTTGCGATATACCGGTCAGGTCGCCCTTCACGTCGGCCATGAACACCGGCGTGCCGATGCGTGAAAACGATTCGGCCAGCACTTGCAGGGTGACGGTCTTGCCGGTGCCCGTGGCCCCGGTAATGCACCCGTGCCGGTTGGCCAACGCGGGTAACAGGGCCAGTTCGGTCTGCGCATTCTTGGCAATGACGATGGGATTAGGCATGGGCAACGCTCCGGACCAGGAAGCCAAAAGGATGGCCAAGTGTAGAGCCTGCCGTAGTGCTTGTGCGCGTGGCAATATCGACACAGGCGGGGCTACGTCGGGGCGCTATGGCCGTCGGCACGGTAAAATGCCTTTTTTTGCAGACAAATTCTCCTGGGAAGCCATGGCCGGACACAGCAAATGGGCCAATATCCAGCACCGCAAAGGGCGTCAAGACGCCAAGCGCGGGAAGCTTTGGACCAAGATCATTCGTGAAATCACCGTGGCGGCGCGCGCCGGCGGCCCCGACCCGGACAGCAACCCCCGCTTGCGCATGGCCTGGGACAAGGCCACTGACGCCAACATGCCCAAGGACAACATCCAGCGCGCCATCCAGCGTGGCGCGGGCGGCGCCGACGGCGACGCCTACGAGGAAGTCCGCTACGAAGGCTACGGCATCGGCGGCGCGGCGGTCATCGTTGACTGCATGACCGACAACCGCACCCGCACCGTGGCGGAAGTCCGCCACGCCTTCGCCAAGAACGGCGGCAACCTGGGCCAGGAAGGCTCGGTGGCCTTCATGTTCAAGCATTGCGGCCAGTTCGTATTCGCGCCCGGCACCGCTGAAGACAAAGTGATGGAAGCCGCGCTCGATGCCGGCGCCGAAGACGTAACGACCGACGAAGAAGGCGTGATCGAAGTCGTTTGCGCGCCGGCCGACTACGCCGCCGTGCGCAAGGCTTTCGACGAAGCCGGTTTGAAAGCCGAAGTTGACGGCATCGTCATGAAGGCGCTGAACGAAACCGAACTGGCTGGCGAAGACGCCATCAAGATGCAGAAACTGCTCGACGCCCTGGAAGGCCTGGACGACGTGCAGGAAGTCTATACCACCGTCATTTTCGACGAAGCGCAGTAAATCCCACGGTTCCAGCACGTTGACGGCCCGTCCGCCAGCGCGCTGGAATATGAATCGGCCCCGGGCTGTCCCGGGTCCGTCGCCTTCTCCACGGGCTAGAGTGGCAACCTTCAGAATCACGCAACATGAAACTCCTGGTAATTGGCTCGGGCGGCCGCGAACATGCCCTCGCCTGGCGGCTGGCCCGCTCCCCGCGCGTACACAAGGTGTTTGTCGCTCCGGGTAACGGCGGCACGCAACGGGCCGAGCAGATGGAAAACATCGCGCTCACCAATGCCGAGGAGCTGGCCGATTTCGTCCAGCGCGAAGGAATCGCCCTGACGGTCGTTGGGCCGGAAGCGCCGCTGGCCTCGGGCGTGGTGGACGTGTTCCGCGCGCGCGGCCTGAAAATCTTCGGCCCCACCAAGGCCGCCGCGCAACTGGAAAGCTCGAAGGACTACGCCAAGGCCTTCATGGTCCGGCACAACATCCCGACCGCGCGCTACGCCACCTTCACCGACCCGGTTCAGGCGCATGCCTATATTGACCAGGAAGGCGCCCCCATCGTGATCAAGGCCGACGGCCTGGCCGCCGGCAAGGGTGTTGTGGTTGCGGCCACGCTGGAAGAAGCGCATGCCGCCGTTGACGCCATGCTGGGCGACGGCTCGATGGGCGCCGCGGGCGCTCGCGTCGTCATCGAAGAATGCCTGGTGGGCGAAGAAGCCAGCTTCATCGTCATGTGCGACGGCCGCAACGTGCTGGCGTTGGCTACCAGCCAAGACCACAAGCGCCTGCAAGACGGCGACCAGGGTCCGAACACCGGCGGCATGGGCGCCTATTCGCCCGCGCCGATCGTCACGCCCGAACTGCACCACCGCATCATGCGCGAAATCATCCTGCCGACGGTGCAGGGCATGACGCGCGACGGCATTCCCTACACCGGCTTCCTGTACGCCGGCCTGATGATCGCCCCGGGCGACGATCCCGACCGCGAGATCAAGACGCTGGAATTCAACTGCCGCATGGGTGATCCGGAAACGCAGCCCATCATGATGCGCGTCAAGAGCGACCTGCTGGACGCGCTTGAGCACGCCGTGGACGGCACGCTGAACCAGGCCGACATCGTCTGGGACCGCCGCACCGCGCTGGGCGTAGTGCTGGCGTCGCACAATTACCCCAACACGCCACGCACCGGCGACGTCATCCGCGGCCTGCCCGCCGACGCCGAAGACTGCATGGTCTTCCATGCCGCCACCGAACGGGATGGTGAAGATACCAAGACAACCGGCGGCCGCGTGCTGTGCGTCACGGCCTTGGGCGACTCGGTCAAGATGGCTCGCGACCGCGTGTACGAAGCCATCGACGGCATCCATTTCGATGGCCGCCAGTACCGCAGCGACATCGGCTGGCGCGCGCTCAAGCCCTCGCAACAAAAGCCGAAGTCCAACGCGTAACCCCGGAAAGCGCTGATGAACGCCTTGCCCGTTGCCTCCGTCCGCGATTACCTCACCGGCTTGCAGGCGCGTATTGTCCAAGCGCTGGAAGCGGCGGAAGGCGGCCCCTTCCGCGCCGATGAATGGGTACGTCCGGAAGGCGGCGGCGGGCTGTCGCGGCTGCTGGAAGGCGGCAAGCTGTTCGAGCGCGCGGGCGTACTGTTCAGCCACGTCAAGGGCACCAAGCTGCCCCCGTCGGCCAGCGCCCACCGGCCCGAGCTTGCCGGCCGCGCCTGGGAAGCCATGGGCGTGTCCATGGTGCTGCACCCGCGCAACCCCTACGTGCCCACCACGCACATGAATGTGCGCATGTTCGTGGCGACGGCCCGCCCCGGGCATGATGAAGCCGACGTCTTCTGGTTCGGTGGCGGCATAGACCTCACGCCCTACTACCCTTTCGAAGACGACGCCCGGCATTTCCATACGGTCTGCCGCGACGCGCTGGCCAGCCACGGCCCTGAGTACTATCCGCGCTACAAACGCTGGTGCGATGAGTACTTCTTCCTGAAGCACCGCAACGAAACGCGCGGCATCGGCGGCGTCTTCTTTGACGACCTGAACGCACCCGGCTTTGACGCCTCGTTCGCGCTGACCCGCTCTGTGGGCGACGCATTCCTGGACAGCTATCTGCCCATCGTCGAACGCCGCCGCGACATGGCTTACACCGAGCGCGAACGCGACTTCCAGGCGTACCGCCGTGGCCGCTATGTTGAATTCAATCTGGTTTTCGACCGTGGCACGCTGTTCGGCCTGCAATCCGGTGGCCGCACCGAATCCATCCTGCTGTCGATGCCACCCTTGGCGCAATGGCGCTACGACTGGCAGCCCGAAGCGGGCACGCCGGAAGCCGAGCTTGCCGCCTACCTGACGCCGCGAGATTGGGTTTGAAGCGCATCGGTCTGCTGGGCGGCAGCTTTGACCCCGTCCACGTCGCCCATGTCGCGCTGGCAAAAAGCGCGTTGGACACGCTGGATCTCGCCGCCGTGGAGCTCATTCCCGCCGGCAACCCGTGGCAGCGAGCAGCTTTGCACGCCACGGGCGAACAACGCCGTGACATGCTGGAACTGGCCATTGCCGGGCACGACGGCCTGGTCGTCAACCCCGTCGAAATCGAACGCGACGGCCCCACTTACACCATCGACACGCTGCGCGGCCTGCCCCAGGGTGCGCGATATGTCTGGCTGCTGGGGGCCGACCAACTCGCCAACTTTTGCACCTGGCGCAATTGGCGCGACATCGCCAGCCTGGTGGATCTGGCCGTGGCCACCCGCCCTGGCACCCCGCTCTTGCCGCCCACGGAACTGACCACCTGGCTGCAAGACCAGGGCCACAGCCTGGAAGAATTGCCCTTTGCCCCCATGGCGGTGTCCGCTTCGGACATCCGTAGGCGGCTGGCCGCGGGTGAATCCACCGACGGCCTGTTGGCCCCGCCCGTCGCCGCCTACATTGCGGCGCACCAACTTTACCGATAAACCCACACCCGCCCGGCGCCGAAAGCGCCACGGAGCCGGCATCCGCCGTCCGTCCGCGGGTTATATTTGCAGCTATGGATATAACGAAACTCCAACGCGCCGTCATCGATGCCCTCGAAGACGTCAAGGCGCAAGACATCAAGGTCTACAACACCACGCATCTGACAAGCTTGTTCGATCGCGTCGTGATTGCCAGCGCCACCTCCAACCGCCAAACCCGAGCCCTCGCCTCCAGCGTGGCCGACCGCGGCCGTGCCCTTGAACTGACCGGCATCACCATCGAAGGCGAGGACACCGGTGAATGGGTCGTCGTCGACCTCGGTGACGTCGTCGTGCACATCATGCAACCCGCCATCCGCCAGTACTACAACCTGGAAGAGATCTGGGGCGGCAAACCGGTGCGTGTAAAGCTGCTGCCGGAATCGACCCGGGCAGCGCCGATCCCCGCCGACAACGGCTACGACGACGCCGAAGCCTGAGTTCTTGCCGTGAAGCTGATTGTTGCGGCAGTGGGCACGCGAATGCCGGACTGGGTAGAGACTGCCTGGGCCGACTACGCCAAACGCCTGCCCGCCGATTGCGCGCTGGAACTGCGCGAGATCAAGCCGGAACCGCGCACAACCGGCAAGACGCCCGCCCAGATGATGGCGGCGGAAGCCAAACGCATTGAAGCCGCCTTACCCGCCGGCGCGCTGCGGCTGGCGCTGGACGAACGCGGCCGCGACCTGACAACCATGGCCTTGTCGCAAAAGCTCGAACAGTGGCGCGCGGGCGGCCAGGACGTGGCTTTTCTGGTGGGCGGCCCGGATGGCCTGGACGCCGACCTGAAGGCCTCGTGCAGCGGGCAGCTGCGCTTGTCGTCGCTGACCTTGCCGCATCCCATGGTCCGCGTGGTGTTGGCCGAACAGCTCTATCGCGCCTGGGCCATCATGACCAATCACCCCTACCACCGCGCCTGACCGCAGCCAGGGCGGCGCCCCACTCGATTCCGCATGCCTCACACCGCCGCCCCTGACGCTTCCCCCGCTCGCCTTTACCTGGCCTCGGCCAGCCCTCGGCGGCGTGAACTGCTGACTCAGATCGGCCTTGTCCACACCGTCCTGCTGGTGCCATCGCCTCCCGGCGAAGACGAGCCTCAACACGAAGGCGAAAGCGCCGCCGACTACGTGCAACGCACGGCGCGCGACAAAGCGCTGCGGGGCCGCGACTGGATGCGCGTCCACAATCTGCCTGATCTGCCCCTGTTGGCCGCCGACACGACCGTCATTTTGAATGGCACGGTCCTGGGCAAGCCTGCCGACCGCGCGGACGCTGTGCGCATCTTGCGTGCCTTGTCCGGACAGGCGCATGAAGTCCGAACCGCCGTCGCAGTCTGCACGGGCGATCAGCTACTGGAAGCGGTGTCAGTCACCGACGTCCACATGCGCGACTTGAGCGACGACGAAATCGGCCGCTACTGCGATAGCGGTGAACCCTTCGGCAAGGCAGGCGCCTATGGCATCCAGGGCTTGGCCGGTACGTTCATTTCGCGCATTGCCGGCAGCTATACCGGCGTGATGGGCCTGCCGCTATTCGAAACGTCGAATCTGCTGCGAGCGGCAGGCATCGAGATTCCTTGAACAGCGTGGTGACACGCCCTGTCGTGTCATGCCCCGTAGTGTCACGCCCGTAATGACACGCCCATAAGAAAATCCCCCGAGATCGTCGTGACCCGGGGGATTTTTTCATTCAAGGAAGCACCTTCGGACGTTTACACCACCGTGTGGCCCAGCGTCGGCTGCGCGTCGTGCGCGGGCGCTTCAGAAGCCGGCACGACAGGCGCCAACTGCCCCTCCAGCGCGGCGTGCAACTGCTCCTGATCCAGCTCCCCTTCCCAGCGAGCAACCACGACCGCGGCGGTGGCGTTGCCGACCAGGTTGGTCAAGGCGCGGCATTCCGACATGAAGCGGTCCACGCCCAAGATCAGCGTCATCCCCGCGATGGGCACCGAGGGCACCACCGACAAGGTGGCGGCCAGGGTAATGAAACCAGCGCCCGTGACCCCCGCGGCCCCCTTGGAACTGAGCATCGCGACAGCCAGCAGCAAGATCTGGTCGCCCAGCGACAGGGGAATGTCACACGCCTGCGCGATGAACAGCGCGGCCATTGTCATATAGATGTTGGTACCGTCCAGGTTGAACGAGTATCCCGTGGGCACCACCAGGCCAACCACCGACTTCGAACACCCGGCGCGTTCCATCTTCTGCATCAGCGTGGGCAACGCGGCTTCCGATGAACTCGTGCCCAGCACCAACAACAATTCTTCGCGGATGTAGCGCACCAGTTTCAGGATCGAAAAACCGTTGTAGCGGGCGACCAGACCCAGCACCACCACCACGAACAGCACCGACGTGGCGTAGAAGGTGCCCACCAGCATGGCCAGGTTCACGACCGACTTGATGCCGTACTTGCCGATGGTGAACGCCATCGCGCCGAACGCGCCGATGGGGGCCGCCTTCATCAGGATCGCAACCAGCTTGAAGATCGGCTGGGCCAGCGCGGTCATGAAGCTCAGAATCGGCTTGCCGCGCTCGCCCACCATGGCAAGCGCGATACCAAACAGCACCGCCACGAACAGCACCTGCAGAATATCTCCGCCCACGAACGGACTGAAGATCGTCGTCGGGATGATGTTCATCAGGAAGCCGGTGATGGTCGAGTCGTGCGCCTTGGCCACGAAGCTGGCCACGGCCTTCTGATCCAGAGTGCTGGGGTCGATGTGCATCCCCGCGCCCGGCTGGACGATATGGCTGACGACCATGCCTACGATCAGGGCCAGTGTCGAAAAAGTCAGGAAGTACAGCATTGCCTTGCCGGCCACGCGCCCGACCTTTTTCAAGTCGCTCATGCCGGCAATGCCGGACGCCACGGTCAGGAAGATCACCGGCGCGATGATCATCTTCACCAGCTTGATGAAGGCATCGCCCAACGGCTGCATCTGCTGGCCGAGTTCGGGCTTGAACGCGCCCAGCAGCACCCCAATCACGATGGCGAAAATCACCTGCACATACAGGATTTGATAGAACTTCAGCTTGCGCACGGGTGCGCTCTGATCTACGTCGATCATCGGGTTTTGTCCCCACCAATGCCCCTTGCCCCACGCGGTTGAGCGCAGCGGGCGACAGGGCGTTTTCTGTTTTATGGCATTGCGTTGTGGTCGCATGCCGATTTCACCGCGCGCGGATACGGCTCGGCTTAGCCCTGTATATGCAAGACCCGTGCCAGGTGAGCTTGGTGCAAGCGGAATACGACAAACCATTGATATTGCAGTGGTTTTACTTCCCTCGCGCGGATCTCCAGGTGCATTAATGGCGGGAAGCCGCACACAACTGAGCTAGAATGTGCGGAAGTCCGCACACCATGTCCAACTCCCAACCCTCTTCCTCCGCCGAGCGTTCAGACGCAACCTCTTCCACGCTCGCCTCGCGACACGCTCCGCGCTCGTGGCGTGCGCGCGCATTGGGCATCTTGGTCGCGGTCGGCATCGTTGTCGGGGTCCTGCATGTGGCCACGGAGTGGGCCCGCGACAACGCCATCAAGAGCGCGACCGCCCAGGCACGCAGCGCTGGCCAGATCAACGCCGCCCTGCTGCGCAATAACCTCGACAAATTCCGGGCCCTGCCCTTCGTCTTGACACGAGATGTGGACGTGCGCGCGGCGCTACAGGGCGCGTCGACCGCCCAGATCGAATCCCTGGACGACAAACTCGACACGCTGACTCGTGGCGTCGGCGCCTCCGCCATCTATCTACTGGACAAGACGGGGCTGGCAATCGCCGCCAGTAATTGGCGCGAACCCGCCACGTTTGTCGGGGTCGACTATCAATTTCGCCCCTACTTCCAAGGCGCCGTCGCCAACGGCTACGCAGAGCATTTCGCCTTGGGAACGGTCAGCCATGAAGCCGGCTTATATTTGTCGCGCCGCGTGGACGATGCCAACGGCGCCATGTTGGGCGTGATCGTGTTGAAAGTGGATTTTCGCGGCCTGGAGTCAGACTGGCGGCAATCCGCCGCGCCCATCTTTGTCACCGACGAGCATGGCGTGGTGTTGCTGGGCAGCGTAGCGGCCTGGCGTTTCGACGTCTTGGCGCCTCTGGCGCCCGACCTGGCGCAAACCTTGCGCACCAGCCTTCAGTTTGGCGATGCACCCTTTCAACCTTTGCCCCTGACGCCGCCGTTATCCCTGGGCAGCACCGGTCAATTGGTGCAGGCCAACCACGCCTTGCCACAGATTCCCAACGGGGCGCCGCTGCTGCACACCACCTTGCCCATCGCGGAGTCTCCGGGCTGGACGTTGCATTTACTGTCGCCCGTCCAAACGGCCGTGAACCAGGCCACCGCCAACGCGCAATTGGCCGCCTTGCTGTTGCAGGGCCTTCTGGCGGCTGCAATCGGCATCGTGCTGTATCGGCGCCATCGCAACCGCGAACGGGCCGGCCTGCAGGCCGCCATCCAGGCGCAATTGGCCGCGTTGGTCGGTGAACGCACTGGCCAACTGCGCGAGCTCAATGAGCAACTGATGGACGAAATGGACGAACGGCAACGCGCCGAGGCGCGCCTGCATACGATGCAGGACGAACTGGTGCAAGCCAGCAAGCTGGCCTTGCTGGGACAGGTTGCCGCCGGGGTTGCCCACGAGATCAACCAGCCCGTCGCGGCGATCCGAGCCTACGCTGACAACGCCACGGAATTCCTGCGCCGCCACGACGCGGAGGCCGCCAAAGAGAATTTGGGCACCATCGCCACACTGACCGAACGTATTGGCCATATCACGGGCGAATTGCGCGCATTTTCACGCAAAGCCGGTGCGTCGATAGGCCCCACCAGTCTCAACGAGGCCTTGGACGGGGCCTTGTTGTTGATTGGCCCACGCGCGCGCAGGCAGGGCGTTGCACTGGAACGGCCGCCGGCTGACCAAGATGTACTCGTCCGCGCCGACCGCATCCGCTTGGAGCAGGTCTTGGTGAATTTGCTACAAAACGCGATGGAAGCGTTGGAAGGCGTTTCCGATGGCCGGGTCATCGTCGCCTTGCAAGACCTCGGCACAACCGTGCGGCTTTACGTGAACGACAACGGCCCCGGGCTGTCGACCGACGCACGGGCTCGTCTGTTCACCCCTTTTTATACGACGAAGCCGGAAGGCCTGGGCTTGGGCCTGGTCATTTGCCGCGATATCGTCGCCGAATTCGGCGGCGACCTGCACGCGAGCCATCCAGGTGAGCTCGGTATTCCGACAACTCAAGGCGCCCAATGCGGCGCCGTGTTCATCCTTACATTGCGCAAGGCAGACGCCGGCCACGGCGCTCAGGCCATTTCTTTTCACCATGATCCAAAGCCCTGACACCTTTCCGTATGCGGGTCCAGCACTGGACGATCGCGCACCTGCAGCGCCCCATGTCGTTTTCATCGACGACGACGAAGACCTGCGTCGGGCAAACGTGCAAACCCTTAGATTGCAAGGCATGACCGTCGACGCATACGGAACCGCGCGTTCCGCACTTCCGGCCTTGCACCGCGACTTCGACGGGGTGGTCGTGACCGATATCCGCATGCCGGACATCGATGGCCTGCAACTGTTCAATCGGTTGCGTGGCATCGACCCGGAACTGCCGGTCATCCTTATCACTGGCCACGGCGATATCGCTACCGCGGTCCAATGCATGCGCGAGGGCGCCTATGACTTCCTGGCCAAGCCCTATGCGCCCGACCGGCTCACCACCGCCATCCTGCACGCGGCAGAAAAGCGCCGTCTGGTACTGGAGAACCGCCGCCTGCGCGACGCCGCGTTTGCAGTGCAAGCCGATGAAGTGCCCTTCATCGGCGCCACCCCCGCCATGCAGCGCATCAAGGAAACCCTCCGCCACATTGCGGATGCGGATGTCGATGTGCTGGTCGAGGGCGAAACGGGAACCGGCAAGGAGGTCGTGGCAACGGCGCTTCATCGGCTCAGTCGCCGCCGCCATCGTGAATTGGTCGCCATTAATTGCGGCGCGTTGCCAGAAACCGTCATTGAAAGCGAGCTATTTGGTCACGAGGCCGGTGCATTTACCGGCGCGCAAAAAAAGCGTGTCGGCCGGATCGAACATGCCAGCGGGGGAACCTTGTTCCTGGACGAAATCGAGAGCATGCCGCTCGCGGTGCAAGTGAAACTGCTGCGCGTACTCGAATCGCGCCAGATCACCCCGCTGGGCAGCAACGAAGTGCGCAACCTGGATCTGCGCGTCGTGGCCGCCACCAAAGAAGATCTGGGTAGCCCAGCCATCCGGACCAAGTTTCGCGAAGACCTGTTCTACAGGCTCAACGTGGTCACCATCCGCATCCCACCCTTGCGCGAACGCCGGGACGACATCCCTCTGTTATTCGCGCATTATCTTGGGCACGCATCGCGTCGATTTCATCGCGACATCCCGGAGATGCCTCCCGCCATCAATCAGCACGTCATGACGCACGACTGGCCAGGCAATGTGAGGGAACTTGCCCACTTCGCCGAGCGCGTAGTGCTGGGCGTGCTGAATATGCCGGAATCCGGAACGGGCCCTCAAACGCACGAAGCTCTCAGCCTGCCAGAACGCATGGAGAGTTTGGAAGCGCAATTGATCCGCGATGCACTTGCCGCCAACCGAGGCGACCTCAAGACCACACTTGAAACGCTGGGCATCCCACGCAAGACCTTCTACGACAAACTCCAGCGCCACGGTATCGATCGTCAGCAATATCTGGCCAATTCGTAATCGAATGGCGGCGACATCAAACAAAAACGCCTCGCGGCATGAGCCGCGAGGCGTTTTCAATTAATCAGTATCGCAAAGGTCAAATCTTCGGTCTCAATCTAAAATTTCAAACCTAATATCAAGACCCAAAAATAAAACCCAAAAACAAAACCCCACAGGATCACCTGTGGGGTTTTGCGCAATAAAAGCCTGACGATGACCTACTTTCACAGACGTCCGTCCACTATCATCGGCGCGAAGGCGTTTCACTGTCCTGTTCGGGATGGGAAGGAGTGGTACCACCTTGCTATGGTCGTCAGGCGTAACGGGTTGAGCGGCTGCGGGTTAGCGCAACGGCTCCAATCTTGGAAGAAACACAACGTGTGGGTGATCAGAGGCAAACTCGATGATCACGCACAAGGGGTATGTAATTGGTGTTGGCTGGCTGCTGACGGTGCAGCCAGATTTTGTATTGAACGACACTTGGAACGCTATATCACCAGGTCAATAACCATCAGTGTTATAGGATCAAGCCTCACGAGCAATTAGTATCGGTTAGCTTAACGCATTACTGCGCTTCCACACCCGACCTATCAACGTCCTGGTCTCGAACGACTCTTTAGGGGGATCAAGTCCCCGGGATACCTAATCTTCAGACGAGTTTCCCGCTTAGATGCCTTCAGCGGTTATCTCTTCCGTACTTAGCTACCCGGCAATGCCATTGGCATGACAACCGGTACACCAGAGGTACGTCCACTCCGGTCCTCTCGTACTAGGAGCAGGCTCCGTCAAGTATCCAACGCCCACGGCAGATAGGGACCAAACTGTCTCACGACGTTTTAAACCCAGCTCACGTACCTCTTTAAATGGCGAACAGCCATACCCTTGGGACCGGCTACAGCCCCAGGATGAGATGAGCCGACATCGAGGTGCCAAACACCGCCGTCGATATGAACTCTTGGGCGGTATCAGCCTGTTATCCCCAGAGTACCTTTTATCCGTTGAGCGATGGCCCTTCCATTCAGAACCACCGGATCACTATGTCCTGCTTTCGCACCTGTTCGACTTGTCAGTCTCACAGTCAAGCACGCTTATGCCATTGCACTATCAGCACGATTTCCGACCGTACCTAGCGTACCTTCGAACTCCTCCGTTACACTTTGGGAGGAGACCGCCCCAGTCAAACTGCCCACCATGCACTGTCCCCGATCCGGATAACGGACCAAGGTTAGAACCGCAAACAAACCAGGGTGGTATTTCAAGGATGGCTCCACGTGATCTAGCGACCACGCTTCAAAGCCTCCCACCTATCCTACACAGGCCGGTTCACAGATCAATGCAAAGCTACAGTAAAGGTTCATGGGGTCTTTCCGTCTAGCCGCGGGTAGATTGCATCATCACAAACACTTCAACTTCGCTGAGTCTCAGGAGGAGACAGTGTGGCCATCGTTACGCCATTCGTGCAGGTCGGAACTTACCCGACAAGGAATTTCGCTACCTTAGGACCGTTATAGTTACGGCCGCCGTTTACCGGGGCTTCGATCAAGAGCTTGCACCCCATCACTTAACCTTCCGGCACCGGGCAGGCGTCACACCCTATACGTCGACTTTCGTCTTTGCAGAGTGCTGTGTTTTTAATAAACAGTCGCAGCCACCGATTCTCTGCGACCCCATCATGCTAAGCGCGCAGGCGCTTCACACTACCGGGGTATACCTTCTCCCGAAGTTACGGTATCAATTTGCCGAGTTCCTTCTCCTGAGTTCTCTCAAGCGCCTTGGAATATTCATCCCGTCCACCTGTGTCGGTTTGCGGTACGGTCTCGCACAGCTGAAGCTTAGAGGCTTTTCTTGGAACCACTTCCAATCACTTCGCAAGCAATGCTCGCTCGTGCCATACCCTTGATTTACGCGCCCGGATTTGCCTAAGCGCCATCTTCGATACAGCAACAGGGACATCCAACACCCTGATGATCTTCCGCGATCCGTCCCCCCATCGCACTGTACGACGGTACTGGAATATTAACCAGTTTCCCATCAGCTACGCATCTCTGCCTCGCCTTAGGGGCCGACTCACCCTGCGCCGATGAACGTTGCGCAGGAAACCTTGGACTTACGGCGAGGGGGCTTTTCACCCCCTTTATCGCTACTCATGTCAGCATTCGCACTTCTGATACCTCCAGCAGCCTTTACAAGCCACCTTCGCAGGCTTACAGAACGCTCTCCTACCGCGTGCACTAAAAGTGCACACCCGCAGCTTCGGTTTATCGCTTAGCCCCGTTACATCTTCCGCGCAGGACGACTCGATCAGTGAGCTATTACGCTTTCTTTAAAGGATGGCTGCTTCTAAGCCAACCTCCTGACTGTCTATGCCTTCCCACTTCGTTTCCCACTTAGCGATAATTCGGGACCTTAGCTGGCGGTCTGGGTTGTTTCCCTCTTGAGTCCGGACGTTAGCACCCGGTGCTCTGTCTCCCAAGCTGTACTTGCGGGTATTCGGAGTTTGCCATAGTTTGGTAAGTCGCCATGACCCCCTAGCTATAACAGTGCTCTACCCCCCGCAGTAATACTTGAGGCACTACCTAAATAGTTTTCGGAGAGAACCAGCTATTTCCAGATTTGTTTAGCCTTTCACCCCTATCCACAGCTCATCCCCTAATTTTTCAACATTAGTGGGTTCGGTCCTCCAGCACGTGTTACCGTGCCTTCAACCTGGCCATGGATAGATCATCTGGTTTCGGGTCTACACCCAGCGACTGAATCGCCCTATTCGGACTCGCTTTCGCTACGGCTTCCCTATTCGGTTAACCTTGCCACTGAATGTAAGTCGCTGACCCATTATACAAAAGGTACGCAGTCACCCCACAAGGAGGCTCCTACTGTTTGTATGCATACGGTTTCAGGATCTATTTCACTCCCCTTCCGGGGTTCTTTTCGCCTTTCCCTCACGGTACTGGTTCACTATCGGTCGATCACGAGTATTTAGCCTTGGAGGATGGTCCCCCCATCTTCAAACAGGATTTCACGTGTCCCGCCCTACTTGTCTTACGCTTAGTTCCACACACAAGATTTCATCTACAGGGCTATCACCTGCTACGGCCGGACTTTCCATTCCGTTCGACTATCTTGCGTGCTAAAACGTAAAGGCTCTTCCGATTTCGCTCGCCACTACTTTCGGAATCTCGGTTGATTTCTTTTCCTCGAGCTACTGAGATGTTTCAGTTCACCCGGTTCGCTTCCACTAGCCTATGTATTCAGCTAGGGATACCGCATTGCTGCGGTGGGTTTCCCCATTCGGACATCTACGGATCAAAGCTTGTTTGCCAGCTCCCCGTAGCTTTTCGCAGGCTACTACGTCCTTCATCGCCTGTGATCGCCAAGGCATCCACCATATGCACTTAGTCGCTTGATCCTATAACGCTGTAGGCTATAGGACCTGAGTATTAGCGTTTGTGCCGTTCATAAGTTTCAAAGCAGTCTGAGGTTATTCACCTCAGCCTTGAGAACTTGGAACAAAATAATGCAATCACAACCCGTACTTATTTTCTTCGGCTTGCGCCGAGTACTTAATAAGTACATTTCGTTGTGCTTCTTCCAGATTGTTAAAGAACGAATATAGCTGTTGAGTAAAACCCAACGCATAGCGCTGCAAGCAGCGCTATGCGTTAACTTCTACGCCAGGCCAATCAATATTGACCCCAGCTACAAAAAACAACCGATAAGAGTGGACGCTTAACACGAGCACTTAAGCTCTGAAAGGAGGTGATCCAGCCGCACCTTCCGATACGGCTACCTTGTTACGACTTCACCCCAGTCATGAATCCTACCGTGGTAATCGCCCCCCTTACGGTTAGGCTAACTACTTCTGGTAAAACCCACTCCCATGGTGTGACGGGCGGTGTGTACAAGACCCGGGAACGTATTCACCGCGACATGCTGATCCGCGATTACTAGCGATTCCGACTTCACGCAGTCGAGTTGCAGACTGCGATCCGGACTACGATCGGGTTTCTGGGATTGGCTCCCCCTCGCGGGTTGGCGACCCTCTGTCCCGACCATTGTATGACGTGTGAAGCCCTACCCATAAGGGCCATGAGGACTTGACGTCATCCCCACCTTCCTCCGGTTTGTCACCGGCAGTCTCATTAGAGTGCCCTTTCGTAGCAACTAATGACAAGGGTTGCGCTCGTTGCGGGACTTAACCCAACATCTCACGACACGAGCTGACGACAGCCATGCAGCACCTGTGTTCCGGTTCTCTTGCGAGCACTTCCAAATCTCTTCGGAATTCCAGACATGTCAAGGGTAGGTAAGGTTTTTCGCGTTGCATCGAATTAATCCACATCATCCACCGCTTGTGCGGGTCCCCGTCAATTCCTTTGAGTTTTAATCTTGCGACCGTACTCCCCAGGCGGTCAACTTCACGCGTTAGCTGCGCTACCAAGGCCCGAAGGCCCCAACAGCTAGTTGACATCGTTTAGGGCGTGGACTACCAGGGTATCTAATCCTGTTTGCTCCCCACGCTTTCGTGCATGAGCGTCAGTGTTATCCCAGGAGGCTGCCTTCGCCATCGGTGTTCCTCCGCATATCTACGCATTTCACTGCTACACGCGGAATTCCACCTCCCTCTGACACACTCTAGCTCGGTAGTTAAAAATGCAGTTCCAAAGTTAAGCTCTGGGATTTCACATCTTTCTTTCCGAACCGCCTGCGCACGCTTTACGCCCAGTAATTCCGATTAACGCTTGCACCCTACGTATTACCGCGGCTGCTGGCACGTAGTTAGCCGGTGCTTATTCTGCAGGTACCGTCAGTTTCACGGGGTATTAGCCCATGACGTTTCTTTCCTGCCAAAAGTGCTTTACAACCCGAAGGCCTTCATCGCACACGCGGGATGGCTGGATCAGGGTTTCCCCCATTGTCCAAAATTCCCCACTGCTGCCTCCCGTAGGAGTCTGGGCCGTGTCTCAGTCCCAGTGTGGCTGGTCGTCCTCTCAAACCAGCTACGGATCGTCGCCTTGGTGAGCCGTTACCCCACCAACTAGCTAATCCGATATCGGCCGCTCTAATAGTGCAAGGTCTTGCGATCCCCTGCTTTCCCCCGTAGGGCGTATGCGGTATTAGCTACGCTTTCGCGTAGTTATCCCCCGCTACTAGGCACGTTCCGATACATTACTCACCCGTTCGCCACTCGCCACCAGACCGAAGTCCGTGCTGCCGTTCGACTTGCATGTGTAAGGCATCCCGCTAGCGTTCAATCTGAGCCAGGATCAAACTCTTCAGTTTAATCTCTGTATTTGTTTCGTATTCTTGGTCCGAATAAATCCGAACCAGGTCATACGTCGCTACTCAAAGGAAGTGAGGTATGTTCTTAAACTTGACGTCTAAGGTACTTCACTTCTAGTGAGCACTTGATTTCATTGTGCTTGTAAAGCAAGCCAAGGTTTGACCCCAGACCTGAATCACAGTGCATCGCATCAAGCGCCCACACTTATCGGTTGTTTAATTGTTAAAGAGCGGTACTGCTAAATTCTGTACTACCAACTTCTTGCTACCTACTGAACTCGCCAGCTTCGCTGCGGCTTTCGCCTTGCGTCGCTTGCTGTTTTCAGCAGCAGAGAGGCGAGATTATGAAGAAGTTTTTATCGCTTGTCAAGTCAGCTTCGTTCGCTTTCGCGCCACCGCTTTCTTGCTTGCGACCTCTTCAGATCACCCCCCCTTAGCAGCTATCGAAACATCAGAACACCCATTCGGGTTAACCCTAAGTTTTCGGCAACTGCCAAGCCTGAAACTATAACACAACTTTTGCAGATTATGCAACCGGCTCTTGCCTAATTTGCATCCTATCTTGCAACCCCGCCGCTCGCTTACGCTTTGCGTTGGCTCTGGAATCCAGAGGTTGGTTACTGAACCAGGTGGCTCGCAATATTTATCCGGGTAAACCCTGAATCAACATCACCAGCCAAGCCCAAGACTATAGCACGATTTTTGCAGATTGCGCAACTGGCTTTTGCCTGATTTGCTGCAATCCTTGCAATAACCGCTTGGCTGCCGGCATAACTATCTGCTGGCTGCTTTGCGGCAGGCCGGGGAAGGTTTCCTTGCGGATCGCTTGCCGGTTGACCTGTTGCGCTTGCTTGGCTTCGCGATTCAAAAACTGCCTGAACTGCGAAGGAGCGAGACTATAGCACAAGTTTTACGCCTGTCATCGCGGGGAAGCAAAACTCTGGGCTGAGCCTGCGTCTGACGCCTTCTTTCGCCCCTCCCCTCTATATATAGAGCGCGCGGCGTCATCAAAACGCCTTCTATATATAGCGAGACAGAGGAGCCGATGACCATTGAGGAACCGCTACACCGCTACCACCGCAGGTAGTCGGCATTGCGCATGCGCTCCAGTTGGCGTTGAACCGTGCTTTCGTGGACCAGCCACTCTGGCACGCCCATGTCTTTCATGATGTGCGGATCCATATCAGCGGCGAGATTGCGCAGGCGAGACTGAAGACGCCATTGGCAATACGCCGCCCACAACAGGCTAAGCAGTCCGGCCTGGCGCGGGGCAGCCATGACATGCTGCGGGGCTGAAGCGGCGGCGGGGAAGGAATAGAGAGTAGAAATTTGGGCAGACATGAGCGCCTCCTTGTGATGTTCGACGTTTTGGTAAGCGTAATCGCCCAAATCAACCCTGAAAATCCAATTGTTTTCCGCTTATTGGTCAGTTACGCTAACCGAACGTTTTTTGCCTTGGATAGCTCACCATGCGCTTGCCTTTGAATACCCTGCCCGCCTTTCGTGCGGTGGCCGAACTGCAGAATCTGCGCGCGGCGGCCGAGCGGCTGCACTTGACGCACAGCGCGGTCAGCCAGCAGATCAAAGGGCTGGAAGAGCAATTGGGCTTTCCGCTGTTTGAGCGCAGCGGACGAGGCATCGTCTTGAACAGTGCGGGCGCGGCGCTGCTGTGCAGCGTGCAGAGCGCGCTGGCGCTGTTGGATGAGGGCGTCATGGCGGCGGCGGCGTCAGCCACCGGGAGTGAGCAGCGGCTGAGGGTGTCGGTGTTGCCCTCGTTCGCGCAGCGTTGGTTGTTGCCTCGCATGGCTCGCTGGCGCACGCGCAATCCGGGGCTTGCACTAGAGATAGAAACGTCTCAGCAAGTTGTCGATTTGGTACGCGACGGCTTTCATGCTGCCTTGCGGTTTGGACGCGGCCCATGGGCGGGCGTGGAGTCTGAGCCGCTGTTCGACATGCCCTTGCCATTGATCGCTTTAGCCTCGCCGGAGACCGCCGCCGCACTTGAAGACGATCGTGCCGAAACGCTGGCTCGCCAGCCGCTCCTGGGCGAACGGGAAATGTGGCAGCACTGGTTCAACGCGGCGGGGTTGCGCACGCCCGTTACACCGGTCGCCACGTTCAACGATGCCGGCATGATGTTGCAAGCCGCCGAGCAAGGACTGGGCATTACGCTGGGCCGCGAGCTGCTTGCCGCGGACGCACTGTGTGCCGGGCGCCTGGTGCGCGTGTCGCCCATGAGCGTGCACTATGAGCAAGCGCAGACTTACCATCTGGTTTATCCGCCGAGCCTGCGGGACTGGGCGCCACTGGTTGCGCTGAAGCAATGGCTGCATGACGAGTTGGAGCTGTCGCGCTGCGCGCTTGTCACGCAGCAGCAGCAGCAGCAGCAGCAGCAGCAGCAGCAGCAGCAGCAGCAGCAGCAGCAACACCCCGCCGACTAAAGCGCGCTCAGGCCGCCTTGCGGGCCGAGGACTTGGCCGGCAGCATGGAATCCGTTTCGTTGAAACGCTGATGCCATGAAAACGCCTCTTCCAGAAGATGCGGCGTTTGCCCGCCACGTTCGCACGCGCGGTCAAAATAATCTTGCAAGGCGGCGCGGTAGGACGGATGCACGCAATGCCGGATGATGGCGCGAGCGCGCTCGCGAGGCGCCAACCCGCGCAGGTCAGCCAGGCCACATTCGGTGACCAGCACATCAACGTCGTGCTCGGTATGGTCCACATGCGACACCATCGGCACCACGCTGGAAATGTCGCCGTTCTTGGCCATGGACTTGGAAACGAAGATTGCCAGATGGGCATTGCGCGCAAAATCGCCGGAGCCGCCGATGCCGTTCATCATGTGCGTGCCGCCCACATGCGTGGAATTCACGTTGCCGTAGATATCGAACTCCAAAGCCGTATTGATCGCGATGACCCCCAGGCGACGGACGACTTCAGGCGCGTTGCTGATTTCCTGCGGGCGCAGCACGATGCGTTCGCGGTAGTGCTCCATGTTGGCCAGGATCTTGTCGTACACCGGTTTGGACACGGTGATGGACGAGGCCGACGCGAACGCCAGCTTGCCTTGGTCCAGCAATTCGATGGCGCTGTCTTGCAGCACTTCGGAATACATGGTCAGCGCGTCGAAGTCTGACGATTCAAAACCATGCAGCACGGCGTTGGCGATGGTGCCAATGCCTGCCTGCAGCGGCAGCAGCGCATTGGTCAGGCGACCGGCATCCACTTCGCCCCGCAAAAACGTATTGATGTGGCCGGCAATGGCGTTGGTGTCTTCGTCCGGCGGCAGGGCGTTGGACGGGCTGTCGGGTTCGTGCGTGATGACGATTGCCGCGATCTTGTCAGGGTCGACCTGAATGAAAGGCTGGCCGATACGTTGGTCCACCGACATCAGACCGATGGGCTGGCGCGCCGGGCGCTCGGCCGGCACATAAATGTCGTGCAACCCTTCGATGGCGGCGGGCACGCCGACGTTCAGCTCGATGATGATCTTGTGGGCCTGCTGCGCGAACGACGCCGAATTGCCCACGGACATCGTGGGCACAATCGCGCCGGTTTCCGTGATGGCGGCGGCTTCGATGATAGCCACGTTGATCGGTCCGATATGGCCGGCCCGCAACTGCTCCACCGTTTCAGACAGGTGCTGATCAATGAAAGCGATCTCGCCCTGGTTGATCTTGCGTCGCAACGTCGTGTCGACCTGGAACGGCATGCGGCGCGCCAGTGCATTCGCCTGGGCCAGCATCTTGTCCGTATCGTGACCTAGCGACGCGCCGGTGATCAGCGTGATCGACAGCGGCTCGCGTTCCGCGCGGCTGGCCAGCGCCGCCGGCACGGACTTACAGTCGCCCGCACGGGTGAACCCGCTCATGCCCACGGTCATGCCGTCCTGAATCAACAATGCCGCCTGGTCGGCGGACGTGATCTTGGCGAGCAGGCCAGGATGGCGAATACGGTCGAGATGCATGGTGTCTCCAGATTTAAAGGCCAACGGCTCGCGGCCGGGCGTGGCGATACCGTCCAAGCACCCGGACACCGTCTGACGCGGCGTTTCCCGATATCCCGCCGCAGACGTATTACGCCCGCGCCGGAAGAATTTTCCGCAGTATAGAAACGCGCGCTTGAATCTCGTAATGACTTAAAATCATCCAATCCAGTCGTTTTTTTCATAGTTTGAATTGCCTTCATGCGCATCGCGCCACAGGGAACCCGCCGCCATGGACGTGCGCGCATTGCGGTATTTCGTTGAAACCGTCAGGCATGCCAGCTTCACGCAGGCGGCCAAGACGCTGTTCGTGACGCAGTCCACGGTCAGCAAAATGATTCGCCAATTGGAAGATGAGGCCGGAACGCCGCTGCTGATTCGCGACGGCCACACCGCCCGGCCCACCGACACCGGGCGCGTCATGTACCAGCGCGGGCTGCAAGTGCTGGAGACCATGCGCCAACTCAGCGAAGAAATGCGCCAGACGGCCGACTTGCGGCGCGGGGCGCTGGAGGTTGGCATTCCGCCCATGATCAACCTGCTGTTCACGCCGGTGGTGAAGCGCTTTCGCGAACTGCATCCCGGCATTCATCTGACGCTGCGCGAGGGCACCGGCCAAGCGGTTGAAGGCCTGGTCGCCAGCGGTGAACTGGAAGTCGGCGCCACCATCCTGCCCATTGCGCCCGACGGTGGATTGGCCGCGCAGCCGTTCGGCAACTACCCCATCTGGGTAATCGGGCCGCCCGACGCGCCGTGGGCCGGCAAGACGTCTCTGCCCTTGAGTGCCCTGCGCGACGCGCGCCTGCTGATTCCCACCGACGACTTCGCCATCACCCGCCGCTTGCGCCAGGCCTTTGCCGACGCAGGCTTTCAACCCGGCATCGCCGCCCAAAGCGCGCACTGGGACTTTCTGGTGGCGATGGCGTCCGCCGGCCTGGGCGTGGCGCTGCTGCCCGAACCCCTGATGCAGCGCATGAAGACGCGCGGCTTAAGCACCGCCAAGCTGGCGAAGTCGGGGATGCAATGGGAGGTGGGGCATATCTGGCTGCAATCGGGCTACCTGTCGTACGCCGCGCGGGCGTGGCTGGACGTCTGCGATGCGGTGTTGGGCAAACCGAAAAAAGCGGTGCCAAGGGGTACGCCGGCGCAGTCGAGTTGATTCCAAACGTTGGGCTCGTAAAGAGGGATTGCGCGCCGCACGCCAGGCAAAATGCCACCCAACCGCTGAAACTGATCCGCCCCTGTTTTTAGCCCTGAAGGCGGTCTGCTTGCCGGCTATCAAGAGCGGGCGATATACCGGGGACAAAGCACTATTTTTGTTGCAACGGGCAAAGCAAGGCCTTGGTATGCTGCCGCCTCGACGCGAGTATCTCGCCCCCGGAAAATGACCTACACCGCCCCCCTCCTGCTCTTCTGCAAGCGCCGTTCGCGCATGCCCGCTTTCGCGGCGCTGATCGCGGCGATGCTGCTGGCGTTCTGCCTGATGCCCGCCTTTGCGGCGCCACCTCAGAACCCGGCGGAATTCGAAACGCAGTTGGCCGCTGCCCGCAAGCAGATCGACGACATGCGCAAGCGTGTCGCCGACGAAACCGATGACGCCACACTGGTCAAGCAACGTGGCGACGCGCTCGACATCCAGTCCAAGGCCGACGCGGTCAGCGAGGCGTTGACCCCGCAATTGGCCAGTGTGACCGCCCGGTTGAGCGAACTGGGTGCGGCGCCGGAAGGCGCCAAGGAAGCGCCCGACGTGGCGGCCCAGCGCGCGCAGTTGGAAAAAAACAGCCGTGCGCTGGATGCGCAGATCAAGCTGGCCCGGCTGTTGTCGGTGGACGCGGGCCAGACTGCCGAACAGATTTCGGCACAGCGGCGCACGCAATTTCAGGCGCGCCTGGGCGAACGCCGCGATTCATTCCTGTCGGGCCAGTTCTGGACCGAATTCCAGGAAGAGTTTCCGCGCGACCTCGAGCGCCTGGAAGCCTTGGGCGATGACCTGGCGACCGCCGTCGGCCAAACGCCGAAGTGGGGCTGGTTGTTGCTGGCGGGCGCCGCCGCGCTGACCATCGCGCTGCGCATCTGGATCGGCCGGTTGATCCTTCGTCTGACAGCCACCCGCGTGCCGCCCGGCCGGCTGCGCCGCTCGTTCCTGGCCGTGGCGCAAGTGATGCTGTCGGTGGCGACGCCCGGCATCATCGCCTTGCTGATCCACACCGGCCTGGATTGGGATTCGCAACTGTCCGACAACACCGTGTCGTTGCTGGCAACCCTGGTGGCCACCGTCTGTTTCGGCGGCTTCGTCTCGGGCCTTGGCAATGCGCTGCTGTCCCGGCGGCGCCCCTCGTGGCGCTTGCCACCCATCAGCAATGCCGCGGCCACGCGGCTGCAATGGCTGCCGAATCTGCTGGGCACGCTGGTGGTGATGATCTGGCTGGCTGAACGCCTGCCTGTGTTGCTCAATGCCAGCCTGACCACGACGATCACGCTGACCGGCATTGTTGCCGCGTTAATCATGGCGGCCATGAGCGCCGTGCTGGTGATTGGCCGTCGCCTGCGGCAGAAGCTGATCCAGGAAACCGAGGCGCCCGCGCCCTTCTGGATTTCGCTGCTGTTGGGCATCCTCTGGGCGGTGCTGGTCTTGAGCCTGGCATGCTTGCTGGCGGGCTATGTCGCGTTCGGCGCCTTCCTGGTCAAGCAGGCGTTGTGGGTGCTGATCGTGCTGGCCTCCGCCTACCTGGTGGCGATACTGATCGAAGATGGATTCAGCACGCTGTTGGGCACGACGCACCGCGAAGGAGAACGTGAAGGCGCCAGCCTGCGCGACCAGGCGGCCGTGCTGCTTTCCGGCGTGGGCCGCGTGTTGGTCGCTTTGTTGGCCATCATCTTGCTGCTGGCCCCGTTTGGCGAAGGCCCGATGGACCTGGTGCAGCGCTTTGACCAACTGCACAAGGGCTTGTCGATCGGCGAAGCGCAGATCCGCCCCGGCGCGGTGCTGCAAGCGCTGTTGGTGTTGGCCTTGTCGCTGCTCAGCGTCAAATTGCTCAAGCGCTGGTTGTCGAATCGTTATCTGCCCACCACGGAACTGGATCCGGGCATGCAGCTATCCGCCGCCACCTTGTTTGGCTATGCGGGCTTTGTGATTGCTTTTGCGCTGTCGTTGTCCGCCGCCGGCATCGGCCTGGAGCGCGTGGCGTGGATCGCCAGCGCCCTATCGGTGGGTATCGGTTTCGGCTTGCAAGCCGTGGTGCAGAACTTCGTGTCGGGCCTGATCCTGTTGGCCGAACGGCCGGTCAAGGTGGGCGACTGGGTGTCGCTGGGCGGCGTCGAAGGCGACATCCTGCGCATCAACGTGCGCGCCACCGAAATCCAGATGGGCGACCGCTCTACCGTGATCGTGCCGAACTCGGAATTCGTGACAAAGACCGTGCGCAACGTGACGCATTCGAATCCGCTGGGGCTGGTGCAGATCAAGCTGCCGATGCCGCTGTCGACCGACGCCGAAGCGGTGCGAGAACTGATCCTGCAAGCCTTCACCGACCATGAGGACGTGCTGGAGACCCCCGCCCCCAACGTGTTTTTGGACGGCATTGAAAACGGGCATCTGATTTTCAACGCCAGGGGCTACGTCTCGTCGCCGCGCGCCGCCTACGGGGTACGCAGCGCCCTGCTGTTCACCGTCCTCAAGCGCTTGCATGAGGCCGGGCTGGAAGTGTCTTCGCCGCCCACGATGTTGCTGTCGTCGCCCTCGCCGTTCAGCACCGAGCAGGAGACCAAGGGAGTGGCGCCGCCGCCCACGGCGTAGGCGCCGCCCCCCCTTCTCTTCAACCGGGCGAATACAGGTCGGCGAACTGCTGGCGTTCCAGCCGCGGGTTGCGCAAGGGCGGCGACGCCAGCGCGGTGGTCTGCGCGGTTTGCACCGGGTACGGTTGCATCGCAGCCACGGTGGCCAGTGGCGGCGCCTGCACCCGGGCCTGCACCCGGCTCTGCACCGGCGCGGCTGGCACGGTGGCTGCCGTCGAGGTCGGTGCGGCTTGCGCCACGGCCGTGTTATCGAAGCGATGGTCCGCCGTGGTCAAGGCTGGATTGGTGCACAGGCCTTGCGCCACCAGCGCGGCCTTGGTGCGGTCGTCCGTCTGGCACAGGATGTCGATGGCCGCCGTTTCCAGGCGTCGCGAACGGTCGGCATCCTTGGTGGAGGCCGCTGCCTGCATGGTGCGTTCGAAATTGCGCCGCAAACTGCACTTCTGGTCCTCGATCGGCACCGCCACGTTCATGCCGAAGCCAATGACCGAGCCGCCGCCGCCGGCGGACACCATGCAGCTATCCGACGAAAACGACCCGTAGAAGCTCTGACCGCCCACCGGGGGCACCGTCTTCACCGAGCTGGAGCCGTTGTTGCTTGAGTTGAACGTAATGCCCTGGTTGTTGCCGGCGTTGGTCGACCCCGACGCTGCAGAGGTAGTAGAACTTGAATTGCTGGTCTGCGCGAAGGCCGAGCTGGCCACCAGCGAGAGCGTGATTGCAAACACGATTTTCTTCATGATGTCCCCTCGACCGGACGGCCGAAGCCGTCCGGATAATTGGGTCAGCGATTGAAGCCACCAACGTGGCCCATCGATCCAACCCCACCAATCGCCCCAAACGCGCCGATGTTGGCGGCCTTGAAGGTACCCGCGGCCGAGGCCACGGTTTCCGTCTGCCCGAACGTGGCGCCGCCGTTGGCGATGCTGTCGCCGACCATGATCGGGGCGTTGCCCGACACGCTGCCGTAGGTTTCGCTGGTGGCGTACTGGCGCGTGCTGGTCACCACCGTCGTGCCCTCATGGTTGAACGACCCGCCCACTTGCGCGACGCCACCCGTTTCGCCGAACGACGTCTGGCTGGAAGAGCCATAGCCGTTGACTTGGGTGGCCACCACCGAACTGCCGTTCGAGATGGATGACGCCGTGCCGTTGATCGTGCCGGCATGGCCGGTGATCGACACGGATGAGATGTTCGGCCCACTGGCATAAGCCGATGCGGCAAACAATGACAGGGCTGCGACTGCTGCGAGCTTTTTCATTTGAGCTCCTCCTGACCCGCTTCATGCGGATACACAGGTGCCGGTGGCCGACCGGCGCGGACCGCTACGTCCTGCCATGCGCCTGGCAACAAGGCTGGGCGTGGGACTTTCGTATTGGTACGGAATGATTGCTCCGTCCTAGGCATGTCGATATCGGCTAAACGGTCGATCGCGTCTTTGTGGACGAGCGCAACGCATGAAGCGAAGCGCAACAATGACGAACAGCGCGGCATCACACCATGCATATGGCCGATGAAAGGCGCAGGCGATGTCGCCGCGCGCGGACGCGGGTTCAACTCTAAGGATGGCAAAAGGCGCGAACGGCTCAGGCAAGGCGCCTAGCGCGCACGCTGGGGTGGCCCGGCGTTGATGGCCGTTAGGATTACTGAGAAGTTTGCGAATGTCGCATGGCGTGAATTAACTACGCCCGGATTCACTACGCGCGCATCGTCATGCACGTATCGACTAGGCACGTATCGACTAGGCACGTATCGACTACGCGCGGATGAACTGCGCCTGGATGTACAGCCCCACCTCGCGCCGGGCCAACGCAAGATCAACCCCCACCAACAGCAGCAGGAAACCGCACTCCGCCAAGAATGGATCGGCCAGCACGTGGTAGCTGGCCAGCAGCGACATGCCCAACGCGCCTGCCAGCCACGCCGGCCACACGGGCGGCAACCCTGCCCCGGCTGGCGGCGTCACGCGGCCAACGCACAGCCATGCCATCAGCGGCAGGCACAGCATCGACAAAGGAATGTAGATGGCAATCGCGGAGAGCACCACGGCCACACTGAACTGGGTGTGCAGCACCAGGGCCATCAGCGCAATGGCGCCGATCGCCACATACCAAAGCAGGCGAAGGGCAACAAGGCGAGTCAGGACGGCGGCTCGGGAATTCATCGGTCAGGCTGATATAAGAAATTTCCGCCATACTACTCCGGCCGGCCAGGACCCACCTGGCCCCAATTCATTGGAGACCCCGTCATGATCCAGGAAATTGCCAGCATCCATGTGCGCGAAGGACAGGAAGCGCTGTTCGAGGCAGGCGTCGCACAAGCCAAGCCCCTGTTCCTGCGTGCCCGTGGCTGCCACGGGATGGAACTGCACCGCAGCATCGAACAACCGCAGCGCTACACCCTGGTCGTTGCCTGGGAAACGGTTGAAAATCACATGGTGGATTTCCGCGAATCGCCTGACTTTCAAGAGTGGCGCAAGCTGGTCGGGGGGTTCTTCGTCGAGCCGCCCCTGGTGCATCACGAACAGCAAGTGATCTGAGGCCTACGCCGGCGCGGCTTGCCCCAAGGCCAGGCGCGCATTGGCGGCCAGCGCCACGGCGACCGTGGTGCGCACATCGGCCAGCGCCCGGTGCGTGGGGTTCGAAGCGCCCACGTGACGGGCCAGGATATCCAGCTTGTGCGAAGGCAATTCCGGCCAGGCGCGTCGCGCCAGCGCCAGGGTGCAATGCGTGGGATTCAGAAACGGCAAGCCCGTCCGATCCGCCGCTGCCCCCAGGAAACGCCGGTCGAACGACGCGTTGTGAAAGAACACCGGCAAGTCTTCGACAAAGGCCAGGAAAGACGAAAACGCCTGCATCACCGGCACCCCGTGTCGGTCGACTTCGGCCTGCGTGATGCCGGTCAGCCGGGTGATGAAGGACGGCACGGGCGAGGCCGTGCGCACCACCTGCGTGTACTCGCGCGCCAATGTGCCGCAGGTCTCGACGCGGACCGCCGCGAATTCCAGGATCTCGCACGTGGCGGTGGACAGCCCGGTGGTTTCCAAGTCGGCCACGATGAAGGGGCCACGCAAAGCCTGCAAGGCCGACGTCAACGCCGCCGACGCTTGGGTGGGCTTACCTGCCGTGCGTGACGTCGCAGTGCCCGTGCGCGGGCGCCGGTTATAGAAGGTCACGGCGTCACTGCCCCGCCGGCAAGGGCGCAAAACGCGGCGAGCCGTCGGCCAACTGACCGAAGAACAGCGACGCGGGCCGCACCCACAGGCCACGCTCGTGCGGCCACAGATGTTCGTACACCACCATCGACTCTTCGGTTTCAGAGTGGCGGGCCGTGCCCACATACAGGTAAAGGCCGCCTTTGTAGTGGCGGTGCGAGGCAAGAGCCAGGGCTTCGGATTCAGTCATGGACGGTGGCCGCAAAAAATAATCGGCCTGGGCGGGTAAGGGTCCGGCCCAGGCCTGGGATTCAAACAGAACCGTCTTTATAGCGCACTCGCGTGGGGCTCAGTACTGCACGCTCAGTACTGCACGCTCAGTGCCGCAAACTCGGGGGCCGCACGCTCAGTACCGCACATATTCCAGAACCGGCGCCGGGGGCAGCGGGGTATTGGCCGCCTGCCTGGCGCGCACCGAGGCCGTTACCGGCTTGACCACGGGATGCTGGCGGGCTTGGCGCGCCTCCAGCGCATCGGCCGCTGCCTGGGTGGCCCGCAACGTCTGTTCGGCTTCGGCGGTCATCTTGGTGATGTCTTCCGTCACGCCGCCCAGCTTGGCCGACTGGGCAAGCGACACATTCACCACTTCCGCCATGATCTCGGTCACCCGGCGCGACGACGCCACGATGTCTTCCATCGTGGCGCCCGCCGATTGAACCTGGCCCGCCCCGCTTTCAATCTGCTCGACCGACGTGGTGATCAGGCCTTTGATTTCCTTGGCGGCCGCGGCGCTGCTTTGCGCCAGGCTGCGCACCTCGGCCGCGACCACGGCAAACCCCTTGCCGTGCGCGCCGGCCCGCGCCGCTTCCACGGCGGCATTCAACGCCAGGATGTTGGTTTGAAAGGCAACGCCGTCCATCACGCCGATGATCTCGGAAATACGGCGCGAGCTTTCGGTGATGGCGCTCATGGTGCGCACCACGCCCTGCACGGTCTTGCCGCCCTGCTCGGCAATCTGGCTTGCGTCCAGCGCCAGGGCATTGGCCTGGCTTGCGCGCTCTGCGTTTTCCGTCAAGCCCTGCACCGCCACCCTCAGCGTTTGCGCGGCGGTAAAGCGCGTGGTGATGTCGGTGGCGAATTTCACCACTTTGAACGGCCGGCCCTCGGCGTCGAAGATGGGGTTATAGCTGGCTTCGATCCACACCTGGCGGCCATTCTTGCCAATACGCAGATATTGCCCGGTGTCGTATTCACCGGCGCGCAGCTTGCGCCAGAATTCCTTATACGCCGCGCCGCGCGCCTCTTCCGGGCGCACAAACATGCTGTGGTGGCGGCCTTCCACTTCCGAGGCTTGATAGCCCACGGTTTTCAGAAACAGCTCATTGGCGCGGATGATGGTGCCGTCGAGTTCAAATTCGATAATCGCCTGCACTTTGGATATCGCCGCCAATTGCCCTTCGGTGTCGGCCTGGCGATGTTGCTGGTCGGTAATGTCGGTGGCGTACTTCACCACCTTCAGCGGCCGCCCGCGCTTATCGAAGATGGGGTTGTAGGAGGCTTGCAGCCAGACGTCGCTACCGTCTTTACGAACACGGCGATAACGTCCGGCGTCGTATGCCCCCTGCCCCAGCTTGTGCCAGAACGCCGCGTATTCCGCGGATTCGCGCTCGGCCGGGTCGATGAACATGGCGTGATGCTGGCCCAGCACTTCGTCCAGGGAATATCCCATGGTGTCCAGGAAATTCTGATTCGCCGTCAGCACATGGCCCTGGAGATCGAATTCGATCACGGCCTGCGCCTTGTGAATGGCGGATATCTGACCGTATAGGTCCGCCTTTTGCATACCGCGATTTCCACGGAACAACCGGCTGAATGTAGTCCATTGCATAGTGGCGTCTCCTGCCAGGGATGGGACAAAGTTGCTGACAATGACCAAAAGGTTTTTCAAAGCAGAACTGACTGGCGCGTCCCAACCCAAGCCAAGCAATGCAAGCCGCGCCGCATGCACTACCCCGTTTGTCCGTCGCCCCAACGGCGACGAAACCTACAAAGAAGATAAACCCTGCAGAATGTATCCAGTCGAAAATATTAATCCTATAAATGTACGTTTCTCAACCTATTGACACGTGCTCCGTGAAAAAAACTTGAAAACCAGGACACTAAAGTCATTTATAGGAAGTAGTTCTCTCCGTATAAACCCGGTATCACCTGAGGTGCAATCGGGTTACCACAAAGTCACGTTTAGACCCGTCGCATTAATCAAAAGGGCCAGTTCCGATACCGGAACTGGCCCTAATTCTTAATACCAAACAGGCGCTGCTTAGTTCATGGCGCATCCAGTTCGCGATACTGGCGGAATATGCATTCGCCGAATGGCAGCCGCCTGCCGCTGGAGAAATAGGGCTGCAACGCCGGCAACACCGCAACCCGCGCATGCAATGCCATGACGTTCGGATAATGCGCCGCCACCGTGCCCATGCGCTTTGGAAATGCGTACAGCAGCCCGTCCACCAGATGGAAAAGCGAAAGGTCGACGTAGGTCCAGCCGTCTCCCCCCGCGAGCCACGCGGACGGCCCGGCGAGCACGCGCTCGAAATAGGCCAGGAATTTTGGGATGCGCTCTTCCCGGAAGCCCCGGGCGCGCCGTGCCGCTTCCTCTTTCTGGTCTTCGTAGTAATCGTTTGCCGAAATGGGGTGATGGGTGTCGTGCGCCTCGGTCACCATATCGGCAATGGTCAATTGCAACTGGTTCACCCACAACCGACCTTCCAGGGATTCCGGCGCCAGGCCGTGCTTTTCCCCCAGGAATAGCAGGATATTGGCGGTTTGGCCCAGCGTGATCTTGCCGGCCACAAGATACGGCGGCGCGAACGGGGGATGCGCCCGCGGGGCGCGCATGTCTTCGATCAGGGCCTCGTCCGAGGCGTCCGGTTCGCGCACCCGCTCGCGGTACGGAATGCCGCCTGCTTCAAGCGCCAGGCGCACGAACTCGCCGCGTCCGGGAATGCTCTCCCAATACCAAAGGTCATACGTCATGCCGGCTCCTTGCGTCAGGGCGAGGGTCAGGCGGGAAATTCGTCGGCGCCGCCCTCTTGGCCCACGGCCAGCAAGCCGCGGGCCTGATACTGCCGTGGGGACAAACCAAAGTGCGCGCGGAAGTCACGCGAGAAGTGCGCGCCATCCGCAAAGCCGCAGTCCAACGCAATCTGCGTGATGCTGCAAGGATTATTCAGCAACAACCAGCTTCCGTATTCCAGGCGCAGTTGCCGCTGAAACGCCATGGGCGACTTGCCCGTGGCCAGCCGGAACGCTCGCTCCAATTGGCGGCGCCCCACCCCGACATAGCGCGCAATCGCATCCAGCGGAGGCGGGTTGTCAATGCGTTGCTCGATAAAGTGCGCGGCCTGCCGCACCCGCAGGTCCTGGATGCCGGACAGGTCGGTGCGGAAATGCGCTTGCGGCACACGCCCGGGGCGCACGCCTTGCAGCATCATGTGCCGCATGGCCTGCTGGGCCTTGTCGCGCCCGCAATGCCTGGCCACCAGGTACAAGGCCAGATCAATGGCCGCCGTGGACCCCGCGCAGGAAATCAGGTCGCCTTCGTCGACGAACAAGCGGTCCACCACCGCGCGCGTCTGCGGAAAGCGTTCGCGGAAGGCATCCAGCACATTCCAATGCACGCAGACGGTGCGCGGCCCGACCACGCCGGCCTGCGCCAAGGCGAAGGTGCCCGTGCAGATGCCCAGCAAGCGCACGCGCCGCGCCGCCGCCAGCCGCAGCCAGTCGCGCAGGGGTTCCGGCATACGGCCGTTGTGATAGTCGTTGCCGCCGCACACCGCCACGTAGTCGAACTCGGCGGGGTCCGCGGGCAGCGCGTCGGCCACATCTATCGTCAGCCCGGCGCTTGCGCAGCGCGGTTTGCCGTCCCAGCTCATGACACGCCACGACGTATGGATCTGCCGGCTGCGTCCGCCGTGGTCGCCCGCCAGGCGCAACACATCCACCAGGCCGGCGAAGGCGGCCAGCGTGAACTGGTCCATCAGCACGATACCGACGTTCAGTGCGGGTTTCTCCCGAGGCAGGGCGTCGGCATCCTCGTCATAGGAGGACGCGGTAGCGGGCGGAAAGTCGACGGTGTTCATGACGCAATTATTCAAGTTTTTGTCCCGCGCCTTCAATCTCGTTTTCCCGCGTGTCACCCAAGATGCATCCATGGCGATGTCCTGTGCCGCTTCCATTGCGTCAGACTTGCTGGACAAGCCGAAAAATCGACAAATCGACAAGGGGAATCCAACATGGCAACACTTACCCGCAGCGCACTCGGCGTCGCCTTGCTGGGCGCCGGCCTAATGATGGCCGGCCCGGCAGGCGCGCAGCAGCAAAAGATCACGGTCGCCTGGTACGGCGGAAACTGGGGCGACGCCTTCCGCACCTGCGTGGCCGACCCCTATACCAAGGCCACGGGCGTGACCGTGGTGCCGGAAGTGGGCACATCGACCACCACGCTGGCCAAGCTGCAACAGCAAAAGAACGCGCCCACCATCGACGTGGCCTGGATGGACGGCGGCATCAGCGAGCTGGCCCAGCAGGCCGGCGTGCTGGACACGCTGGACCCCGCCGCCATCCCGAACCTGAAGAACGTGATTGACCAGGGCGTGTACCGCCATGGCAACGCGGCCTACGCCGTCAGCACCGGCTACTACTCGCTGGGCATCACCTACAACACCAAGGAAGTGCCGCAGGCGCCCACCAGTTGGAAAGACTTGTGGAAGCCCGAATACGCCGGCGCGGTGGCCGTGCCCTCGCCCGCGAATTCATCCGGCGTGCCTTTCGTGTTCTTCCTGGCGCGCGTCTGGGGGGTAGACCCGTCGAATCTGGCGCCCCTCTACACCAAGCTTTCCTCGCTGGACACGGCGCTTTATTTCGATAGCTCGGGCGCGGCCAGCAACGCCTACCAAAGCGGCGAGGCCATCATCGGCGCGCACTTCAACGTGGGTGCGTGGGACTTGATCGACAAGGGCCTGCCCATCGGCTTTGCCGTGCCCAAGGAAGGCGCCTGGGCCACCGACGCCCGCCTGCATCTGGTCAAGGGCGCGCCCAACGCGGCCGCCGCCAGGAAGTTCATCGACACCGCCCTGACGCCGGACGCCGCCGCGTGCCTGGCCACGCGCTTGTACCTGGGGCCGGCCGTCAAGGGCGTGCAGGTGCCCAAGGATGTGGCGCGCAAGCTGCCGTGGGGGGCCGAAGGCTCGGTGGAGAACTTGAGCCTGTTCGATTGGAACCTCATCAACAGCCGCCGCGCCGAGGTCACCGACGCCTGGAACCGCCAAGTCGCTCGCAAGCGCTAGGTTGGGGTTGAACATGTCCGCTTTGCTCACCATCGAAGACGTGTCGATGCGCTTTGGCGCCTACCAGGCGCTTGACCGCATCGGCCTGGACATCCAGCAGGGGGAATTCGTGGCCCTGCTGGGCCCCAGCGGCTGCGGCAAGACGACGTTGCTGCGCGCGATAGCCGGGTTTCTGAAGCCGGAATCGGGCCGCATCCTGATCGACGGCCAGGACATCAGCCGCCTGCCGGCGCACCATCGCCCCTTGAACACGGTGTTTCAGAACTACGCGCTGTTTCCGCACATGACCGTGCTGGAAAACGTGGCGTACGGCCCGCGACGCCAAGGCGCGTCGAAGGCTGACGCCGCCGACCGCGCCCGCGCCGCGCTCGACATGGTGGGGCTGGCGGATTTCGGCCCGCGTTAACCGCGCGAGATGTCCGGCGGCCAGCAGCAGCGCGTGGCGCTGGCGCGCGCCATCGTGAACCAGCCCAAGCTGTTGCTGCTGGACGAACCGCTTTCGGCGCTGGACCTGAAGCTGCGCAAGCGCATGCAACTGGAACTCAAGCATCTGCAAGCCAAGCTCGGCATCGCCTTCATCTTTGTCACGCATGACCAGGAAGAAGCCATGACCATGGCCGACCGCGTGGTCGTCATGCACGCCGGGCGCATCGAGCAAGTGGGCGCGGGCACCGACATCTATCGCCAGCCCGCCACCCGCTTCGTGGCGGAATTCATCGGCGACGCGAACTTCATGGCGTACACGCTTGCCACGTCGGCCACCGGCGACACGCTGCAACTGGACCTGCAAAACCTGCGCGTGCCGCTGGCGAGCAACAACACCGTCAGCAGCACGGTCAAGACCCTGCCCACACCCGCGCGCGGCGTGGCGGTGCTGCGTCCCGAAGACCTGCGTCTTGCTGATGGCCAAGCCACGGGCATGCTGACCGGCACGGTTGCCGACGTCATCAATGTGGGCAGCCACAGCATGATTCACGTGGACATCGACGGGCAGACCGTGGTGTCGCGCCATGGTGGCATCGCGCCATCCGGCTTGCGGCCCGGCGCGCCCGTCAGCCTGACGTTCGCGCCCGAACACCTGCACCTGATCGGTGAACAGCCATGAACCAGCGCGCCTGGCTCTCACCCGGCCTGCTGCTGGCCGCGCCCGTGCTGTTCTTCGCGGCGTTCTTCCTGGCCCCGCTGGCCGTGGTGGCGCTGGCCAGCGTCACCAGCGGCGAGCCGGGCCTGTCGCTGACCACCCAACAGTATCTGCGCGTGCTGGCCGACCAGTACCACTGGGACGTGATCCTGACGACCTTCCGGCTGGCGTTTTTCACCACCCTCGTCTGCGTGATCCTGGGGTATCCGCTGGCCTGGTATCTGGTGCGCGTCGTGCGCTGGCAGGCATGGCGGCGCTTTTGCGTGATCTTGCTGGTGGTGCCGCTGTTCACCAGCAACATCGTGCGCGCGTTCGGCTGGATGGTGCTGCTGGGCCGCAATGGGCTCGTCAACCAGGCCCTGGTGGGCGTGGGTGCGGCGGACCGCCCCGTGCGCTTCATCGGCACCGAACTGGGCATCCTGATCGGCATGGTTTATGTGCTGCTGCCCTTCGTGGTGCTGGCGGTGGGCAATGCGCTGGCGCGGGTGGATCCGGCGTGCGAACACGCTTCCGCTGACTTGGGCGCCAGCCCCACGGCAACCTTCTTTCACATTACCTGGCCGCTGACGCTACCCGGCGTGATGTCGGGCGCCATCATCGTCTTCACCTTGGCGGTCAGCGCCTACGTCACACCGGCGTTGCTGTCCGGCGGGCGGATATCGGTGCTGTCGATGCTGATCTTCCAGCAATACAGCTCGGTGTTCGACTTCCACTACGGCGGCGCGTTGAGCATGGTGCTGCTGGTCTTCACCCTGATCCTGGTGGCGCTGGCCAACCGCGCCGCCACCTTGCCCGGAGCCGCGCGATGATCGCCCGCCACCTGATCCGCCTGATCGCGCTGGCCGTGCTGGCGTACCTGGCCCTGCCTTTGATCGTGATCCTGGGCTCGTCGTTCACGGCCACGCCGTATCTGGCGTTTCCGCCACAAGGGTGGACGCTGGAGTGGTATCGCACGCTGCTGGTGGAAGCCGGCTACATGGCCGCGTTCACCACCAGCACGGTGCTGGCGCTGGCGGCAACCGTTGCGGCGGTGCTGCTGACGGTGCCGGCCGCGCTGGCCCTGGCCCGGTACGAGTTTCCGGGCAAGGTGGCGCTGGCGTCGGTGCTGATGTCGCCGCTGGTGCTGCCGCACATCGTGCTGGGCGCGGCGCTGCTGCAGTACGGCGCGTACTTCGGCCTGACGCGCAGCTTCCTGTCTTTGTTGATCGGGCACATCGTCATCATTGCGCCGTTTGTGTTGCGGTCCACGCTGACCCTGCTGACGCCGGAGCAGCGCGCGCTGGAGGAGGCGTCGGCGGACTTGGGCGCCAACCCCTGGACCACGTTTTTCCTGGTGGTGCTGCCGCAGATCCGGCCCGGCATCGTCACCGGTTCCATCTTCGCGTTCATCTCGTCGTGGATCAACGTGGAGCTTTCCATCTTCAACACCACGGCGGACCTGAACACCATTCCCGTCAAGCTCTTCAACTATGTGCAGTACACGATCGATCCGACCATCGCAGCCGTATCGGGCGCCACGATTGTGGTTGCGGTGATCGCTATCGTCATCCTGGATTTGACCGTCGGCCTGGACATGCTGTCCGAACGCGGCAAATAGTTTCCCACCTTCCGCTGTTTTTCCCTTTCATCCTACTTAGTCTGGAGCCACAGTCATGCGCAAGCAAGACGCGTTCGATGTCATCTATACCCATACCGAAGGCGAGCCCCTGTGCATCGTGCATAGCGGCATCCCCTACCCCGCCGGATCCAGCATCCTGGAAAAGCGGGCTTTTCTGGAGCAAAACTACGACTGGTTGCGCCAGGCGCTGATGCGCGAACCGCGCGGTCACAAAGACATGTTCGGCGTGTTCCTCACGCCGCCGTCCAGCCCCGAATTCGACGCCGGCCTGATCTACATCGACGGCACCGAGTATTCGCACATGTGCGGCCACGGCACCATCGCGGTCAGCATGGCGATGGTGGCCAACGGCCTGGTCGCGCGCGGCAAGGACGGCATCACCAAGATCCGCTTTGAAACCACGGCGGGCCTGGTCGTGTCGGAAGTGGCGTCCGAGGGCGACAACGTACTGTGGACACGCTTTGAAAACGTGCCCGCCTACGTGGCCGCGCAAGACATCCCCGTTGAACTGCCCGGCTACGGCAAGCTGCACGCCGACATCGTGTGGGGCGGCAACTACTTCGGCATCGTCGACCTGTCAGGCTGCGACCTGCGGATCTCGCCGGACAACGGCACCGAGCTGTCGCGCATGGGCTTGATCGTGCGCGACCAGTTGAACGCGCGCCATCGCATCCAGCACCCCACCGAAGCGCACATCAACAACCTGAACTTCATCACGTTCTGGCACCAGCCCACGATCGAAGGCGCGTTCTACAAGAACGTGCACGTGTTCAGCGCGGGGCAGTTGGACCGTTCGCCGGGCGGCACGGGCACCAGCGCCATGATGGCCATGTTCGAGGCGCGCGGAAAGATGGGCTTGAATCAACCCATCAAGTCCGAGGGGCTGCTGGGCAGCGGCACCTTTGAAGGCTGCTTGCTGGGTGAAGTGGATTTGAACGGTACGCGCGCCGTGCGCCCCACGGTCAAGGGCACGGCCAGCATCCTGGGTACCGCGCGCTGGGTGATTGACCGCAACGACCCGGTGGGCGCGGGGTTCTTGATCCGTTGATGCGCTCATCGTCTCGCAAAAAGACGTGCAAGGCGCGTGCAAGGCGTTATGGCCTTGCACGCCCTTTCCACAACGCGTCACGCCGTTGCCGCGTCTTCCAGGATCAGTTCCGCGCCGCGCTCGGCCACCATCATGACGGCGGCCTGCGTGTTGCCGGACACCATCTTCGGCATCACCGATGCATCCACCACGCGCAAGCCCGTCACGCCGTTCACACGCAGCCTGACGTCGGTTACGGCGGCGGCGTCTGAACCCATGCGGCAGGTGCCGATGGGGTGATAGATGGTCTGGCCATTGCGCCGCGCGAAGTCCAGCCATTGCTCGTCGCTTTCGACGGCGGCGCCGGGGCTGATTTCGGATTCCACGTAGCGTTGCATGGCGGGCTGCCCCACGATGCGGCGCGCAACCTTCATGCCGCCCACCAGGCTGTCGCGGTCGATCTGTGCCGACAGGAAGTTGGGCCGGATAGCGGGGCCCGCGGTCGGGTCCGGAGATTTCAGGTGGATCGAACCCAGCGATTCCGGACGCAGTTGCGCCACGCCGATCGTCATGCCCGGCTGCCGGTCCAGGATGCGTTCGGCGGCGTTGGCATAGCTGGCGTGCACGAAGAAAAATTGCACATCGGGCGTGGGCAGATCCGGCGCGCTTTTCACAAAGCCGTGCGCGAGGCCCGTGCCCAAGGTCAAGATGCCGGTATGGCGCGTGTAGTAGCGCGCCACCTGCTGCGCCAGGCGCCAGCCGCGCGACATCTCGTTCAAGGTCACCGTGCCTTTCACCCGCCAGTTCATTCGCGTGGCGAAGTGGTCGATATAGTTTTCGCCTACCTGCGGCTGCGCGTGCACCAGCGGGATGTTGAACGATTGCAGCAAGCCAGGGTTGCCGATGCCTGACAACTCCAGCAACTGCGGCGACTGCACCGCGCCCATGCACAGAATGGTTTCGCGGCCGGCACGCACCGTGTGTTCCTGCCCGTTCTTGCGATAGGTGACGCCTACGCAGCGCTTGCCGTCGAACACCAGCCGCGTCACATGCGCGCCGCATTCCACGTGCAGGTTCTTCCGCTCGGCGGCGGGCTTCAGATATCCGTCCACCACGCTCCAGCGTCGCCCCCGGCGCTGCAGCACCTGGTAGTAGCCCACGCCTTCCTGGTTGCCGCTGTTGTAGTCGGCGTTCAAGGGCTGGCCGTCTTCCTGCGCGGCGCGCAGAAAGGCGTCGGACACGGGAAACCGTTCGGCCACTTCTTCCAGGTGCATCGGGCCGTTCTTGCCGCGCGTGTCGCCCCCGGCTTCGTAATGCTCGATCTTGCGGAAGACGCGCTCGGCCTGCGCGTGGCCCCACCCCGTTGCGCCCGCCGCTTCCCAGCCGTCGTAATCCTGGGGCTGGCCGCGCACGTAGATCATGCCGTTGATCAAGGTGGAGCCGCCTACGCCCTTGCCGCGCGGCACCGCGATGGTCCGGCCATAGACGTTGTCCTCGGGCTCGGTGGCAAAGCGCCAGTTGTAGTCGGGGTTCACCAGCAGCTTGGAGAAGCCCGCCGGGATGGAAATCCACATGCTGCGTGCTTCTTGGCCGGCCTCCAGCATCAAGACCCGATGCTTGCCGTCGGCACTGAGCCGGTTGGCCAGGATGCAGCCCGCCGTGCCCCCGCCCGCAATGATGAAATCGTAATCGCCCATCGTTTCTCGCCACGTCCTGATGTTGGTTGCCCGGCCTGGGTTGCCGGGTCTTAGTCGCCGGGTCTTAGTCGCCTGGCCTTAGTTGCCCGGCCTTATTTGGCGGGCGCCACGCCCAGCATTTCTGCCATCAGCGCAATCTGGCAAACCAGCATCGGCGCGCCGTAATGCACCTTGCAGCCCTTCGCTTGCGCGGCCAGCAGCAAC
This sequence comes from Achromobacter spanius, assembly GCF_002812705.1. Classification (NCBI taxonomy): domain Bacteria; kingdom Pseudomonadati; phylum Pseudomonadota; class Betaproteobacteria; order Burkholderiales; family Alcaligenaceae; genus Achromobacter; species Achromobacter spanius. Next base: position 3,115,566 of record NZ_CP025030.1, on the reverse strand, counting down.
GCGGTGTCCTTAGGCTGCATGATGACCTCGCAGACGAGTTGGTCCGGGGTCAGCCGTGCGGTATCCAGCGGCAGCGCGTCGCCCTCCTTCATGCCCAGCGAGGTGCCGTTGACGACAAGATCATGCCCCGACGGGTCTGGCGTGCCGACGGCGATATTGGCCTCGGGATGCAGTGACAGAATGCGCGCCTTCAGGTCTTCGGCCTTGGCGGGTGTGCGATTGGCGATGGTCAGCCGCGACACGCCGGCCTGCACCAGCGCAAAGCCGATCGCGTTGGCCGCGCCGCCGGCGCCCGCCAGATAGGCGCTTTTTCCCTTCAGGTCCACCCCTGCGGTCTGCAAACCGCGCACAAAGCCTTCGCCATCCAGCATATGGGCGGTGAGCTTGCCATCGGCATCGCGGCGCACCACGTTGGCCGCGCCGATCTTTTGCGCCACCGGCGTTACCTCGTCCACCAGCTCCAGGATGGCGGTCTTGTGCGGCATGGTGACGATGACGCCGCCCAGGTTCTCCAGACGGCGCAGGCCTTCGACGACGGCGGGCAGGTTATCGGGCCGCGCGTGAAACGGCACGCAGACGCCGTCATAGCCCAATTGCGCGAACAGCTCGTTCATGCGCTGCGGCGTCTTCACGTGATGGATCGGGTCGGCCAGGATGCCGAACAGGCGGGTGTTGCCGGTGATTTCCTTCATGGGGGTCTCCAAGGTTTCAAGCATTATCTTCAGGATGCGAGCAGTTCGCGGGCCACGTCGCCGATGCCGGCCGCGTCCAGTTTGTAGTGCGCGTAGAGCGTGGTGGGCGGTGCAATCAGGCTGTATTCGTCGTAGATGCCGTGGCGGCGCAAGCGCGTGCCAGTACCGGCGTCCGCCAGCACTTCGGCCACGGCCGACCCTAGCCCGCCCAGCACATTGTGTTCTTCCACCGTCATCATCAAGCGCGCCTGGCCGGCAGCGGCCAACACGGCGTCGCGGTCCAGGGGCTTGATGGTGGGCATATCGATTACGCCTACCGACAGGCCGTCTTCACGCAATTGCTCTGCGGCCGCCAGCGCGGCATGCAGGGTGATGCCGCAGGCGATGATGTTTAGATCGCTGCCTTGGGAATGCACGATGGCGCGGCCGAATTCGAATGGCGCGCCGTCTTCATAGACCTGCGGGTCGCGGCCACGGCCGATGCGGAAGTAGATCGGTTCCGGCCAGTTCACCGACGCCTTGATGGCCGAGGCCAGTTGCGGGCCATCGGCGGGCGACACGACCGTCAGGCCAGCCAGCGCGCGCATGGTGGAGATGTCTTCGGTGGCGTGGTGCGAGGTGCCGTAAAACCCCAGGCTGATGCCGGTGTGGTGGCCGATCAGGCGCACGGGCAGCTTGGTGTAGGCCACGTCCATGCGGATCTGCTCGCAGCACAACAGGCCTAGAAAGGATGCGAACGTGGCCACGAACGGCATCATGCCGGTGGTGGCCAGGCCCGCGGCCGCCGACACCATGTTCTGCTCTGAAATGCCGAACTGGATGTAGCGGTCAGGGTAAGCCTGCGCAAAGCGGTTCAGGCCGTTGGAATATTGCAGGTCGGCCGAGCCCGCCACGACCGGGTGCCCCGCCTGGGCCAATTCGATCAGCGCGTCGGATAGATACGACAGCCCTGGGTTGACCGCGTTCAGGGCGCGGTACTGCCAGGAGTCAGAAGAAAGAACTTGTGCCTGTGCCATTCAGATCTCGCGGGAAAGGATTTCGTCGACGGCGCTTTGCGCGTCTTGCGGCGCCAGATAGCCCAGGTGCCAGCCGGGCTCGGTTTCCATGTAGGACACGCCTTTGCCCTTGATGGTCTTGGCGATCACGCAAGCCGGCTTGTCACGCGTGTCGTCCGCGCGCAGGCGGCGCAGCAGCGCGGTCAGGTCGTGCAGATTGTGGCCGTCCACCTCATGCACGTCCCAACCGAACGCCTGCCACTTTTCCTTGAGCGATTCGACGCCCATCACGTCATCCACCTTGCCGTCCAACTGGTAGCCGTTGCGGTCGATGATGGCCACCAGGCGCGACAGCTTGTTGTGCGCGGCAAACAGCGCTGCTTCCCACACCTGGCCTTCCTGCATTTCTCCATCGCCCAACATCACGAAGACATTGAAGTCGCGCTGGCTCATGCGGCCACCCATCGCCATGCCGACGCCGTTGGACAGCGCGTGCCCGATCGAGCCCGAGCTGAAATCGACGCCCGGCACCTTGCTCATGTCGGGGTGGTCGCCCAGCGGGCTGCCCAGCCGGGTATAGCCATCCAGCAAAGCGTGGTCAATGAAGCCGTGGTCGGCCAGCACCGGAAACAGCCCGACCGCCGCGTGACCCTTGCCCATCAGGAAGCGGTCGCGGTCCGGCCAATGCGGCTCGCCCGGGCGCAGCCGCATCACGTCGTAGTACAGCGACGCGAATATTTCGGCGCAAGAAAAGACCGAGCTGTAATGCCCGACCTTGGCAATTTCAATCAACCTGATGGTCTCCAGCCGGATGTGGCGGGCCTTTTCCCGCAGCATCGCGACCTCCCCCTGGGTGGGGGCCTCCTCGTGGTGGCGCATGGCGCGTCCTTTCTTCGTTAGGATATATGATATATAATATACCCATTGCGCTCGGATTGGCTATCGCGGGCTAGAATTCACCCGGATTCAACCCGTTCCCTTCATTTCAGCAAGCCCGAAACGTCATGCCCAGCCTTAAACCGGTAAAGAAAGAGAACCTCTCCGTCAGGGTCTACAACGAAATCCGCAATGCCCTGATCAATGGGCAGTACGAACCCGGCGAACGCCTGATCATTGGCGAATTGGCCCAAGAGATGGGCGTGTCGATCACGCCCGTGCGCGAAGCCATCTTCCGGCTTATCAGCGAACAGGGCCTGGAAATGCAGGCGGCCACGGCCGTCTACGTGCCTTACGTGAACTCGGAAAAGCTGCGTGAAATTCAGCAGATTCGTTTCCATCTGGAAGGCATGGGCGCGGCCGAGGCCGCGCAGCACATCACGCGTAAACAGTTGGACAACCTGATCGCCCTGCAGAAGGACTTCATTTCCTGCACGTCGACCGACCCCAAGCGCGCCAGCTACCTGAACCGCAAGTTCCACTTCGCCATCCTGGAAGCCAGCAACAAGCCCATCTTGCGCGCCACCGTGGAATCGTTCTGGGTCATCACCGGCCCCATCCTGAAGGTGTTCCACGTCAAGACCGCCGGGCTGGACTATTCCGAAAACGAACACCGCCACGAAGCCGTGTTGCAAGCGCTGGAAGCGCGCGACTCCGAGGCCGCGCGCAACGCCATTCAGGCCGACCTGGTCTGGGGCGGCAAGATCATGATCGACTGGCTGGTCGAACGCGAGAAAGAGCTCGACTACCGCCCTCCCGTGCCACGCAAATAGGAAGACGTCATGCTGAAGATTTTTGGCGCGCCCAGCCGCTACATACAAGGCGCGGGCGCCCTGGACAGCCTGGGCCAAACCGCCGCCCTGTTCGGGCGCCGCGCGGCGCTGGTCATCGACCGCTACGTCCATGGCGTGCTGGGACCAAGAATCGAAGCCCTGTGCGCCAAGCACCACGTGGCGCTGACGCCACTGATCGTTGAAGGCGACCTGACGCCCGAGCTGATCGCCAACCTGCGCGCGCAGGCCGACTCCGCGGGCATCGACTTCGTGATCGCGGTGGGCGGCGGCAAGTCGCTGGACGCGGGCAAGGCGGTGGCGAAGTCGTCGCACTGCCACCTGATCACGGTGCCGACGGTGGCGTCCAACGACGCGCCCACCAGCAAGAATTACGTGCTGTACGACGCGCATCACAACCTCCTGGCGGTGGAACACATGTTGTTCAACCCCACGATCGTGCTGGTGGATACGGCCATCATCGCCACCGCGCCTGTGCATTTTTTCCGCGCCGGCCTGGGCGACGCCGTGTCGAAGAAATTCGAAGCCGAGCAATGCCAGCGCAACGGCGGCAAGAACATGTACGACGGTGCCCCACTGCTGACGGCGCAACTGATCGCCGACGGCTGCTTGCGCACGCTGCTGGCCGACGGCGTGGACGCCGTGGCGGCTGCCGGCACGGGCCAGCCCACGCCCGCCTTCGAGCGCGTGGTGGAAGCGATGATCCTCATGAGCGGTCTCGGTTTTGAAAGCGGCGGCCTGTCCATCGCGCATGCGCTGACGCGCGGGCTACCCAAGATCGGCGGCGTGGCTACCGCGCTGCATGGCTTGCAAGTCGCGGTCGGCCTGCTCGTGCAACTGGATCTGGAACAGCGCAACGACGGCATGTTGGCGGACTTGACCCAGTGGTACGCCCAGGTCGGCCTGCCCACCACGCTGCGCGAACTCGGCGCGGCCGACATGCCCAGCGATGCGGACTTGACGCTGGCGGCCGAACTGACACTGAACGCCCGCCACGCCGCCAACTTCGACCGCCCGCTGGATGTCGCCACGCTTGCCGACGCGCTGCGCCGCCACGCCTGAACGCGGCGGCGCGGCGCCCGCCAGATCAGAACGCCGAATCAGAACGCCAACTCAGAACGCCACGTTGTCCCGGCCTTTCAGGCCGAGCTTGGCGCGCGCTTCGTCAGGCGTGGCCACTTCCAGGCTCAGCGCTTCGACGATGGTGCGGATGCGTTCGACCTGCAAGCGGTTCGACTCGGCCAACTGGCCCGGCCCGATCCACAGCGAATCTTCCAACCCCACCCGCACGTTCGACCCCATCGCGGCACCGATGGTGGCCAGCGGCATTTGATTGCGGCCGGCTCCCAGAATGGACCATTCGTAATCGTCGCCGAACAGCCGGTCGGCCGTGCGCTTCATGTGCATCAGGTCTTCCGGGTGCGGGCCAATGCCGCCCAGGATGCCGAACACGGATTGAATGAAAGGCGGCGACTTGACCAGCCCACGGTCAACGAAATGCGCCAGGTTGTAGAGGTGGCTGATGTCGTAGCACTCGAACTCAAAGCGCGTGCCGTTGGCGTTGCCGAGCGTCAGGATGGATTCAATGTCCTGGTAGGTGTTGCGGAAGATCAGCGAACGGCTGTTCTCAAGATGCTCGCGTTCCCAGTCGTGCTTCAGCTCTTTGAAGCGATCCAGCATCGGGAATAAACCGAAGTTCATCGACCCCATGTTCAGCGACGCCAACTCCGGCTTGAACGTTGTGGCCGGGCGCATGCGCTCTTCCACCGTCATGTGCGGGCTGCCACCGGTGGTGATGTTGATGATGGCGTCGGTCTCGTTCTTGATGCGCTCAAGAAACGGCTTGAACAGCGCCGGATCTTGCGACGGCTTGCCGGTTTCGGGGTCGCGCGCATGCAGGTGCAGCACGGCCGCGCCCGCCTGGGCCGCGCCGATGGCGGCGTCGGCAATCTCCTCGGCCGTGACCGGCAGGTGCGGCGACATGCTGGGCGTGTGGATCGCGCCCGTCACGGCGCAGGTAATGACGACTTTCTGTTTGGGCTTAGCCATGTTTGTCTCCATCCTGTTGTTTGTGGCGCATCAAGCGCATCAGTTTTTCGTCGCGCCAGAAGCGGCGCTTGGCAAGGTCTTGTTGCGGAAGCAAGCGGCGGCGTTCGTCCGCCAGCGCCTCCACCAGCGGTTCGTCCCAGGCCACGCATTCGGTTTGGTCCGCGCCAATGGACTGGTACAGCCCGCCGTAGCGCGCGCAATAGTCCGCGATGCCGCCGGGCGCGTTCAGGTCGATGGTTTCGAACGGCCCCATGAACGACCAGCGCAGTCCCAAGCCATCCTTGACCGTCGTGTCGATGTCTTCGGCGCTGGCGATGCCTTCCTTGGCCAGCCGGAAGGCCTCGTGCAGCAAGGCGCCTTGCAGGCGGTTCAAGATGAAGCCTTCGATTTCACGGCGCAGCCGCACGGGCTTTTGCCCGATGGCCGTCATGATGTCGCTGGCGCGTTGCAGCGCGTCCGCACTGGTCCACGGCGCTGGGCAAAGCTCCACGACGGGAATCAGATACGGCGGGTTGACCGGATGCGCGACCAGGCAGCGATGGCGGCCCGGCAGATGGTCGGTGAACTGGCTGGCGGGGATGCTGGACGTGGAACTGCCGATGACGGCGTCAGGCTCAGCCACCGCATCCAACGCCGAGAACAGCGCACGCTTGATCTCAAGCTTTTCGGGTGAATTTTCCTGGATGTAGCACGCGCCCTTGACGGCATCGGCCAGGCTGTCGGCAATGTGGACGCGGCCGATGATGGCGTCGGCGTCCGTCAGCAAACCCTGAGCTTCCAGCTCGCGCAATTGCTGCAAGATCAGCGCGCGGGCTTCGGCCAGCATGGTTGCGTTGACGTCGTGCAGGCGCACTTGCCAGCCCTGGCGGGCGAACACGATGGCCCAGCCCTGGCCGATCAGGCCCGTTCCGATAATGGCGGCGGTGTGGGGAGCAGATTGGACTGCGGAATCGGCGCCCATCAGTAGAGCTTCTGCGTAAAGCCGTCGATCACCAGCGCCTGGCCCGTCACGCTGCGGGCCGCCTCGCTGGCGTTGAACAACACCGTGTTGGCGATGTCGCGCGCGGTGACCATGCGGCCCAGCACGGCCTGGCCTTCGTACTGCGCGGCGATCTCATCCACGGGACGGCCCAGCGTGTTGGCCTTGGCGGCGATCACGGCGCGGATGCGCGGACCTTCGACGGCGCCCGGCAAGATCGCGTTCACCCGGATCCCGTGCGGACCCAATTCGATGGCCAACGACTTGGTGAATCCGATCACCGCCCACTTGGACGCCGAATACACCGAGCGCCCGGCAAAGCCCAGATGGCCGGCGGCGGACGACAGATTGATCATCACGCCGGCTTTGGATTCCTTCAGCATGGGGATGGCCTGGCGCGCGCACAGGAACTGGCCGGTGATGTTGACGGCCAAGGTGCGGTCCCAATCGGCCTTCGATAGCGTTTCGACATAGCCTGTCGGGCCCGCCACGCCCGCGTTGTTGATCAGAATATCCAGCCCGCCCAGTTTCTGCTTGACGGCGGCAAAGAGCGCGCCCACGCTGTCTTCGTCCGACACGTCCGCCACCATGGCCTGCACGCCGGGCAGTTCGGACGGGATGGCGGCCACGCGCGCCTCGTTCACATCGCACACGAAAACCGTTGCGCCGGCGTGGCGGAAAACCTTGGCCATTTCCAAGCCCAGACCATCCGCGCCCGCGGTGATCAAGACCCGTTTTCCGGCGAAATCGACTTCCTCGAACATGCTGTTGTCTCCTGGTTCTTATGGAAAAGCGCGCGTTTGATCATATACGATATATGACGTAGCGCAATATTTTCTGGCATGATGACGCGCACCAACAGCCCCGGAACGGCACCGTCCGCCTGACGGAATTTTGCGCTTTATTTCCCATACTATCGGCCGCTAAGGCTTTATTCATGCGGCTTTAGGGAATTCCCCGATTCGGCTTGAAGCGGCCCCCACTAGAATCCAATTCGGGGTTTTTGTACCTGGCCGGCACATATATCATATATTTAAAAAAGACGGACAACACTCAAAACAGTCCGCATCCCATACCGACAAAGGAGCGTAGACAGTGTTCAAGTTCAACAAGATTATTTTGGCGCTGGGCGTGTGCGGCGCACTGGCAAGCGGCACCGCGGCGGCCGACATGAAAGTGGGCGCCCTCTTCCCGTTCAGCGGCGCGCTTGCGCTTCTGGGACAAGAGAGCTATCGCGGGCTGGAGCTTGCCGTCAACGAAATCAACGCCGCGGGCGGCGTCAACGGAGAGAAGATCGAACTCATCAAGGCGGACGCCGTGGACCCGACGCAAGCCGTGTCGGAAACCAAGCGCCTGATCTCGTCCAACGTGGTGGGCGTGTTCGGCAGCTACGCCTCGGGCATCTCGTACGCGGCCACGCCCGTAACCGAACTGGCCGGCGTGCCCTATTTCGAACTGGGCGCCACCGCCCACAAGATCACCACGCGCGGCTACAAGTACCTGTTCCGCAGCAACCCCAACACGGCGCTGTACGGTGTGTCGGTGGTCAACGCGCTGCATGACACCATCGCCCCGGGCATGGGCCTGAACCCCAAGGACATCAAGATCGGCATCATCCACGAAGACGGGCCGTATGGCACCGACGTGGCGGCCACCGAGAAAAAACGCGCGCAGGAACTGGGTTACACCGTGGCCGAAGTGCTGCCCTATTCGGCCAAGACGGTGGACTTGTCGTCGTTGATCCTGCGCTTGAAAGGCGCCAAGGTCGACGTCGTGCTGCAAACGGCCTACCAGAACGACGCCATCCTGTACTTCAGCCAGGCACGCGCGGCGGGCTTCAAGCCCAAGGTCGTGATTGGCGCGGGCGGCGGCTATTCGCTTGCCGACACGGCCAAGGCGGTGGGCGCCGACATGAACGGCGTGTTCGACCTGGACTTCCCCCAATCGTCCATCAACCCGGCCGGCGCGCCGGGCCTGGATAAATTCCTGGCCGCTTACAAAGCCACCTACAAGAGCGACCCCCAGTCCGGCCACAGCCTGACGAACTACGTCGGCGCCAAGGCCTTCTTCGAAGCCATCGGCAACGCCAAGTCCACCGACAAGGACAAGATCCGCGAAGCGGTCCTGGCCTACAAGAAGCCGGCCGGCCAAACGGCCAACGGCTGGGCGTTCGACTTCGGCGAAGACGGCCAGAACAACGCCTCGACGTTCTACGTCATGCAGTGGCAGGACGGCAAGCTCGTCACCATTGCGCCCAGCAACCTCGCACTTGGCAAGCCCATCTTCAAGAAGTAAGCGCGACGCCAGTGATCAGGCGCTCGGGGGCGCCTGACGTTTCCCGGGATTGTCGCGCCCCGGCGTGGCCGACTTCACAGCGGCCACGCCGGGGCCGCGTCCCGCTCTAAGAGGTTGCACCATGGATATTTTCATTCAACTGGTCATCAACGGCCTGTTGCTGGGCGGCGCATACACCATCATCAGCCTGGGGCTGACGTTGATCTTCGGCGTCGTGCGCGTCGTGAACTTCGCGCATGGCGAGTTCCTGATGGTTGGCATGTACCTGGTTTATTTGATTGCCGCGCAATTCGGCGTCCACCCTTATGTGGGCCTGGTGCCGGTAGCGGTGATTCTGTTCGCGCTGGGCGCGCTGACGCAAAAGGGCATCATCCAGCCGCTGTTGAACGCCGACCAGCACATCCAGATTTTCGCCACGGTGGGCGTGTCCACCATCTTGCTGAACCTGGCGCTGGTGATCTTCGGCGCCAATGTGTACCGCGCGCCGGTGGAGCTGGGCACGAACGCCATCGATGTGGGCAATTTCTCGATGGTGACGGGCCAACTGATCACCTTCGTCATCGGCATCAGCCTGGCGATATTGCTGCATCTGTTCATGCATCGCACCTATCTGGGCCGTGCGCTGCGCGCGGTGGCCCAGCATCGCTATGCCGCCACGCTGATGGGCGTGAACGTCAACAACGTCTACGCCATCGCCTTCGGCCTGGGCACGGCCTTTGTCGGCATCGCGGCGGGCTTGCTGGCGCCGCAGTATCCGGTGTTTCCCACAGTGGGCACGTACTTCGTGCTGACCGCCTTCGTGATCGTGGTGCTGGGCGGACTGGGCAGCCTGTACGGCGCCGTGGCCGGCTCCATGATCATCGGCATCGTCGATACGCTGGCCGGTTATTACATCGCCCCCGACCTGAAAGAGGTCGTGTATTTCGGGATCTTCCTCTTGATCCTTGTCCTGCGACCGAACGGCCTGTTCGGCGTCGGTACAGAGTGATCAGAGCCACAAGGAGCGAGACGTGTTTCCCGACTTTCGAAGCCCCAAAGCCTACGTCAGCCTGATTCTGCTGATTGTGATGTTCCTCGTGCCCGTCGTCATGGGCACGCCTTTCTGGACCAACCTGTTTGTCTTGCTGTTCGTCTTCGCCTCGCTGTCCGTGGCGTGGAATATCGTGGGCGGCTATGCGGGCCAGCTTTCGCTGGGCCATGCAGTGTTCTATGGCATCGGCGGCTACACCGCCACGCTGCTGACGCAGAACTTCGGCATCTCGCCGTGGATCGGCATGCTGGCGGGCGCGGCGATCTCGGCGGCCGTGGCCATCCTGATCAGCTATCCCACCTTGCGGCTGCGCGGCCCGTTCTTCGCGCTGGCCACCATCGCCATCCTGGAAGTGGTGCGCCTGCTGGTCATCCACGAGGAAAGCTGGACGGGCGGCTCCAGCGGCATCAGCCTGCCGTTGAATATCGGCTGGGCATGGATCGTGTTCCGCGAAAAGCTCAACTACGTGATCATCGCGTTCGGGCTGTTCCTGTTCGTGACCTGGGTGTCGTGGGCGATACGCAAATCACGCCTGGGCCATTACCTGATCGCCATCCGCGAACGCGAAGATGCCGCGCTGGCCGTGGGCATCCATACCGTGCGGGTGAAGATCATCGCGGCCGTGGTGTCCGCCATGCTGACCAGCATCATCGGCACCTTCCACATCACCTACCTGACCTTCGTGGACCCTAGCTCGGCGTTCTCGTTGGAACTGTCGATCCAGGTTGCCATGTTCGCGCTGATCGGCGGCCTGGGCACCGTGGCCGGTCCCATCGCGGGCACCTTCCTGGTGCTGCCCATCGCGGAACTGGCGCGCGGCTGGTTGTCCAGCGTGGGCAACGGCATGCACGGGCTGATCTACGGCCTGATCCTGGTGGCCGTGGTGCTGACCATTCCGCGCGGGCTGGCCGGAGCGTTCGGCCCCGCCATCGAACGCGGACTGGCGCGCTTGCCGTATCTGGGCACGCCGCGCAAGAAGCGGCAATTGGCGGACGAACTGCGCCTGCACAGCGCCACCCGCTCCGAGCAGCCGGTGTTAAAGGCAGACAAGCTGTTCAAGAGCTTTGGCGGCCTGCGCGCCACCAACGACGTGTCGCTGACGCTGAACCAGAACGAAATCCTGGGCATGATCGGGCCGAACGGCGCGGGCAAGACCACGGTGTTCAACCTGCTGTCCGGGTTTCTGTCGCCAGACAAGGGCGATATTTCGATGCTGGACGCGGACGGCAACTGGGTCACCTGCAAGACGCCGGACGAGTTCGCGCACAAGGGGCTGGGCCGCACGTTCCAGATCGCCAAGCCTTTCACTGGCCTGACGGTGCTGGAAAACATCATGCTGGGCGCGTTCATCCGCACGTCGAACCGTGACGAGGCCGAGCAGATTGCGCTGAAGGTGGCCGAGCAGACGGACTTGACCAAGTACCTGAACACCGAGGCACGCAGCCTGACGGTGGGCGGCATGAAGCGTCTGGAAATCGCCCGCGCGCTGGCCATCAAGCCGCGCATCCTGCTGCTGGACGAAGTGATGGCGGGGCTGAACCCGACCGACATCGAGAAGTCCATCCAGATGATCCGGCGCATCCGCGATTCCGGCGTGTCGGTGCTGCTGATCGAACACATGATGCAGGCCACGATGGCGCTGTCCGATCGCATCATCGTCCTGAACGAAGGCGGCGTGCTGGTCAGCGGCGCGCCGAAGGACGTGGTCGAAAACCCCGCCGTCATCGAGGCGTATTTGGGCAAGGAGTACCAGGATGCTTAAGGTGTCGAATCTGACGTCGGGCTATGGCAAGAGCCAAGTGCTGAACGGCTTGAACTTCGAGGTCAACGCGGGCGAAATCGTGACCCTGATCGGCGCGAACGGGGCGGGCAAGACCACCACCCTGAAAACGCTGTGCGGCGTCATTCCCACGCTGCAAGGCAAGGTGGAATTCGAAGGCCGCGACCTCACCAACCACAATCCCTATGACATCGTGGACGCCGGCATCACGATGATTCCCGAGGGCCGCCAACTGTTTCCGCACTTCACCGTGAAAGACAACCTGCTGATGGGTTCGTACAAGCGCGCCGCGCGCCCCATCGTGCAGCAGAAGATGGACGAGGTGCTGCGCATCTTCCCGCGTGTGAAAGAACGCCTGTCGCAGTACGCCGGGTCCTTGTCGGGCGGTGAACAACAGATGGTGGCCATCGCGCGCGGCATGATGGCCGACCCGAAGCTGCTGGTGTTCGACGAGCCGTCGCTGGGCTTGTCGCCCCTGCTGGTGCAGCAGATGTTCGACATCATCCGCGACGTCACCTCGCATGGCGTGACGGTGCTGCTGGTCGAGCAGAACGTATTCCGCACCCTGCGCCTGGCCGACCGTGGCTACGTGCTGGAAAACGGCGCCATCGTGCGCACCGGCACGGGCGCCGAGCTGCTTAGCGACCCGCATGTAAAGAAGGCCTATCTGGGCCATTGAAACCAGGATTTCCCCTATGACCCTACGCTGCACATTCATCGACCATGGCAAGGGCGGCGCGCCCGATTGCATGCAGGTTGCCCAACGCGACATGGAAGCCCCCACCGGCCGGCAGGTGCTGATCGAAGTGGCCTACGCAGGGGTCAACCGCCCCGACGTGCTGCAACGCTCGGGCTCGTATCCGCCGCCGCCCGGCGCGTCGCCGTATCTGGGGCTGGAAGTGTCCGGCACCATCATCGGCGTCGGCCCCGACGTGACCGCGTGGACGGTGGGCGACACCGTCTGCGCGCTGACGCCCGGTGGCGGCTACGCCCAGTATTGCCTGGCCGACGAACGCCACTGCCTGCCCGTGCCGCGCGGCATGGACCTGCTGACGGCCGCCGCCATTCCCGAGAACTACTTCACCGTCTGGACCAATGTGTTCGACCGCGCGCGCCTGGCGGCCGGCGAAAAATTCCTGGTGCATGGCGGCTCCAGCGGCATCGGGCTCACGGCCATTCAATTGGCCCGCGCCTTTGGCGCCGAAGTCTGGACCACCGTGGGCAACGCCGCCAAGGCCGAGGCCTGCCTGAAAGCCGGCGCGCATCACGCCGTGCTGTATCGCGACACCGACTTCGAAACCGAGGTGCGCCAGGCGACCCAAGGCGTGGGCGTGGACGTCATCCTGGACATGGTGGGCGGGTCTTACATCAACAAGAACATCAAGCTGCTGGCCGTGAACGGGCGGCTGGTGCAGATCGCTTTCCTGGAAGGCAGCAAGGCCGACATCGATGCCCTGCCCATCATGACCAAGCGGCTGCAATTCACGGGGTCGACGCTGCGCCCGCGCTCGGACGATGACAAGGGCGCCATCGCCAAGGCGTTAGCCACGAAGGTGGTGCCGCTGATGGAACAAGGGCAATGCCTGCCGCTGATCCACGAAGTGTTCCCGCTGGCGGATGCGCCCCGCGCGCATGCCTTGATGGAAAGCAGCCGGCACATCGGCAAGATCATGTTGAAGGTGGGTGCATGAGTGCGGACATGAAGGCTCGCTTCGATGGCCAGGTCGCCATCGTGACGGGCGCGGTAGGCGGTATCGGCTCGGCGATTGTCGAAGGTTTTCTGGCCGAAGGCGGGCGGGTGGGCTTGATTGATTTCAATGCGCAGGCGGGCGCGGCCTACGAACAGGCGCTTAGAAAGCGCGGCCATGACGTGGTGTTCGTGCCGGCCGACGTGGCGCACTACGAGCAGTGCCAGGCCGCCTACGACCGCATCACGGCCGAACTGGGCGCGGCCACGATCCTGGTGAACAACGTGGGCATTTCGCCCAAGACCGACGGCCGCGCGCTGAAGGTCTGGGAGATGCCGCCGGGCGAATGGGACCAGGTCATGTCGGTGAACCTGAACAGCGTGTTCTACATGACGCACCTGGCCACGCCGCACATGGTCAAGCAGCGCCAGGGGCGCGTGATCAATATGTCGTCGGTGGCGGGCAAGGCGTACTGCGACATCGTGGCGGCGCACTACGCGGCCACCAAGGCTGGGCTGATCGGCCTGACCCGGCATTGGGCCGCCGAACTGGGCGAGTTCGACGTCACGGTCAATGGGCTGGCGCCCGGACGCATCAGTACGCCGCTGCTGAAAAGCGTGCCTCAGGAAATCAACGACGCCGTGGCGCGGGTGACGGCGCTGCGCCGCCTGGGCACCCCGGAAGAGGTGGCCGACGCCTGCCTGTTCTTCGCGTCCGATCAGGCCCGCTTCGTTACCGGCCAGGTACTGGATGTGGCGGGCGGCTGGCTGATGACCTGAAAGGCCTTCGCTCACTTCGCACCTCGCCGCCACATCCGGGTTCCGGTGTCAGGCGTCTTGCACGCCCAGCCGGTACACCACGGTATCCAGCCGGCTGACGCCCGCGCTCTGGAACTTGGGTTCCTTGTCCAGGATGCCGCGGCGGTCAATGATGACGGCCGGGGCCACCCCGGTGAAGATGGCCTGCACTTCGCTGTCCACGACCGAGAATGGCGGCCCCGCCATCTCTTCCTGCGGATAGTCCAGCGTGATCAGCAGGCCCCGGCTGGCGGGCGATAGCTGCCCGTAGACGTGACGCACGTAGTCCGCCCGCATGTCTTCGGGCAGCGCGACCAGCGCCGCGCGGTCGTAAGCGCCCACGCAGTGCGACAGCAGTTGCGAATCCAGCTTGAAGATGTCGCCGCAGATGATTTCAATGTTGCCCGCCACGTAGTGCTTGCCGTAGACGGATTCATGCGTCACGGGCCGCAGCTCGTTTTCGGTGAAGAACTGTTCCACCGCAAGCTGGGAAAGCTCAATGCCCAGCACCGAGTGTCCCTGCGCCGCCAGCCACACCATGTCCAGCGATTTGCCGCATAGCGGTACCAGTACCCGTCCACCCTGCGGTACGGCCAACGTGGGCCAGTACTTCTGCAAGAGCGGCGTAATCCGGGCCTGATGAAAGTGCGTGCGCCCTTCGCGCCAGCGTTCCAACCAGAATTCTGCGTCCATGTCCTGTCTGCTCCTCCTGTGTGTCGATTGCAAGCTCTACGCTTTTGTCCGGGCCAGCCGGGGCCCGGGGGGTTGTGCACGCGGCATGCCGAGTTTGCCGGGGTTTCCCGGTTTGCCTGACGCTGCCAAGTGTGCCGGGCATTGTAGTGCGCTGATCAGGGCCCAGTTCAATAGTGACGTCGGCGTCCTGGCCCGGTATGCTCTGCACCAGCGCGCCCCTTCCCTCTTAGGAACCGATGCCCGACGCTCAACACCTGCAGGCCCTGCTTGTCCAGTGCGCGGAAAAACGCGAATCCGCACTGGCTGAGCTTTATCGCCTTGCGTCCCCGCATCTGTTTGCCCTGGCCAGACGTATGTTGAGAGACCAGGCCGCCGCGGAAGACGTGCTGCAAGAGTGTTTCGTATCGATCTGGCGCCAGGCCGGCCAATACCAGGCCGAGCAGAGCCAACCCATGACGTGGATGACCCGCATCGTCCGGAACCGCTGCATCGACCGCCTGAGGCGGCCCGACGTCGTGGTGCCGGACCCGGACGACACGCTGACGCTGGCCATGGCCGACGACGGCCCCGGCCCGCTTGCCCGTCTGCAAGCCAGCCAGGAAGGCCGCCGCCTGGCCGACTGCATGGGCCAGCTGGAAGGGCCGCAACGGGTTGCCATTGCCATGGCGTTTTTCGATGACCTGGCGCATCCCGATATCGCGGCCCGCCTGGAGACGCCGCTGGGAACGATCAAGAGCTGGATACGCCGTGGCTTGCAACGGCTGAAAAGGTGCCTGGAATGAATTACCGCCACCCCGAACTGCAGGACCGCCTGGCCGCCGAGTACGTGCTGGGCGGCTTGCGCGCGGGTGCGCGGCAGCGCTTCATTACCCTGATGCGCGATGACGCCGGCCTGCGCCGCGCGGTTACTGAATGGGAAGACCGGCTGTTGCCGCTGGCGATGGCCCTGCCGCCCGAGACGCCACCCGCGCATGTCTGGCAGGCAATTGCCGCCCGCATTGCAGCGGCGCCCAAGTCTGCACCCAACTACGCCGCCACGCGCACGCCTTCCGCGCCGCGTGGCCTGTCCTGGTGGCGCGCCTTGTCGGCCGGCTTGGCCACCGCCGTGGTGGTGCTGGCCTTCCTGATGCTCAAGCCGGCCCCCGCACCGACCGAAGTACGCACCGTTGCCGTGCTGTCTGGCGACAAGGCGCCCGGCGCCATGGTCGTGAACACGCTGCCGGACAACCGCCTGGCCGTGCAGCCCATGCAAGACCTGGTGGCGCTGGCCGATGGCCGCGCGCTGGAATTGTGGTCCATCACCCCCGGACAGGCGCCGCGCTCGCTGGGCCTGGTGCAGCCAGGCCAGACCACGGTGCTGGCCCCCAGCCTGCTGCCGCAGCAAGGCGACACGGTCGCCATTACGCTGGAGCCGGCGGGCGGCGCCCCCGGCGGCATCCCCACCGGCCCGGTCGTCTTGAGCGGCAAGGTCATCTGACCAGGGTTAGTCCTTAGGCTGAACACGCATCCAATCGCAGGCTTGCCCCGTATCTCCTCATGACGGCCACACAAAAGGAGATCGTCATGAAATTGCTAGCCTCGATTGCCATCGCTTGCTCGGCCCTGACCCTGTCGCCCACGTTCGCGGCGGACGTCATGGTGGGCGGCCAGCCGATGATGCCCGCCAAGAATATCGTCGCCAACGCGGTGAATTCCGCGGACCACACCACGCTGGTTGCGGCGGTGAAGGCGGCGGGCCTGGTGGATACGCTGCAAGGCAAGGGCCCGTTCACGGTGTTCGCGCCGACGAACGCCGCCTTCGGCAAGCTGCCCGCGGGCACCGTGGATACACTGGTCAAACCAGAAAACAAGGCCACGCTGACAAAGATCCTGACCTACCACGTGGTACCGGGGAAGCTGGATTTCGACGCGCTGGCAGCACGTATCAAGAAGGGCGGCGGCAAGACCGAGTTGACGACCGCCAGCGGCGGCAAGCTGTGGGTGATGATGAACGGCAAGCACAACCTGACCCTGAAGGACGAAAAGGGCGGCGTGTCCACCATCAGCACTTATGACGTCTATCAGTCCAACGGCGTGATCCATGTGATCGACACCGTGTTGATGCCGAACTGATCGCTTGATTAAAAGCGGCCCCACGGGGCCAGCGTTCCAGCCCGGCCTGCGCGCCGGGCTTTTTGCGTTGGACTTTCTACGTTTGGCGCCTTTGTTTTTTACGGCGCGCCGCGCTTCCGGTATCGTAGGCATCCGTCCCCGCCCTGACGCCAGCACATCCCTCTTTCAAGGAACCATCGACCGCCATGCTTGCAACCCTGAGCCGCCGTGTGCGTGCCTGCCTGCTCGGGCCGGCCCTTGCCTGCTGCATCGGCCTTGCCGTGTCGGCCGCCCATGCGCAACCCGCCGCGCCACTGGACCACGCGTACCAATCCGAGCTGCGCGCGGAAAACGAGGCGCTGCAAGCCCGCATCAAGCAACTGCCGCCCGCCATGCAAACGCTGAACACGCGGATCTCGGCCGCCTTGCGGGCGAACGATCCGCAGGAGGCGCAGCGCGTAGCCGAAGAAATGGCCAAGCAAGATCCGCGCAACGCCGACGTCCGGCTGTTCCTGGGCAAGCTGCAAGCGCAGCAAGGCAAGCTGCCCGCCGCCCAAGATCTGTTCGACGAGGCCATCAAGCTGAACCCGGACCTTAAGTGGGCATACGTCAACAAAGCCGGCGCGCAGGCGCAGCGCGGGGATTTGCCCAATGCCTTGGCCACGACCCAAGCGCTGACGAATCGCTTTCCGGACTGGAGCATCGGCTACAACCTTCAAGCCTCGTTGCTGGACAGCATGGACCGCGAAGACGAGGCGCTGGCGGCCTACCAAAAGGCCGTGCGCGCCAAACCCGCCAGCGCGTTGATTCTGACCAATCAGGGTAATTTGCTGCGGCGCCTGGGGCGGCAAGCCGACGCGCGCCTGTCTTACGAAGACGCATTGCGAATCCAGCCGGGCTACCCGCTGGCCGAGTCGGCGCTGGCCGATCTGCGCAAGTAATCCGGTAGCCATGATGAAACGCCGTGCGTTGCTGAAGAGCCTGGGTCTGGGTGGGAGTTTGGGTGTGGGTCTGCGTATGGGTTTGGGCTTGGGTTTGAGCTTGGGCGGGCTGACGATCGCGCCATTGCGCGCCCTGGCCGCCACCGACCGCAAGCCGATCATCCGGCAGGTATTCGCCCTGCCGCCCGGCGCCATTCCGATCTCGTCCCAGCACGCCGCGTTGATACGTTTGCTGCGCGTGCAATGGATGCCGATCGAATCCGGCGCGCCCGGCATCGATTTCGAACAGCCGCTGCTGGGCGGCCCGGACACACTGGCCATTGCGCGCCGCGCGTTGAAGACATCGGACGACGCGCTGGCCATCCGGCGCCTGGCCGAAGTGTGCCGCGTGCTGCCCGACTTCGTGGCGTCCGTGGGAAAGCTCGCGCCCGGCCATTACCCGCTGCCGACCGAAATGAAGGAAGCGTTCGACTTTCCGCAAAGCGGCATGGACGCGCTAGGCGGCTTCACGCTGCGCGCCGAACACCTGGTTTTGTTGCGCGCCGCCGTCTGGCGGGAAGCAAGCCCGCAACAACTGGAAGCCGTATTACGCGAAGGGGACCGCTTCTGGCCCGCTCCCCTGATCGACGGCAAGCGGCCGTATGGCGACGCCAGCTACTACCAGATCGACATGGGGCGCCTGCTGGGTGAACCCTACCCCCTGGACGCCAAGGGCTACGCCATCACGGAACCGGCCAAGGACGCCCGGCTGGAAAAGCTGCATTACGAAACCTTGGCGGCGCTGCAGGTCTTCCTGGGCCACGCCGTCGCGCGCAAGGCGAAAAGGTGAAGCCGCCGCGCTAGGCGCGGCGAATGAAGCTGCGGATGTCGTCCATGACCGGCACCGCGGCCAGCAAGGTCAGCAGCAGCGCCAGCGGCCAGGTCGAACCGAAGCCAAAGTGGTAGAACGAATACGCGCCGGTCACGCCGCCCACGAAGAACAGGGTAACCATCAGGCTCAGCACAATCAGCTTGCCGCGATCGGCGAACACGGGCGGCTTATGTTGCGTGTCGCTCTTGGACACGTTCCAGTAAAACAGCTTGCCCAGTTCGATGCCGATGTCGGTCACCATGCCGGTGACGTGCGTCGTGCGGATCTCGGAGCGCGACACCTTGGTGATCATCGCATTCTGCAGGCCCATGATGTAGCACAGCAGCATCACGGTGCCAGGCACGTAGAACCAGCGGAGAGTTTCCAGGTTGGCGCCCAACAGGCCAAAGAGCAGCAGCAGCACGGCTTCCAGCAGCAGCGGCAAGGCGTATTCGCTGGCCAGGTGGGAACGCCGCCCGAAGTTGATCAGGAACGCGGAGCTGGCCGCGCCCGCCAGGAACGACAGCAACGCCGCCACGCCCTGCAACACCACCACCAGGCCGCCCAGCGCCATGTGGTCGGCCATCATGGAAACGATGCCCGACATGTGCGAGGTGTATTGCTGCACGGCCAAAAAGCCGCCCGCGTTGACCGCGCCGGCGGTAAAGGTCAGGAAGTAGGCAAGATGCCTGTTGGCTTGCGGGCTACGGCTGACCGCCGTCAGTCTGCGCAGATACGGAATGGCCACGCTTTTCCCTTCAAAACGTCCCGTCAAACAAGAGCGCGCTTACGGAAACGCGAAGCACATTCTAGTCGGGGACGACGCGCGGTGGACGACGACACGGCGGGCATCGTCCACGCAGTCAAGCCGCCCGCAACGTCACAGCGAAAACGCCCGCAGGTTGGCTACGCGTTCGGCCAGGCCGTCCGCGCCCAGGTAGTGACCCAGTTTGCCCGCGCGCACCTTGCGCAGGTCCTCCTGGTAGCTGTTGGCCATGGCGTCGCGCACCTCTGCGTAAGCGGCGGCAATCCCGTCACCGCAGGCTGCCGCGACGCGGCGCGCGGCCTCGGGCGCGCCGCAGGCCACGCAGCGGGCCACGCCCAGGGCATCGGCTTGGGCGCCTTGTGCCAGCAGACGGTCGACGAGTTCCGCCGAAGGCTTGCGATCAAAGCGATGAATGGCTGTGGGGCTGACCGCCGCGCCCGCTTGCAACAAGGCGTGGGCGGCGGCGCAGGCGTGCTGCATCAAGGCCACTTCCACCGGGGTGGCGCTGCCTCGCAGGGGCTGGTCGAAGCGCATGCCCTGCTCTGCCAATTGCCGCACCAGCGCCGCGTCATCCTTGCTTATCGCGTGCTGCAAAGCCAAGCCGGCCAGCCGCGGCGATTGCATCAGCGTGCCGGCCGCCAGCGGGCCACGCCAATCCACCAGTGCGCGCCGGTAGTACGCGACGAGCGCGTCGGCCAGCGCTTGCGGCATGCCGTGGTCCGACACCCGTTCGTCCAGATATTCCAGCACGCGCACGCCGGGGCTATCCAGGTCGTCTTCCGGGTCTGACTCCAGGCACAACGAGGCGAAGGCGGCATGCAGATCCGGCGCAATCGTTGCAATGCCATCCTGTTGCAAGGCATGCGTCCAGCCGGGCAGGCCCTGCTTCCACGCCACGATGCTGCCGGCGCGAGGGCCAGGTTCCACCGCCACGTAGATGCGGTCGCAGTATTCAAAGCCGCCTATGGGCAGATAGCGCAGCGTGCCGTTCCAGGTCTCGCCGTCTTCGGTGGCGGCGGTTTCGGCGCACTCTTGTTCGTGTTCGATCCAGCCTTGCAGATCGCGATAGTGGTCGCTGCCGTCGTAGAACAGTTCGGACCAGCTCAAGGCCTCTTCATTGCCGTTCATCCGCGCGTGCAAGTCGTAGGCCAGTTCGCCGCCGGCGGTCAGGCGCCACAGGTCGCGCAAGGCTTGTGGCAAGGGGCCGGCGCAGGCGGATTCAATCTCCGCGATCCGCGCGTCGGACAAGGGCGGCTGCACCGCGATCAGCACGCGGTCGGCGAACAGCGCAATACCGTGTTCGCGCAAGACGCGCACATCGTCGGGGGAAAACGGGTGGGTCATCTGGCGTCTTCATTCGTTAAAGCTGCCAGGATTCTACTAGCCACGGATCGCGATGAGAGGGCTGGCTGCGGCATCCGCACCGCGCTTCCCCGCATGCGTGGCCGCCGGGCCCGGCGATCATTGTTGACGCGCGCTCGCCGGCCCGGCCCTGCCCCCTCGTGCTTACACCGCGCCAGACTCGATCAACTGCTGGCGGCGGAATTCGCCCTGGCGCACGTGCATCCAGCCGGGATACTCCGGCGGCAGCGCGCTGACTTTGTCCAAGGCTGCGAGCTCGTCTTGCGTCAACTTGATGGCGGTTGCCGCCAGGTTGTCGTCCAACTGGTCCACCCGCTTGGCGCCGATGATGACGCTGGTGACCACTTGCTGATGCAGCAGCCACGCCAGCGCCACTTGCGCCACGGATACGCCGCGCGCATCGGCCACGGACTTGAGTGCGTCGATGCTGTCGTAGGCGCGATCGCGGTCCACCGGCGGGAAGTCGAACGCGGCGCGGCGGCTGCCGGCCTCAACGGAACCATCGCGGCTGTACTTGCCGCTAAGCAAGCCACCGGCCAGCGGGCTCCACACCATCAGCCCCACGCCTTCGCTTTGCAGCATGGGCACGAGTTCGCGTTCCAGGTCGCGGCCCGCGATCGTGTAGTAGGCCTGTAGCGATTCAAAGCGCGCCAGCCCCAGGCGTTCGGCAATACCCAGCGCCTTCATGATTTGCCAGGCCGCCCAGTTGGACACGCCCACATAACGCACATGGCCATGTTGAACCAAGGTATCCAGCGCGCGCACGGTTTCCTCAATGGGCGTTGCCGGATCAAAGCCGTGGATCTGATAAAGGTCGATGTGATCCAACTGCAAGCGCGACAGGCTCTTCTTCACGCCATCCAGAATGTGAGCGCGCGAATTGCCGCGCGCATTCACGCCCGCGCCGGTCGGGCCGAACACTTTCGTGGCGATGACCACGTCGTCGCGCGCCACCTTCAAATCGCGCAGGGCCTGGCCAGTGATGACTTCGGAACGGCCTTCCGAATAAACGTCCGCCGTGTCGATGAAGTTGACGCCCGCCTCCAACGCCCGGCCCACCAGCCGGTTGGCGTCTTCTTGTTGCAGGCTGCCGATCTTGCTCCACAGCTCGCCCTCGCCGCCGAAGGTCATGGTGCCCAGGCAGAGTTCCGAAACGAAAAGGCCTGTGCTGCCGAATTTCTTGTATCGCATGATTGAACTCCTGTCAGCGGCGTCGCCGGTCCGTGCGCCCCGGGATGGGACGCCGAACACCTGCTTGCCGGGGTGGGAACAGTATGCGTCGGCAGGCGGCGGCGCGCGCTGCTTGATCCTGCCCTTTTTTTGCCTGATTCTCTGGCAAGCCTTCCGGAGAATCAGGCATGCGCCCGATCCTCCTGACTTTTTGCCCATTTCTCCAGACCGAAAATGGTGACTGTGCATCGCGCCTGGACCGCGCATACACTGAACCCCGCCCTACTCTCTGCGGCGCCGCCGGCTTGCCCCGCGGTCGGCGCGCCTTCCGGAGCCTCCATGCCTATTACTACCGCTCGATCCGCTACCGTTCCCAGCCAAGACGCCATCAACGCCGCCCCGCTAGACATCGCATACGAACCGGCCCGCCGAGAGCTGCTTTGCACGCTGGACCGGATGACGGGCGATCTGGAAGGATCGCTGGATACGCCCATCGAAGGCCTCTACCTGCACCGCCTGTCGCAGCCCACTGGCGCCAAGCCGGGCTTGCAGAAAGCCGCGCTGGCCGTCATCGCGCAGGGTTCCAAACGCCTGCTGATCGGCGATGAGAGCTTCGAGTACGACCCCTTCCATTACCTGATTTCCTCGGTGGACCTGCCCGTGGTGGCCAAGGTGTCGGTGGCCAGCCCGACGCTGCCCTACCTGGGCCTGCGGCTGGATCTGAACCCCGAGGAAATCGCCGAACTGATCAGCGACGAGAACCTGCCGCCGCTGGTGCCCGCGGAGGCGTCACGCGCGCTGAGCGTGAATCCGCTGGGCGGCTCGCTGCTGGACGTGGTGCTGCGGCTGCTGCGCCTGTTGGATAACCCGCGCGACATTCCCATCCTGGCGCCCATGGTCAAGCGCGAACTGCTGTACCGGCTGCTGATGAATGGCCAGGGCGTGGTGCTGCGCCAGTCGGTGCTGCAAGACAGCCAGTTGAACCGCGTGGCCAAGGCCATCCGCATCCTGCGCGACAACTACGCCCAGCCGCTGCGCGTGGAGGAAATCGCCCGCGACGTGCACATGAGCGTGTCGTCCTTGCACCACCATTTCAAGCAGGCCACCGCCATGAGCCCGCTGCAATACCAGAAGCACCTGCGCTTGCAGGAAGCGCGCCGCCTGATGCTGAGCGATGACGCGGGCGTGGCGCTGGCCGCGCATGCCGTGGGCTATGAAAGTTCGTCGCAATTCAGCCGCGAATACAGCCGCCTGTTCGGCACCCCGCCGCTGCGCGACAAGCAGCGCTGGAAGGAAGAATCGCTGGGCGTGGCGGCCTGACAGGGTTATCCGCGCGGGTCCGTTCCGCTTTCCGTCTTCTGGCAAACGCCGGCGCCGTTATATGCTCGCCGCTACGTCTAGAAATCGGAAATCGCGGAAACGGTCATGCATGACTTGAATGATCTTTATTATTTTGTCCAGGTGGTCAAGAACGGGGGCTTCGCGCCCGCCGGCCGCGCGCTGGACATCCCCAAATCCCGCCTGAGCCGCCGCATCGCCCTGCTTGAGGAACGGCTGGGCGTGCGCCTGATCCAGCGTTCCACCCGCAGCTTTGCAGTGACCGAACTGGGCCAGGAATATTTCGACCAATGCCTGTCGATGCTGGCCGGGGCCGAAGCCGCGCAGGACGTCATCGACCGCACGCACGCCGAGCCGCAAGGCACCATCCGCATGAGCGCACCACCCGCGCTGATCTACTACTTTCTGGGCGATGTGGTGGCGCGCTTCATGGAACGCTGCCCCAAGGTACACGTCTACCTGAAGAGCTTTTCACGCTCGGTGGACGTGCTGCGCGAAGGGTTCGACCTGGCCGTGCGCGTACGTTTCGGCCCCATGGAAAGCAGCGACCTGGTGATGAAGCACCTGGGCATGAGCTGCCAGAGCCTGGTTGCCAGCCCCGCGCTGGCGCGCTCGCTGCCCCCCAACGCCGATGTGGCCCAGTTCGCCGAATTACCCACCTTGGCGCTGGGCACCGAGCAGCGTGAATGCCAGTGGCGGCTGGACGGGCCCGACGGCGCGCGTCTAAGCGTGCCCTTCACGCCGCGCCTGGTCACCGATGACATGCTGGCGCTCAAGCAAGCCACCCTGCGCGGCGTGGGCGTGGCCGCCTTGCCCCTGATGATGATCCGCGACGAACTGGACGCGGGCACGCTGGTGCCGGTGGGCGCGCCCTGGGTGCCCGAACCCGGCGCCGTCCATGCCGTCTTCCCGTCGCGGCGCGGCCTGCTGCCAGCGGTACGGGAGCTATTGGATTTCATGGCGGCGGAGTATCGTGAAACTGCCCAGCGCGAATGCGATACGCAGCAGCGCTACGGCCTTACTGGCTCCAAACTCCTTGCCCAAACCCTCACATCACCCGCCTCATCGTCCGATAAATAGAACGCTGAAGCGCAATTTGACCGACTACCGGGGTTATAGGCTGGTATTTAGAATTCTGTTCATGCACTCAACGCGCAACACCGCGCACCACCTTGAAGACATAACGGAGCAAAAACCATGACCAAGCCCTACGTGAAACTGGACAAGAACGAAGCCGCCGTCCTGCTGGTTGACCACCAGGCCGGCCTGCTTTCCCTGGTGCGCGATTTCCAACCGGACCAATTCAAGAACAACGTTTTGGCCCTGGCCGACCTGGCCGAATATTTCAAGCTGCCCACCATCCTGACCACCAGCTTCGAAGACGGCCCCAACGGCCCGCTGCTCCAGGAACTGAAAGACAAATTCCCCACCGCCCCCTACATCGCCCGCCCCGGCAACATCAACGCCTGGGACAACGAAGACTTCGTCAAGGCCGTCAAGGCCACCGGCAAGAAGCAACTGATCATCGCCGGCGTGGTCACCGAAGTGTGCGTCGCCTTCCCCGCCCTGTCGGCGCTGGAAGAAGGCTTTGACGTGTTCGTCGTGACCGATGCGTCGGGCACGTTCAACGAAGT
This sequence comes from Achromobacter spanius, assembly GCF_002812705.1. Lineage (NCBI taxonomy): Bacteria > Pseudomonadati > Pseudomonadota > Betaproteobacteria > Burkholderiales > Alcaligenaceae > Achromobacter > Achromobacter spanius. Next base: position 3,090,689 of record NZ_CP025030.1, on the reverse strand, counting down.
CACCCGCAACGCCGCCTGGAGCCGCATGGAACAAGCCGGCGCGCAACTGATGTCTTGGTTCGGCGTGGCCTGCGAACTGCATCGCGACTGGCGCAACGACGTGGAAGGCCTGGGCACCCTCTTCGCCAACCACATTCCGGATTACCGCAACTTGATGGCGTCGTACTCGGCCAACCGCAAGGCAAAGTAAGCCGCATTTTTCCCCCCGCAGGCCGGCCGCAAAAATATTTGCGTCCGGCCTGCATCCAATTGGGCCTCCCGCGTGTAGTACCTGTACCGGCGCGCATGGTGCGCGTCGTCTACAGACCTTTCACGTCGCTGGAGACCGCTCATGAAGACCCAACGTTCGCACCGCATCCCCGTCGTTACCGGCCTGTTCGCCGTGTCGCTCCTGGCCGCCTGCGGCTCGATGAGTTCCAAATCCATGGCCTATTCCCAAGCCAGCCTGCCTGCCAGCATCCAGGTGCCGGCCGGCAACAAGGTGGCCTGGGAAACCGTGGGCGTGGGCGAAATCACCTACGAATGCCGCGCCAAGGCCGACATGAAAGACCAGGCCGAATGGGTGTTCGCCGGTCCCAACGCCGCGCTGAATGACCGCATGGGCAAGCAAGTCGGCAAGTACTACGGCCCGCCCGCCACCTGGGAAGCCATGGACGGCTCGAAAGTCACCGGCAAGCAACTGGCCGTGGCGCCCGCCGGCGACGGCAACATCCCCTACCAACTGGTGCAGGCGAATCCGGCCATGGGCGCGGGCGCGATGACGGGCGTGACCTACATCCAGCGCGTCGCGCTCAAGGGCGGCGTGGCGCCGAAGACGCCTTGCACCACGGCGATGCTGGGCCAGAAAAGCGTAGTCAAGTATCAGGCTGACTACATTTTCTGGAAGGCGAACTAAGCCCGCCGGCCCGCCGCCCCCATCGGCGGGCCAGTGGCGAGAGAGTCCGGTAAGATGGCGCAACCTTCAACCGCGCATGGCGGGTTCGCGCGGCCGCTCCCTTACCGTCCCTGCTCTCGCATGCCGAACCGCCTGACCCCGGATTTCGATTACGAAGCTGCCCTGCAGGCGTGCGCGGCCGGTCGCCGGCCCGCGCTGGAAGCCCTATATCGGCAAGAAGGCCCGCGCCTGCTGGGCGTGGCCCAACGACTCCTGCGCGATCGCGCTTGGGCAGAGGACATCGTGCATGACGCCTTCGTCAAGATCTGGAACCAGGCCGACACGTTCGACGCATCGCGCGGATCGGGACGCGGCTGGGTGTACAGCATCACTCGCAATCTGGCGTTGAATGCGCTGCGCGACACCGCCCGCGAAACCGACGTTGACGACGACGCGGCCGCCGCCCTGGACGCGCGCGACGCCATCGAAGCCTGGCACGACACCCGTGACGCGTTCGACTGGCGCGCCAGCGCCGGACGCATCGGCCCCTGCCTGGAAGAACTGGAACCGGTACGCCGCAATTGCGTGCTGCATGCCTACGTAGAGGGGCTGACGCACAGCGAAATCGCCCAGCGCCTGGGCGCGCCGCTGGGCACCGTCAAGGCCTGGATCAAGCGCAGCCTGCAAGCGCTTAAGGAGTGCCTGGCATGAGCGCTCCGCAAACCTCTCACGATGACATCGACGAGCTTGCCGGCGAATACGTGCTGGGCACCTTGTCGGCCACGCAACGCCGCGACGTGCAGGCGCGCATGACGCACGACGCCGACCTGCGCGCGGCGGTCGCGCGCTGGGAAGCCAGGCTCCTGCCCTTGACGAATCTGTCCGAACCCATCGAACCGTCGACCAGCCTTTGGCCTCGCATTACCCGCACACTGGATTCGGCACAGGCACAGGCGCGGCCCGCTGTCAGCCCAAAGTCCAACACAAAGCCCACCCCCAAGCCCGGGCTCTGGGACAGCCTGGCATTCTGGCGCAGCCTGGCCGTGGGCGGCATGGCGGCGGTGCTGATCCTGGGCAGCACGCTGGCGCTGCGCCCCGTGGCCACGCCCGATGCGCCGCAGTATGTGGTGGTGTTGGTGGCGCCGCAATCGCAGGCGCCCGGCTGGGTGGTGCAGGCGCAGGCCGGCCAAAGCGCCGTGCAACTGGTGCCGATCACCGCAACGGAAGTGCCGCCGGATCGTGCGCTGGAATTCTGGACCAAGGCCGACGGCTGGGCCGGCCCCGTATCGCTGGGCCTGGTCAAGCCCGGCGAACCGGTCCTGATCCCGCTGGACAAGCTGCCGCCGTTGGAACCCAACCAGCTTTTCGAGCTGACGCTTGAGCCCAAGACCGGCTCGCCCATCGGCAAGCCCACCGGCCCGATTCAATTCATCGGGCGCGCGGTCAAGATGCTGTAGCGGGCCTCTACCCCTAGCGCTTGCGCGCGAAGGGATACACCTGCTGCGCCAGGAACGTCCCCGGCATGTCGTTATCAAGAATCCCGTAGTTCTCGGGCAAGCGCTTGCCCACGCCACGCACGGCGGTTCCAAAGGCGTAATCGATAAACGAGAAGTGCGCGGCGTAGTTCTTGTCGATGGCTTCGGTGTCTGACGAGTGATGCCAATGATGAAAATCCGGCGTCACGATGATGTAGCGCAGCCAGCCCCACGGCAGCTTCACGTTGGAATGGATCAACACGGCCTGGAACCCGACGATGATGATGTAGGCGTCCAGCACCGCCTTCGAAAACCCCAGTACGAACAGCACGCCCAACACGGCCACGCGCGTGATCAGCAGTTCAACGATGTGCAGGCGTGAACCGGCCAGCCAGTCCAGCGTGCGCGTGCTGTGATGCACCGCATGAAAGCGCCACATGAACGGCACCTCGTGATAAACCCGATGCGCCGCGTACTGCGCCAGGTCCGCCACCAGCACCGCCACGAAGAGTTCCAGCACATAGGGCATCGACTGGATGGCCGCCTGCAAGGGCTCATACGCCGCCCAGGAAAACAGCCGGTGGATGAAGAAGTTGATGCACAGAAGCACCGCGCCCACCGACAGGTGATTGAACAGGAAATGCTTCATGTCCACCTGCCATTCCCCGCGAAACACGGGCTGGCCGGGATACAACGGCGTCAGCTTTTCGACAATGATGAAGACCATGCTGGACGCCAGCAGGTCCAGGATGAACCAGTCCAGGCCCAGGTACGGGTGGTTGCCGGTGTTGGACGACGTCACCACCACTTGGCTGCCGCCCGCCGCCACCGCGCAACAAACCAGCGCGAAGGCCGAGATGTTCAGCCAGCGCTGACGCCCCAGCACGGTATTGGCAAGCGCAATGGAGCCCGACACCAGCAGCGCGGAAAACAGCAGCGTGCGCATCGCTTCCACGGAGTAGAAGGCGCGCAGTTCCGGCGTGGTGAGATAGGCGGGAAAGTGGAAAGCCAGCACCCCCAGCACGGCCAGAATGGCCAGGAACAGCGCAATCACGCCGCTGATCATGCCGGTTCCCGGGTTGATGCGCCCGTCCTTGCTGAAAAGATCTAGAACTTGCCGAACACCGGACGCGCGCTGTTTCATGTCTGCGATATGACTGACCACGGGGGCCAGAGTGTATCCCCGCTCAACCCCGGTCATGTAATCAAACGTGAATATCAACGACAAATTCAGCGCACGTTCGGATCTTCCTTGCGCGCGCTCAACCCGCTTGCCCCGCCCTGGCAGGGGGCGGGTTGACAATGAACAGTCGTTGGCGTGTCATGAGGACGCCGACGCTCGCCGCGCTTGGCGCGTGCCGGTCCCGTCAACGGGTTCCCAAGAGAGAGGCCCTAATGTTCCCTGAATATCGCCAACTCATTACGCAGCTGAAATCCGAGAACGCGCATTTCTCGGCCCTGTTCCAGCGTCACAACGACCTGGACCAGGAAATCCAAAATATGGAGGACGGCAAGGTGCCGTCCTCAAGCGCCCACATCGAGGTGCTGAAAAAAGAAAAACTGCTGCTCAAGGACAAGCTCTACGGCCTGCTGCGAGCAGCCGACCAGAACACCGGCTAACCCCCCGCCTGTCCGGCACCGGCTACCTGCCCTACATCAGCTCCAGCCCCGCCCCCCGCACCACGACCGCGTACTTCGCCATTTCAGAACGAAAGTACGCCGCCGTCTGTTCGGGGGGCATCAGCAAAATACGGTTGTTCTGCGCCGCCATGGCCTGCTTGACCTCTGGCGAATTGAACGCCCGACCCAATGCGTCGTAAATGCGGCGCACATCGGCCGCCGGCAATTTGCCCGGCCCTGCCGCAGCGAACCAACCACCGATCTCGTAATTTTCCAAGCCCTGCTCACGCGCCGTGGGCAAATCAGGCAAGGCCGCCATCCGTTCGCCACCACAAGCCGCCAGCGCCTTGAGCGCACCGCTTTTTATCTGCGGCAGCACCGAAGGCAGCGACAAGACGCCGAAATCCACCTGCCCGCCGATCAGGTCCGCCATCATAGGACCCACGCCTTTATAAGGAATATGGCGCGCCTTGACGCCCGCCTGCTGCACGTACATTTCGGCGGCCAGATGCAGGATGGTGCCGTTGCCCGACGAGGCGTAGTTATAGCGGCCGGGCTCGCGCGATAGCAACGCGGTCAATTCCTTGAGGTTGCCCGCCGCGATCTGCTTCGGGTTGGCCACGACCAGGAACGGCGTCATGCCCACCATGCTGATCGGCGTGATGTCGGTCAGCGGGTCGAACGGCAAAGACTTATAGACGCTGGGAAAAATCACATGGTTGTTCGACAGCATGCTTAGCGTGTAGCCGTCCGGCGCCGACCGCACCAACGCGGACGTGCCCACGATGCCGCCCGCGCCCGGCTGGTTTTCGACCACGACCGTGTGGCCCAGGGCGGCGGACAGCGCCGGGCCGGCCGACCGCGTGATCGTGTCCACGCCTGAACCCACCCCCACGGGCAGAATGAACTTGATGGGCCGGTCCGACTGCGCCCTGGCCAGGGCTGGCGCGCCCAACATCGTCACGCCCAGCGCTCCCAGTAGTTGTCGGCGGCTCCACCCCGCGCGTTGATTGCTCATGTTTGTCTCCTGTTGGTTTTTTGTTTCCCATCACGCTACCGCGCCCTGCTCCCGCAGCGCCGCAATCTGCGTTGCGTCATAACCCAGGTCCGCCAGCACGGCGTCCGTGTCCACGCCCAAGGTCGGCGGGTGCAGCCGCACCCCCAGCCGGTGTCCGTCCATCATCAAGGGGAACAACGCCGCGCCCGCGGTCTGGCCGGCGCGTTCGCCGTCGGGCAGCCGGATGTCGGCCAGCCCGCCCGTGGCGCGCAGATGCGGGTCGTCATAAAGCGCTTCGGGTTTGACGATGGGCGCAAACGGCAAGCCGATGCGTTCGAACACGCTTGAGAGTTCCGCCGCGCTGTAGCCGGCCAAACGCTCGCGCAGGTCGGCCAACAAGGTGGGGCGCAGACGCACCCGGTCATTGTTGGTGGCCATGGCGGGATCCCGCTTCAAGTCATCGAATCCGAAGGCGTCGCAGAAGGTGACCCATTGCGCATCGCTGACGGCCGCCAGGAAGATCTGCTCGCCATCCTTCACGGTGAACACGTCGTACAGCGCCCAGGCGGATACGCGATCGGGCATCGGCGCGGACGGCTGGCCGGTAATGGCGTACTGCAGCATGTGCTGCCCCACCAGGAAGACGTTGTTCTCGAACAGGGCCGACTGCACTTCCTGCCCCCGGCCCGTAATGCCCCGCTGGATCAGCGCGGCCATGGCGCCGATGGCGCCGAACATGCCGCCCATGATGTCGTTGACGCTGGTGCCCGCGCGCACCGGGTCGCCAGGCCGGCCGGTCATGTAGGCCAGCCCGCCCATCATTTGCACGACTTCGTCCAGGGCGGTGCGCATCTCGTAGGGGCCGGGCAGAAAGCCCTTGTGGCTGACGTAGATCAACCGGGGGTTGTCTTGCGACAGCGAGGCGTAGTCCAGCCCGTACTTGGCCATCGTGCCGGGGCGAAAGTTCTCGGCCACCACGTCGGCGCTGGCCGCCAGTTTGCGCGCGGCGGCGGCGCCCTCGGGGCTTTGGATATCCAGCGCGATGCTCTTCTTGTTGCGGTTGAACATCGGGAAGAAGCCCGCGCCCACACCCAGCAGATGCCGGGTGCGATCCCCCCGCACCGGTTCCACCTTGATGACTTCGGCGCCCAGGTCGGCCAGCACCATGCCGCAGGTCGGGCCCATCACCATGTGCGTGAATTCGACCACGCGCAAGCCGGCCAGCGGCAATGCACGGGGAGACGGGGGCGTAGCAGTATCTTGAATCGGTTGTGGCATGGGTAAGCTCGAAAGATATTGGGCGGGCGCAATCAGGCAGCCGCGCCGGATAGGGAATGGAACGTCTTGGGCAGGCCGGCCTGCCACAGCGCGCCGTGCAAGGGCTGGTCCGGCAGCCAGACGCCAACCTTGTGGCGCAGCGCCAGCAATCGGCTGATGTCCACGCCGGTGGCGATGCCCATGCTTTCCAGCATGAAAACCAGGTCTTCCGTGCTGACATTGCCGCTGGCGCCGGGGGCATGCGGGCAGCCGCCGATGCCCGCCAGGCAAGCGTCAAAACGCGACACGCCCGTTTCCAACGCGGCCAGCACATTGGCCAGCCCCAAGCCCCGCGTGTCATGAAAGTGCGCACAGCACAGGCGGTCGCCCGCCAAGCGGCGCGCTTCGTCGAAAAGCCGTCGCACCGCTGCCGGGTCGGCATAGCCCACCGTATCGGCCAGGCTGACGCGGTCGGCGCCCGCATCCAGCAAGGCCTGCATCAGCCGCAATACTTCCTGCGGCGGAACATGGCCCTGCAAGGTGCAGCCGAACGCCGTGCCCACCCCGCCTTCAATCAACATTGACGACCCGGCCGCGTCGCGCGCCGCGCGCATCTGGCCCACCATCGCCACCACCTCATCCGGGGTCTTGCGCAGGTTGGCCGAGCTATGGGCATGGCTGGCCGACAAGGGCACCAGCATCAGGTCCGCGCCGCTGGCCAGCGCGCGTTCGGCGCCTTTCAAGTTGGGCACCAAGACCGACACCATTAGTCCATCCAGGCGTTTGGCGTGGGCCACCAAGGTCTCGGTATCCGCCAACTGGGGCAGCAGGCGGGCGGGTACGAATGACCCCACTTCAATCTCGCGCTGGCCGGCCGCGTAGGCGGCATCGATCCATTCAAGCTTGGTTTGCGTGGGCATCACGACCGGCAAGCTCTGCAAGCCGTCGCGCAGCCCCACTTCGCGCACCGTGGCGCGGTTCGGAAAACAGGAGGACGGGGCGATCGGCATGGCAGCGGCGTTATCCAGTAAGGCTTCATCAAGCGACCAAGCCAGTTTAGATATTCTCGATTCACGCACAAGCGGTATTCCGGAACGACTAATATTCCATTTTGGAACTTCTAAACAAGGCGGCCCTGCCATGCGCGACCTGGACATCACCACCCTGCGCCTGTTCATCTCCGTCTGTGAAACCGGCAACATCGCCCGCGCCGGCCAACGCGCCAACATCGTCGGTTCGGCCATCAGCAAACGGCTGGCGCAGTTGGAAGACACCGTGGGCGCCAAGCTGTTGACGCGCAAGCGTCGGGGCGTCGAACCCACCGAGGCCGGCGAGACCCTGCTGGAACACGCACGCGCGATATTGGCCAGTTCGCAACGCATTGAACGCGACATGTCGGCCTACGCCAGCGGCGTGAAGGGGCAGGTGCGCATCCTGGCCACCGCGTCCGTCCTGGCCGAATCCCTGGCCGAGGACATCGCAACATTCCTGCAAGCCGCCCCCCACCGCAACATCCGCGTGGACATGGAAGAGCGCGTCAGCCAGGACGTCGTGCGCGAGGTCAAGGGCGGCATCGCCAGCCTGGGCATCTGCTGGGACGCGGCCGACTTTCATGGGCTGGACACCCGGCCATACCGGGGCGATCGCCTGGCTGTCGTTACCGCGCCCGATCATCCGCTGGCCCAGCGCGACGCGGTCTGGTTCGACGAAGCCTTGGACTACGAGCACGTCAACATGCCTGCCGCCGGCGCGGTCCTGCGCATGCTGCAAACCGCGGCCAACCAAAGCGGCAAGTCTCTGCGCCACCGCGTCACCGTCAGCAATTTCGACTCTGCCTTCCGGGTGGTGCTGGCGGGCTTGGCAATCAGCGTGGCGCCCATCGAGGTAGCCACGCCCTACGCCCTGGCCCATGGGCTGCGAGTGTTGCCGCTGCATGACCCCTGGAGCCACCGCCGCTTCGCCATCTGCATGCGCGACGCGCATTCGCTGTCGGCGGCGGCCAGCCTGTTGCTGGATCATCTGGTCGCGGCGGGCCGGGCGTCGGTGTGACACCTGGCCACGATGCTGTTTAGACGAACTAATGTTGATTTAGCTTATTTAGTTTTTCTAATCCCCTACCAGCGGCTAGTCTGTCGGCCTTTCCATAAAGGTTGCCACAAGGGTTGCCATGACGACCGCATTCATTCCCGGGTTTCTGCTCGGCCTTAGCCTGATCGTCGCCATCGGCGCGCAAAACGCCTTCGTCCTGCGACAAGGCTTGCGCCAGGAATACGTGTTCGCGGTCTGCCTCACCTGCGCCGCCTCCGACGCCATCCTGATTGCGGCGGGGGTGGCGGGCTTTGGGCTGGCGGCCGACACACTGCCCTGGCTGGAGCCCGCCATGCGCTACGGGGGCGCGTTGTTCCTCTTCCTCTACGCCGCGCGCAGCTTGCGGTCGGCCCTGCGCGCCCAGCACGACAGCCTGGCGCCTTCCGCCCGCCAAACCACCGGGCTTGCCGCCACGCTGGCCGCCTGCCTGGCGTTCACCTGGCTCAACCCGCATGTGTACCTGGACACCGTGGTGCTGCTGGGATCGATCTCCAGCCAGTACGACGGCGCCAAAACCGCCTTCGCGCTGGGCGCCATGTGCGCGTCGTTCACATTTTTCTTCACGCTGGGCTATGGCGCCCGGCTGCTGCGACCGCTGTTTGCGAACCCCAACGCCTGGCGGGTGCTGGACGGTTGCGTGGGCGTGGCGATGTTCGCGATCGGATTGAAACTGGTGTTGTGACGAACTGTTGTTGTAGCGGACTGAGCTTGCGGTCGCCCGCAGTCAGTCATCTACAATTCGGCGACGCTGGCCCTGCGGTGGCCCAGCCCGCAACACACAGGTAGCATGACGCGCGCGAAGAAAACAGCATCAACAAGAAAACGCCCGGTAGCTCGGGGCAATAGCAAATCGGCGAGCCGTGCCTATCGGTTCTTCAGGGCGCTTCTGGTTTCGTCACTGGCCAGCTTCGGCGCCACCACCTATGTCTTGAAGCCGCAATGGCCCGCGCAGTTCTCGCCGGATGCCATCCTGGCGCGCTTGGGGTGGCCAGCCCAGGAAAAGTTTGCCCCGGCTGCCATCCCTTCCGGGGCGTTGACCCACACTCGCTTCGCCGACTGCCCGCAGTTTTTCCCATCCGGCAACCTGCCCGTCGTGCCCTCGGCCCCCGCGCTGCGCGAGCTGTGCTTTTCAGCTTTTGCCGTCCTGCACAACGGCCAGACCAAAACGCCGGTGTTTGTCGCCGAACGCCTGAACCGCAAGCTGCTGACGCAGGCGCAGGGCTTGCAGCGCACCGACAAGTTCTACGCCGAAGCCCGCCTGCCCAGCGGCGAACGCGCCAGCCTGGACGACTACAAGGGATCCGGCTACTCGCGCGGCCACATGGCGCCCGCCGGTGACATGTATTCCCGAGACGCCATGGCGCAGAGCTTTTCGCTTGCCAACATGGTGCCGCAAGACCAGACGCAAAACGCCGGCCCCTGGAGCCGCATCGAACAAGACACCCGCAAGTACGTCATGCGCGCGGCGGGCGATGTGTACGTCTATACCGGCCCCTACTACGCCGGCAAGCCTGCATCCATCGGCTTCGGCGTGGCGGTGCCCAGCCACGTCTACAAGGTGGTGTACGACGCCACCACGCGCCGCTCATGGGTGCACTGGCAGGCCAACAACGCCAGCGCAAAAGAAAGCGCCCCGATCAGCTACGAGGAATTCGTCCGCCGCACGGGAATGCAATTGCTGCCGTCCAACTCCTAGCGGCCAGCGCGCCTTGCTTCAAGGGTTCAACACCACCTTGATGCACCCGTCCAGCTTGTCTCGAAACGTCTTGTACATATCGGGGCCGGCTTGCAGGCGTTCGTGGTGGGTAATCACGAACGACGGATCGATGCGGCCGTCGACAATCAAATCCAGCAGTTCGTCGGTCCATCGCCGCACATGGGTCTGGCCCATGCGCCAGGTCAGCCCCTTGTTCATCGATGCCCCAAACGGAATCTTGTCGATCAAGCCGCCGTACACGCCCGGCACCGACAAGACCCCGCCCGGGCGGCATACATAGATCATTTCGCGCAGCACGTGCGGCCGGTCGGTTTCGGCGCCCACGGCTTGCTTGACCCGGTCATACAGTTCGCCCATGGTGTGGCTGGAGTGCGATTCCATGCCGACGGCGTCTATGCATTTCTCCGGCCCCTTGCCCTGCGTCAGCGCTTGCAGCCGATCGACCACGCTTTCTTCTTGAAAGTTGATCGGAATGGCGCCGCCATCACTGGCCATCTTCAAGCGTTCGGGAACGTCGTCGATGCAGATTACTTGCTTGGCGTTCAGCAAGACCGCGCTGCGCACCGCCATCTGGCCCACCGGACCGGCGCCCCAGATCGCAACCGTGTCGGTGGGTTCAATCTCGCATTGCACCGCCGCCTGCCAACCCGTGGGAAAGATGTCACCCAGAAACAAGACTTGATCATCGCTAAGTTCGGGTGGCACCGGGATGTGCGTGGTATCAGCCCACGGTACCCGCACGAATTCTGCCTGCCCGCCCGCGTAACCGCCCGTCAAATGGCTATATCCGAACAAGCCGGCCGTGGTATGGCCAAACACCTTGGCCGCCGCATCCGCGTTCCGGTTGGTGCGTTCGCAGACCGAGAAGTTGCCTCGCAGGCACTGCTCGCATTGGCCGCAAGTAATGGTGAACGGAATCACCACGCGGTCCCCCACTTTCAGGCGCTTGGCTTCACTGCCCACCTCCACCACTTCTCCCATGAATTCATGCCCGAGTACGTCTCCGGACTTCATTTGCGGCATGAAGCCGTCGAATAGATGCAGATCCGAACCGCAAATGGCGCAGGCGCTTACCTTGATGATGGCGTCGCCTGGATGCTCGAGGGTCGGATCAGGAACGGTGTCGTACCGGACATCGTGTTTGCCGTGCCAGCAGAGTGCTTTCATGTGTATCCCCTTTGTCATGCAATCGCAGGGTTGCGGTCGCGGGGGATGGGCAGCAACTATCGTGCCTCTGGCGTGCCTCGCCAGCGTTGGCCGCGGCGGATCCTGGCCAAGCAGGTACGCGGCTTGCTCTTCCACTGTGCGCGGCCGGCAAATCCTGCCTGAACCAGCGGCCACGTTCTGCCGGCGCGTATCACCCAGGAGATAGGAAATGAACAAGCCCGTGTTGAGCGCAAGCCTATGCATCGCGTTATTCCTGGCCGCGCCGGGCTTCGCATTTGCGCAACCCGCCCCCGACCCCAGCGCACCCGGCTCGTCCGCATCGATCACGCAATTGAACAGTGAGGACCGAGGCTTTCTGACCAAGGCGGCGGAATCCGGCTATATGGAAATCGCGGGCGGCAAGCTCGCCTTGAAAAAATCCCGCAACGCCCAAATCAAGCAATTCGCCCAGAAGATGATCGACGAGCACACAAGGCTGGGCGAGCAAATCCAGGCGCTGGTCAAGAAGAAGGGTTACGAGACGCCCACGCAACCATCGCTGGTCCAGGCCGCCAAGCTGAAAGCGCTGGAGCTGCGCGACGACGGCTTTGACGAAGCCTATGGCGATGAGATCGGCGTGGCGGCGCACGAGGACGCTATCGAACTATTCGAAGAGGCCGCCGGACACGCCACGGACAACGATCTGAAGCGCTTCGCCGCCGACACGCTGCCCCTGTTGAAGCGCCATCTGGACATGGCCCGCGCGCTGCGCAAAGCGATCAAAGACCCGGCAAGCTGACCGGGTTTGACCGCAAGCGCACACAGGCATGGTGTTTGCTGAAAGCGGCTGGGCCGATCATGGCCGTCTATCACCCACGGGAGCAGAACATGACGCAGAAGACTTTGCAGGATCTCTTCATTCACGAACTATCCGACATCTACAGCGCCGAAAAGCAACTGACACGAGCGCTGCCGAAGATGGCCCGCGCTGCCAGCGAACCCTCGCTGGCAGACGCCTTCACTCAGCACCTGGAGGAAACACGGGGTCAGGTGGAACGCATCGACAAGATTGTGGAGTCGGCCGATTTTCGTCTCAAGCGCATCAAGTGCGCGGCGATGGAAGGCTTGGTGGAGGAAGGCCGCGACGTGATGGAAGACGTAGAAAAAGGCCCGGTGCGCGACGCGGCCTTGATCGCGGCGGCGCAGAAGGTCGAGCATTACGAAATTGCCAGCTACGGCACCTTATGCACCTTCGCCAAACAACTTGGCATGACCCAGGCGCTGACCTTGTTGAAGGAAACGCTGGCCGAGGAAAAGGCCACCGACGAGAAGCTCAGCATGCTGGCCCTGCAGCAAACCAATGCTGAAGCCGCGCAGGCGGGCAAGGCGAAATAAGCAGCAGAAGCCAGCGCCGGGGCAATCCCGTCGCATTCGTCACGGGGCTCGGCGCAGGCTTCGGCGCGGCGGACGACGCGGGGTTCGAGACTCGCCCCGCGACAAGCCACCGGACGCCAGCGCGATGCCCGCGCCGAACGCAATATAGACCAACAGCAGCGCGCCGCGCGTCAGCCGCTGTTCGAAGCCCGGTTGCAACCGTTTGGGGGTGAGCTGGTAGTCGGCGAAGCAGGACGTCGCCGCCACCAACGCCCCTTCCACCCACGGCCGCTTTCCCCACGAGGTCTGCTGCGCCCTTGCGCTGGCGCGCGCGTGCAGGGTCGCCCAGAAAATCGAGGCCGCGTGATGAATCAGCAAGCCCGGCACCGTGTGCTGCCAGCTTATGTCGTCCTGATGCAGCGCGCGATCCCCCCATACCCACTGGCTGGTGGCATTGGTCGCGGCAGCCATATGCCCGGCTTGCCGCCGCGACAATGCCATCAGCGCCAACGTCGACAACGCGCTGGCGGCACTGCCGCTACGCACTCCTTCCCGAAAAGCCTGGCGCCATTCGTGCATGTCAGTCTCCCAAGTTTGATCCTTGTGGGTACTAGCGGGTATGGCGATTGCTGCTCGTTGCAGCCCCTGACTCCGCCCTAGCGACAAAAGGGAACGCCAATGAAAATTCTGCTGACTGGTGCGCATGGATTTATCGGCGGTCGATTGGTCGACGCCTTGCGCAACGACGGCCATCATCTGGTTTGCCTCGTGCGCACGCCGCGCGCCGACGATCTGAACGTGCCGCGAGCAAGATACGTGCCCGCCGACTTTGCCCGTTTGACCCGCATTGAAGACTGGTTGCCGCACCTGTCGGGCGTTCAAGCCGTCATCAACACCGTGGGTGTGTTCCGCGAAACCCGCACCGCGCACTTTTCAGATGTGCACGGAAACGCGGCGATCGCGCTATTCGCAGCGGCCCGGCAATGCGGCGCGCAGATCGTCCAGTTTTCTGCCTTGGGCGCGGACGCCGACGCCCGTACCGGCTTCCATCTGAGCAAGCGCGTGGCGGACGATGCGCTACGGGCGGCAGGTTCCGCCGCGTACATCGTGCAGCCGTCGTTGGTATACGGAACGGGTGGGGCCAGCGCGGCATTATTCAACCTGTTGGCCGCCCTGCCCGTCGTCGCGCTGCCGGCGGGCGGCTGGCAACGCATTCAACCCGTCTATGTCGACGACGTCGTCGATGGCGTTCGGGCGATGCTCGCACAACCGGCGCGCGCCCCCACCACCATTGCGTTCTGCGGCCCCGAACCCGTGACGGTTCGGAAATACCTGGCGTTGCTGCGGCAAGGCTTCGGGATCGCGGGGCGCCAATGGATCATCGCCGTGCCCACTGGCCTTGCGCACCCCATCGCCGTGGCCGCGCAATGGCTACCGGGGTCGTTGATCCACCCCGATAGCCTTGCCATGCTGAATCGTGGCAACACCGGCAACCCAGCCCCCTTTGCCGCCTTGCTCGGCCGCTCCCCCACCGCCCCAAGCGCCTTCATCAAGCCGCAAGAGCAAGGCCCGCTTCACGCCGAGGCCAGCCTGCGTCTCATGCTGCCGATCATGCGCTTGTGCATTGCCGCCGTCTGGCTATGGACGGCCGCGGTATCGATGGGCTTGTACCCCATCGCCGACAGCCTGGCGCTGCTGGCGCGCGCCGGCATCCCCCCCGCGCTCGCACCGGCAATGCTGGCAAGCGCCGCAGGGCTGGATCTGGCGCTGGGTGTGCTGACCCTGATGAATCTGGGCGGACGCAAACGCTGGGTCTGGGTGGCGCAAATAGCGTTGATTCTTGGCTATTCCGCCATCATCAGCTTGCGCCTGCCCGAACAATGGCTACATCCATTCGGCCCCCTCTCCAAGAACCTGCCAATGCTGGCCGTGCTGGCCTTGCTGTATCTCTGCGATAGCCGCGTGGGGAGACGTTGATGGACTACTTTTGGTTCAAGCTGCTGCACATCCTGTCCTCGACGCTGCTGTTCGGCACCGGCGTCGGATCGGCTTTCTACCTGCTTTGCGTGGTGCGGGGCCGCGACCCCAAGGTGGTCGCCGCCGTGGCCCGCCTGGTGGTGATGGCCGACTGGTTGTTCACCGCGACCACGGCGGTCATCCAGCCGCTGACGGGCTGGTATCTGGTGCACCTGATGCAGCTTCCCTGGAGCACGCCGTGGCTGTCCGCGTCCTTGATCCTGTACGCGATCGCCATCGCATGTTGGCTACCCGTGGTCAGGCTGCAAATGCTGATGCGCGACAGCGCCACGGCCTCGGCGCAAGCCGGGCAACCACTGTCGCCCCGATTCATGCGCTATTTCAGCGCCTGGTTCGTGTTGGGCTTTCCCGCGCTGGGCGCTTTTCTGGGCATTTTCTGGCTGATGGTGTTCAAGCCGGCGTAGAGGGCAATTCCGGACCGCCTGGATTCCAAGCGCTCAATTCCTCTTGGAACAGAACTTGCTGCGCGGCGGGCATGTGTATACCCGCGGGAGTCGGCCCATGGACAAATCGTCAAACAACACTCAAAAGAGGGGTTACGCCCGCTTCGCACTGATGATCGTCGTAGCGACGACCATCATGTACGGCTTGATGTACTTGAACGTCTATGCCCTGTCGCATATCTATTTCAGCCAAACGCGGCTGTGGATGGCGGTGATCATGGGCGCCGTCATGGCGGTGGTCATGCTGGGGTTCATGCTGTCAATGTATCGCAACCGGCGCATCAACCTGGGCATCGTCATCGGCAGCGTTGCCGCCTTCGCCGCCGCATTGTGGCTGGTGCGCAGCCAAGCCACGGTGGACGATATTTCGTACATGCGGGCCATGATCCCCCACCACTCCATTGCGATTCTGACCAGTGAACGCGCGCGCATCCGCGACCCGCGCGTTCGCAAACTGGCGGATGGAATCATCCGGGCACAGGTCAAGGAAATAGGCGAAATGGAACAGCTTATCGCCGACCTGGAAAAGAACCCGCCGCCCGAAGGCAGCCCGGAACTTCGCGACTACCGAGAACTAGGCCTGCCGGCGCCCAAGCCGGAATAACCCATGCACCAGGAGAGAAAATGAAAACGCAGATCAGCTATCGCAAACTTGACGGCGGCGACGGTGTCGCCTTGGTCAATGGCGGTATTTCGGAAACGAGCCAGGCAAAGCGCGAACTGGCGAACTGGCTGGAGTTGCCTGAAGCAGGCGTTCCCGATGGTGGGCAAGAGGACGTGGACGCGCGTCTGCACCAGGGGGGTATCGCACCTGATTCAGTTCAGTTCGCCCATATCAGCGAGTAGCCCATGTCGACGGGCGCGTCGGCGAACCGCCGGCCAAGGACGTGCCCTTAACGCTTGCGCGCGACCGTGGGCGAAAAGCTTGCGTCCAGCGTCCGCATTCTGGAGTTGTAGATATGCTCGCGCATCGCGTCACGCGCCTCTTCGGGCTGCTGCTTGCTGATGGCTTGAAAAATGCGCTCGTGCTCTCGCTGCACTTGTTGGCCGCGAGTGACCGCGCTGGATAACGCCAGGCTGCGCATCACACGCATGTAATCGAATATCTGCTTGGATAGCGATTGCAGCATCGTCACGAACAGGTCATTTCCACAGGCGTTCGCAATCGCTTGGTGGAACCGGAAGTCAGCTTCGTTGCCCACCTGGCGAGCATCGAAAGCGACGCGCATGTCTTCCAGCGCAGTTGCCATGGCTTGCAGATCACCTTCGCTGCGACGCGTCGCCGCCATGCAGGCAGCGTCACCTTCTAGCGCACTGCGCAATTCCATGCAGCGCACCAGCTCTGCCAGCCCGCCGATCGGCGCCAGTTTCACCAGTTCAGGGCTGGGCCGCCGACGCACATACGACCCGGCGCCGCGCTGGGAAATAATGACGCCGTCTGCCTGCAACCTGAATAGCGCTTCGCGCACCACGGGGCGGGAGACGCCGAAAGTCGCGCACAAATCCATCTCGGAAGGCAGCCGGCTTTCTTCCGGATATTTTCCGTAGGTGATCTGCTGTAGCAACCGATCGTAGAGTTGGTCGGCCAGTCGGGGCGGACGCTGGGCGCGCAAGTCTTGCGCTTCGGAAGATTCACTTTCCGGGGCCTGAGCCCGATTGTCTGTCTTAGGTCTGGACATAGAAGTTCCGGGGATCAGATGGCCGCGTGGTGCCAGAGCTGGGCGACGCACTGATTGGCGGCCAGTATAGCTGTGCCCTGCATTTGGCCTGAATGGACACCCTTCAAAATAGTTGCCTTACAACTTAACAATGATGTAATTTAGCGCAAACGACGAATTGCAGCCACGACTGCCACCGGAGACAAATCAAGATGGACTTGCGGATTGCGGGTAAATGGGCGCTGGTGTGCGGCGCCAGCAAAGGACTGGGGCGCGGATGCGCGCAAGCGTTGGCGTCCGAAGGCGTGAATCTTGTGATCACTGCCCGCCACCCGGACACGCTGGAAAGCACAGCTAGAGAACTGCGCATGCTGGCGCCAAATGTCGACATCCGTACCGCCGTTGGCGATATCGCCACCGAGCAGGGCCGTGAAGCCGCGCTGGCGCAAGCTCCCGCCATCGACATCCTGATCAACAACGCAGGCGGACCGCCCGCGGGCGATATGCAGGATTGGACGCGCGACGACTGGATCCGCGCACTGGACGCGAACATGCTGGCGCCGATTGCGTTGATCAAGGCCACTGTCGACGGCATGGCCAAACGCGGCTACGGCCGGGTCATCAACATTACGTCGTCGGCCGTCAAAGCGCCGATCGCGGCATTGGGACTATCGAACGGCGCGCGCTCCGGCCTGACCGGGTTCATCGCGGGGTTGGCGCGGCAAGCCAAGCTGGCTGGACGAAATGTCACCCTGAACAACGTGCTGCCCGGCACCTTCGATACAGACCGCCTGCGCAGCAATTTGACCGCGATGGCCGGGCGCGCGAATGCGTCGGTCGAGTCCTATACCGATCATCGGCGCGAGGCGATTCCCGCGAAGCGATTCGGCACGCCGGCAGAATTTGGTGCCGTCTGCGCATTCTTATGCGGCATGGATGCCGGCTACCTGACCGGGCAGAACATTCTGCTGGATGGCGGCGCCTATCCAGGCACGTTCTGATCCGTTCCCCTTCTGTAAGCAGTACCTATAAGCAGTAGAACAAAGAACACGGAGACAACCAATGTTCAAAATACTGTTACGCGCGACCTGCGTCGCACTCGGGCTGTCTATCGCCCCATCGTCCGTTCTGGCGCAAGAGGGGCAACCCATACAACTGATCGTTCCTTACAACCCGGGAGGCGGCTCCGATCTCTTCGCCCGCCTGGTCGCGCCAGGGCTGGGCAAGGCCATGAACCAAACCGTGATCGTTGAAAATCGCGCCGGCGCGGGCGGCATCATCGGCACCGAGGCGGTGGTCAGGGCAACCCCTCCCAACAAGATGCTGCTGGTGTCGGATTCCGCTGTCTACTCCATCATTCCCTCGCTATACACACCGCTTTCGTACTCCCGCAAGGACTTGATCCCCGTGGCCAATCTGGCCACGTTCGGGAACGTGCTGGTCGTGCCCGCGAACTCGCGTTTCAAGACGTTCCAGGATCTGCTGGAAACCGCGCGCAAGTCCCCGGGCAAGTTGTCGATCGGGTCGTCTGGAACGGGCGGCATTACGCACTTGGCGGCTGAAAGACTCATGGAACAAGCGAAGATCAAACTCGTGCACGTTCCGTACAAAGGCAGCGGCCCCGCGATTACCGACACCGCGGGTGGCCACATCGACATGGTGTTCACGGGATTGCCATCCGTGTTGGAGTTGCTGCGGTCCGGAAAGCTGCGTGCATTGGCGATCGCTACCGACAAGCGCTCCCCGTATGCGCCCGAGATCCCCACGATCAGCGAATCAGGAGTACCAGGATTTTCGGCGCTGATATCCCAAGGCTTGTTCGCGCCCGTCAATACGCCCCCCGAAACCGTTCAGAAGCTGAATCAGGCCGTGCAGGACTTCATGAACCAGCCCGACACCAAAGAGACACTGAGAAAAATGATGGTGGAACCCGTGTACCAGTCGTCCGCCGAATACAAGACCTGGCTGGACAAGGAAGCCAGTGAATGGGCAGCGCTGATCAAGCGCGCCGACATCAAAGTGCAATGACGGTGACAGGTGGCCGCCCCCCGTCAGCCACCCGCTTGCCCTGCCATAAAGGACAGATTCGATGATAGATCTCTACGCCTGGCGCACCACCAATGGCCTGCGTGCCACCATTGCCCTGGCCGAATGCGAATTGCCGCATCGCGTCATCCCCATCGATGTGGGCGCCGGCGCGCAAAAGTCGCCCGACTACTTGAAGATAAATCCCGCCAGCCAGATCCCCGCCATGGTCGATCCGGATGGGCCGGGCGGCCAGCCGCTGGTACTGGCCCAATCGGGCGCCATCGTGCTGTACGCCTGCCAGAAAGCAGGCCGCTTTGTTCCCGACAACGCCGCCGACCGGGCCATAGCAATGCAATGGGCCTGGCAAGCGGGCACCGATATAGGCGGCACCAGCGCTTCGATGAACCAGGTGGAAGTGGTGTCGCCGCTGAAAGTGCAAGAACACATCGACCTGTTCCAGAAGCGCTTCGCCCGCTATTTCCGCATCGTCGAGGAACATCTGGCCAAGCGCGATTACCTGGCCAACAGCATCAGCTATGCGGACTTCATCCTGTATCCCAACTACGCGCTGCGCCGCAACCTGCTTGACCCGGCGGCATTCCCGGCGCTGGCGGCCTGGGCTGACCGTATGAGCCAGCGTCCCGGCGTCATCGCGGGCATGCGCTTGCATGCCGACACGGGGAAGTCGCCATGACGCCGATGAACGGCGCCGAAGCGCTGGTGCGCACGTTGGTCAATGCAGGCGTCACCACATGTTTTGCGAATCCGGGAACATCGGAGATGCACTTTGTGTCGGCGCTGGATCGAGTCCCCGGCATGCGCTGCGTGCTGGGTTTGGCCGAGACCGTCGTGACGGGCTGCGCCGACGGTTATGGCCGCATGATGGGGCGCCCCGCCGCCACTCTGCTGCATTGCGGCCCTGGGCTGGCCAATGGATTGGCAAACCTGCACAACGCAAAGCGTGCCTACACGCCCGTCGTCAATATCGTGGGCGACCACGCCACCTACCACGTCGCCTACGACACGCCGTTGACGTCCGACGTGGAAAGCCTGGCGCGGCCCATGTCGCAATGGGTACGTCTGTCGCGCCATGCCCGTAGCGTGGCCGATGACGCCGCGCTGGCGGTACAGGCCGCCCGCACGGCGCCAGGCGGTGTGGCCACATTGATCCTGCCCGCCGACACAGCCTGGACGGAGTCCGACGGCCCGCAACAACCCCACCCGGTGCCGGCCCGCCGTCAGGCCGGCAGCCAGCACATCGACCAGGCTGCGCGCGCCTTGCGTGCCCAGGGCGCCGACGGCGCCGCCATGATCTTGCTGGGTACTGGCGGGCTGACGGAAGCGGGCCAGCTGGCCGCCTGGCGTATCGCCCGCGCCACGGGTGCGGCACTGCGCACCACCACTTTCGTGGCACGCATGCCGCGCGGACACGGGCGGCCGCCTATCGACCGATTGCCGTATGCCGTGAACCAGGCGCTGGCCACGCTGGCGCCCGTCCGCACGTTGATCCTGGCCGGGGCACCGGCGCCCGCGGCTTTCTTTGCGTATCCCGACAAGCCCAGCGACTTGTGCGCCCAGGGGACGACGGTGATCCCGTTGGCCGGTGTCGACGAAGATGCCGAGGCAGCGCTGATTGCACTGGCCGAAGCACTGCGGGCGCCACGGCAGGTCGATCTTGGATTGCCCGCGCCGGAAACGGGCATGCCCAGCGGTGCGTTCACGCCGGCGGCGTTTGGCCAGGTGCTGGCGCGCCTTCTGCCGCATGACGGCATCGTGATGGAAGACGCCGTCACATCCGGACGCGGGCTGTTCACGCCGACTTTCCAGGCCGCCGCACATGACTGGCTGCAGAACACCGGCGGCGCCATTGGCGGGGGCATTCCCACCGCCACCGGCGCGGCGATCGCGTGCCCAGACCGCCCCGTGATTTGCCTGCAAGCCGATGGCGCCGGCATGTATTCGCTGCAAGGCCTGTGGACGCAAGCCCGCGAACGTCTGAACGTCGTGACCATCGTCTTCGCGAACCGGGCCTATGCCATTTTGCAAGGCGAACTGCGCGCCGTCGGCGCGGTGCCGGGCCCCGCGTCCAACGCGCTGTTCAGCTTGAACGACCCCGCGCTGGACTGGGTACGACTGGCCCAGGGCATGGGCGTGCCCGCTGAACGCACCGACACCATGGAAGGGCTCGCCGACGCCTTATCGCGCGCCTTGCATGCGCAAGGGCCCTACCTGATTGAACTGCTGTGTTGAACCAGGCGGCCGCACGCCGCGATGAACGGGAGCCTTCATGAAAATCGACAACGTCAGTCTTACGCTTTTCGCCTGGGACGACATTCCGCCAACCAGCTATGCCGCGCACACCGGCAAGTTTGCCGGTTCCAGCAAGCTGGGGCTACTGTCCATCCAGACCGACGCGGGCGTGACGGGCCACGCCTTCCTGGGATCGGCGTATTACCCCGCCGATCTGGACGGCCCAAACCTGATCAAGTATCTCAAGCCCATACTGATGGGCCAGGACCCGCTGGACCGGGAACGCCTGTTCCAGGCCATGTGGCGGCGTTCGCGGACGACCACGGTGCGCACCATCGGCGCCTGCGACGTCGCGTTGTGGGACATCGCGGGCAAGGTCGCCGGCCTGCCCATCCACCAGTTGATCGGTGGCTACCGCAACAAGATCAAAGCCTACGCCAGCTCGATGATCCTGGACTCGGTCGAAGAATACGCCGACGAAGCGCGTCACTATCAGGCGTTGAACTGGGCCGCCTACAAGATCCACCCGCCCCACCCCTGGAAAGAGGACATCCGCGTATGCGAAGGCGTGCGCAAGGCCGTAGGCGACGACTACCTGCTGATGCTGGACGCCGCCTGGGCTTATCAGTATCCCGAAGCCGTGCGGGTAGGACGCGCGATAGAGGAATTGGATTACTACTGGTACGAGGACCCGCTGCAGGATTCGGACATCTACAACTACGTAAAGCTGAAGCAGCAACTGCACATCCCCATCATGGCAACCGAGGCCCCGGCCGCCGTCCTGGATGCCTATGTGCCGTGGATACAGCAAAGCGCGACCGACTTCCTGCGCGGCGATGTCCCGCTGAAGGGCGGCATTACCAACATGCTGAAGACGGCGCATCTGGCCGAAGCGTTCCGCATGAATTACGAAATCCACCACGGAGGAAATTCGTTGAACAACGTGGCGCAACTGCACGTGGCCATGGCGCTGAAGAACACCGAGTTCTTCGAAGTGCTATTGCCCGGTGGGGCACAGAAATACGGTCTGATCGAGGACATAGAGCCGGACGCCGAGGGCTACGTCCATGCACCGACCGGCCCCGGACTGGGGGCGAAGATCGACTTCGATCTGATCGAGCGAAAGCGCGTCGCGATGCTGTGACGGCAGGCGGTCCACCGATGTGCGCCACCCGACCGCTCCGGGTGGGCCTGATCGCGCCGTCGACCCCATCAAGGAAGAATGGAAGAATTCGGACATAATTATTGCCCTGGCGCCTCGGCTATAGCACTCGGCCCGTCGCCCGCCTTGGCATACCCCGCGCCGGATTTTTCCATGAACCTTGCCCGTATCGACCTCGTCACACTCGCCCTGTTTGTTGCCGTTGCGCGCCAGGGCAGCATCTCGGCCGGCGCGCGCCAATCGCATCTGGCGGTGGGGGCGGCCAGCAAGCGGATCTCCGACCTGGAAACCGCCCTGGGCACCGCGCTGCTGTACCGCAACGCCGCCGGGGTGGAACTGACCGATGCCGGCCAGGCCTGCCTGGTCCACGCGCTGCGCGTGTTGCAGGAAGTGGAGCAGATGACGGGCGCGCTGTCGGATTTCGCGCAAGGCGTGCGCGGGCAGGTGCGCATTGCCGCCAATACCTCGTCGCTGACGCAGTTCCTGCCCGAAGACCTGGCCGCCTTCATGGATGGCCACCCGGCCGTGCGCATCGACCTGGAAGAGCAGAACAGCAGCGACATCGTCACCGCCGTGCTTGAAAACCGCGCCGATATCGGCGTATTCGCCGACCGTACGCCCGCCGACGGCTTGTCGACCTTCCCCTACCGCTTGGATGAACTGGTGGTGATCGTGCCACAGCGCCACCCCTTGGCTTCTGAGGCGCAAGTGGCGTTTGCGGACACCTTGGCCTACGACTACGTGGGCCTGCCGCCGGCCACGTCGCTGGCTACCCGTTTGTCCGACGAAAGCGGTCGTCTGGGCCGAGCCATGCGCTTGCGCATCCAGGTGCGCAGCTTTGACGCGATCTGCCGCATGGTCGCGGCGACCCGTGGCGTTGGCATCCTTCCGCGCATCGCGGCCGAGCCGCATGCGCGGTCGATGCCGATCAAACTCATTCCCCTGACCGACGAATGGGCGCGCCGCTGGCTGCTGCTGGGCGTGCGCGATGCCGACACGCTGACCGTAGGCGCGCGCCTGTTGCTGGCCCATCTGCGCGGCGATAACTAAGGCGAAGCCGCTGCGGGTTTGCCCGGGGTTTCTCATTCTGGGAACCCCCCTTTCCCCGATTGTCCATTCCGCCCGGCGCCGCTTTGCGCGCACACTGCCGCCTATCAATATCGAGTGTCGCCAGGGAGGCGAAATGGCTGGGCAGATTCTTGCTGGCATCCGCGTGCTGGAGCTGGGTCAACTGATAGCAGGGCCGTTCGCCGCCAAGACTCTGGCGGATTTTGGCGCGCAGGTCATCAAGATCGAGCCCCCCGGGCAAGGCGACCCGCTGCGCAAATGGCGTTTGCTGCACGAAGGCACGTCCGTGTGGTGGGAAGCGCAGTCGCGCAACAAGCAGTCGGTGTGTGTGGACCTGCGTCAGCAGGAAGGCCAGGACATCGTGCGCCTGTTGGCCCAGCAGGCCGACGTGCTGATCGAAAACTTTCGCCCTGGCACCCTGGAAAAATGGGGCTTGTCGTGGGAAGCCCTGCGTGAACTGAACCCGCGTCTGATCATGCTGCGCATCTCGGGCTATGGCCAGACCGGCCCCAAGGCGCGCGAGCCGGGCTTTGCGGCCATCGGCGAGGCCATGGCCGGGCTGCGTTACCTGAACGGCGAACCAGGCCGCGCGCCGGTGCGGGCGGGCTTGTCGCTGGGCGACACCATCGCGGGTCTGCATGGCGCGCTGGGCGTGATGATGGCGCTGTACCAACGCGATGCGCGTGGCGGCGTGGGCCAAGTGATCGACGCGGCGCTCTACGAAAGCCTGTTCAACCTGAGCGAAAGCCTGTTGCCGGAATACTCCGTGTTCGGCGCCGTGCGCGAGCCGGCCGGCGCCGCGCTGCCGGGCATCGCGCCGTCCAACGCCTATCCGTGCCAGGACGGCTACGTGCTCATCGCCGGCAACGGCGACGCCATCTACACCCGCCTGATGGCACGCATCGGCCGCGACGATCTGGGCCAGGACCCGGCCTTGGCGCACAACGATGGCCGCGCTCGACGCGTGGCCGAGATCGACGCCGCCATCGGCGCTTGGACACAAACCCGGCTGATCGACGACGTATTGGCCGCGATGCGCGAAGCCGACGTGCCGGCCGGCCGCATCTATTCGGTGGCGGATATTGCCGCCGACCCGCACTACCGCGCCCGCAATGCCATCACCACCGTAGAATCCGCCGCCGGCGTGCAAGTGGAAATGCCGGCCGTCTTTCCGTATCTATCGGCCAACCCCGGCGCGGTCCGCGAACGCGCGCCCACGCTGGGCGAGCACACCGATGCCGTGCTGGCGCAGGCGGGCTTGTCGGACGAACAACGCGACGCGCTGCGCGCCAAGGGAGTAATCGCATGAACGCCGGCCCCACCAAGATCGAGATCAACGAAGTCGGCCCCCGGGACGGCCTGCAGATAGAAAAAACCCTGGTCGCCACCGACGACAAGGTCGCCTTCGTGGACGCCTTGTCCGACTGCGGCTTTGCGCGCATCGAAGTCACCAGTTTCACGTCGCCCAAGGCCATCCCCGCGCTGGCCGACGCGGCGGACGTGATGCGCCGCATCCGCCGCCGTCCGGGCGTGATCTATACCGCGCTGGTGCCCAACATCCGCGGGTTGGAACGCGCGCTGGAAGCCGGCACAGACGAAATGAATCTGGTCATGTCGTGCAGCGAGACGCATAACCGCGCCAACCTGCGCATGACGCGCGAGCAGTCGTATGCGGAACTGTCGCAGGTGCTGGCCGCAGCGGGCCGCAGCGGCACGCCGTGCAATGTGTCCCTGTCCACCGCCTTCGGTTGCCCGTTTGATGGCGACGTGCCGGTGGATCAGGTGCTGGACCTGGCCACACGGCTGGCGGACGCCGGCGCCACCGGCATCACCCTGTGCGACACCACCGGCATGGCGTACCCGACGCAAGTGGCCGCCCTGTGTGAACAGGCGTCCGCACGGCTGCCCGGCGTGGCGCTGACCGTGCACCTGCACAATACGCGCGGCATGGCGCTGGCAAATGCGATGGCCGCTTGGCAAACCGGCATCACCCGCTTTGACGCGGCGGCCGGCGGCCTGGGCGGATGCCCGTACGCGCCCGGCGCCAGCGGCAACGTCAACACCGAAGAACTGGTGCACATGTTCGCCTGCATGGGCGTGGATACCGGCGTGTCGCTTACGCCTTTGCTGGCCATCGTGCGCGGCTTGCCCGCACTGGTGCAGCGCGATCTGAGCAACGCCTTGCTACAAGCAGGCCCCCGCCTGGCGACCCACGCCGCGCCCGCCTGGCTGGCCGAGAGATTTCCAGAGTAGTACCCGATGTAGTGCAGTACCGATGTAGTGCAGCCGTTTATCCGCTTGTTTTGACACCACACCTATAAAAAACCAAGGAGACATCCCATGGCATTGCCCTGCCTGCCCACCATCCTGCGCGCCGGTATCGCCGCCGCCCTGACCCTCGGCGCCAGCGCCGCCAGCGCACAAGCCGACTTCCCCAATCGTCCGGTCACGCTGATCGTGTCCGCCGCGCCGGGCGGCACCACCGACATCGCGGCCCGCCTGATCGCCCAGCCTCTGGGCGCGGCGCTGGGCCAGAGCGTCGTCGTCGAGAACAAGCCGGGCGCCTCGGGCGGTATCGCCGCGCAGACGGTGGCGCGCGCCAAGGCCGATGGCTACACGCTGCTGCTGCAATACTCCGGCTTCCAGGTCATCACGCCCCACGTCACGCCCACCGCCGGCTGGGACCCGATCAAGGACTTCGCCCCCGTCGCCAACGTGCTGTCGGCGCCGCAAGTCGTGGTGGTGCGCCCGGACCTGCCCATCAATTCGCTCAAGGAACTGGTGGCCTACGCCAAGGCCAACCCGGGCAAGCTGAACTACGCATCGTCCGGCAACGGCTCGCTGCAACAGGTGGCCACCGAACTGCTGAACCAGATGGCCGGCACGCAGATCACGCACATCCCCTACAAGGGCACCGGCCCCGCGCTGAACGACCTGCTGGGCGGCGCCGTGGACATGACCATCACCACGCCCCCGCCGCTGCTGGGCCAGATCGCCGCCGGCAAGCTGCGCGCGCTGGCCGTCACCGGCAACACCCGCCTGCCGTCCCTGCCGAACGTGCCCACCGCCGCCGAGGCCGGCTATCCCGACCTGATCGTGTCATCGTGGTTCGCCATGTACGCCCCCAAGGACACGCCCGCCCCGGTCGTGGACAAGATCGCCGGTGAAATCCAGAAAATCATGAAGACCGACGCCTTCCGCCAAAAGGCCGCCGAGCAAGGAGCGGAAGCCATCTTCATGGGGCCGAAGGAACTGGGCGCGTATACGCAGTCGGAACTGGACCGCTGGGGCAAGGTAGTCAAGACCGCGAAGATCACGGCTAACTGAGTAAAGGCTTTCTGAAATGAAAAAGGCCGTTAGTGAGAATGCTCACTAACGGCCTTTCATTTTTTGGTCGGGGCGGTGGGATTCGAACTCACGACCCTCTGCTCCCAAAGCAGATGCGCTACCAGGCTGCGCTACGCCCCGAAGGGTGGCAACTATACCAGAATCCAGGCCGCTCCGGGAGCCGTGCTGTGTTTCTGGGGCGCGCCATGCCCGGCGCGCCGCCTTCTTGCATCACCACATCAACCCAGCACGGCAATCAGCCGAAGCGGCCCGTGATGTAGTCCTCGGTTTCCTTGCGCGACGGCTTCACGAAGATCTGGTCGGTCTGGCCGAATTCCATGAGCTCGCCCAGGTACATGTAGGCGGTGTAGTCCGAGCAGCGCGCGGCCTGTTGCATGTTGTGCGTCACGATGACGACGGTGTAGTCGTTCTTCAGTTCGGCGATCAGCTCTTCGATCTTGGCGGTGGAAATCGGGTCCAGCGCGGAACACGGCTCGTCCAGCAGCAGCACTTCCGGCTTGATGGCCACGCCGCGCGCAATGCACAAGCGCTGTTGCTGGCCGCCCGACAGGCTGTTGCCGCTTTGGTGCAGCTTGTCTTTCACTTCGTTCCACAGCGCGGCCTTGCTCAAGGCCCATTCCACGCGCTCGTCCATTTCACCCTTGGACAGGCGCTCGAACAGGCGCACGCCAAACGCGATGTTGTCGTAGATGCTCATCGGAAACGGCGTGGGCTTCTGGAACACCATGCCGATCTTGGCGCGGATCAGCGAGATATCGGTCTTGGTCGTCAGCAGGTTCTCGCCGTCCAGCACGATTTCGCCCTCGGCGCGCTGGCCCGGGTAGAGTTCAAACATGCGGTTGAACGTGCGCAACAGCGTCGACTTGCCGCAGCCCGAGGGGCCGATGAAGGCGGTGACCTTCTTCTCCTGGATCGACATGTTCACATTGCGGATCGCATGGAACTTGCCGTAGTAGAAGTTCAGGTTCTTGACCTCGATCTTGTTCTTGACGGCGGTAGCGGTGTTTTCCATTTCTCTTCCCTTGGCTCCGGCGCGCCACGCGCACCGGCAAAGCGATCTTTACTTGTTGCGGAACATGTTGCGGGCAAGGATGTTGATACCCAGCACCAGCAGCGTAATCAGCGTGGCCCCGGCCCAGGCCAGGTCGTTCCAGTCCTTGAAGGGGCTGGCGGCGTATTGGTAGATCACGACCGGCAGGTTGGCCATCGGCGCGTTCATGTTGAACGACATGAACTGGTTGGACAGCGCCGTGAACAGCAGCGGCGCGGTCTCGCCCGAGATCCGGGCAATGGCCAGCAGCACGCCGGTGATGATGCCGGTCTTGGCAGCGCGATAGCACACCAGCGTGATCATGCGCCACTTGGGACACCCCAGCGCGGCCGCGGCTTCGCGCAGGCTGTTGGGCACGAGCATCAGCATGTTGTCGGTGGTGCGCACCACCACCGGAATCACCAGGATGGACAACGCCAGCGCGCCGGCCCAACCCGAGTAATGCCCCACCTGCGCCACATACACGGCATAGATGAACAGGCCGATGATGATGGACGGCGCCGACAGCAGCACGTCATTCAAAAACCGCGTGGCGGGCGCGAGCCAGCCGCGATGGCCATATTCAGCCAGGTAGGTGCCCGCCAGGATGCCGACCGGCGTACCGATCAGCGTGCCCACGCCGGCCATCACCACGCTGCCGAAAATAGCGTTGATCAGGCCACCCGTTTGGCCGGGCGGCGGGGTGATCTCGGTGAACAGCGTGTAGGACAGCGCGGGGGCGCCCCGGGTCAGCAGGGTCAGAATGATCCAGAACAGCCAGAACAGCCCGAACACCAGCGTGGTCAGGGACACCGCCAGCATGATGCGGTTGACCACGCGGCGCCGGCGGTAAATGCCATTCTGCATATTGAGTACGGATACAGCCATGATCTTTTCCTTGTGCTCGCGGCGCGTCAGGATTTCTTGCCTTCGCCGACGGACAGGCGAACCAGCAGCACTTTGGCCAGGGCCAGCACGATCGTCGTGATCAGGAACAGGATCAAGCCCAGCTCCAGCAACGCCGACTTCTGAATGCCGCCCGCTTCATTGAATTCGTTGGCCAGCGCCGAGGCGATCGAGTTGCCCGGTGAAAACAGCGACCCCGACCACTTGAAGGCGTTGCCGATCACGAACGTGACGGCCATCGTCTCGCCCAATGCCCGGCCCAGGCCCAGCATGATGCCGCCGATGACGCCCGACTTGGTGAAGGGCAGCACCACGCGCCACATGACTTCCCAGGTTGTGCTGCCCAAGCCGTAGGCCGATTCCTTCAACATGGCCGGCACCAGCTCGAACACGTCGCGCATCACGGCGGCGATGAACGGGATGATCATGATCGACAGGATCAGGCCGGCAGTGAAGATACCGATGCCAAACGGCGGCCCCGCGAACAGGCCGCCGATGATGGGCACGTTGCCCAGGGTGGCGATCAGGAACGGCTGCACATACTGCTGGAACACGGGCACGAAGACGAACAGGCCCCACATGCCATAGATGATGGACGGAATGGCCGCCAGCATTTCCACGGCCGTGCCCAAGGGGCGACGCAGCCAGGTCGGCGACAGTTCGGTCAGGAAGATGGCGATGCCGAACGAAACCGGCACGGCGATGATCAAGGCGATGGCCGAGGTCAGCAGCGTGCCGATGATGGGCACCACGGCGCCGTAGTTCTGGTTGACGGGATCCCAATCGTTCAGCCACAGGAACGACAGGCCATACTTGGCCAGCGATTCGCGGCTGCCGTAGATCAGGGATACAAGAATGGCCGCCAGCAAAATGAACACCAGGAAGGCGAACAGGCGGGTCAGATTCTTGAATAGCGCATCCATCAGCGCGTTTTTATTTTGCTTCATAGGCGAAGGCGTGCCGGTAGTCACGGAGTCCGCCACGCTGGGCGAAAGCGGCACACTATTATCCATTACCGCGCTCATGGATGGACTTTCCTTAGGTAACCTGGGAAAAAAACGGGAGGTCTTGCTGCAGGCCGCCCCTTCTTTCTGACGGGCAGAATTCAGGGGCGGCTGCTTGATGGGTTACGCGCGTTGGAGGGCGGTTTTCTTGTCGCTCTTTACTCGCGCTACACCCATCCTACTTCCAGACGGGGGTGCCGTCGGCGGCTTTGACTTCGCCCCAGGCGGCGCGGATTTCCTTGGTCACGGCTTCCGGCAGCGGCACGTAGTCCAGGGCTTCAGCCGACTTGGCGCCGTTCTTGAACGCCCAGTCAAAGAAGTCCAGCACGGCCTTGCCTTGCGCCGGCTTGGCTTGCGACTTGTGGATCAGGATGAAGGTGGCTGCCGTAACGGGCCACGAATCGGCGCCCGGTTCGTTGGTCAGGACCACGCCCATGCCGGGTGCGCTCTTCCAGTCGGCGTTGGCGGCCGCGGCGGCGAATGCCTTCTGCTCGGGCTGGACGAACTTGCCGTCCTTGTTCTGCAGTTGCGTCCAGGCCAGCTTGTTCTGCTTGGCGTAGGCGTATTCCACATAGCCGATCGAGTTCTTCAACTGGCCCACGTAGGCAGCGACGCCTTCGTTGCCCTTGCCACCTTGGCCGGTGGGCCACTTGACGGCCTTGCCTTCACCGACTTGCGACTTCCAGTCAGCCGAGACCTTGGACAGGTAGTTGGTCCAGCCGAAGGTCGTGCCCGAGCCATCCGAACGGTGAACAACGATGATGTCGGCCGAAGGCAGCTTCAGGTCGGGGTTCAGTGCCTTGATGGCGCTGTCGTCCCACTTCTTGATCTTGCCCAGGAAGATATCAGCCAGCACGGTGCCCGACAGCTTCAGCTTGCCCGGCTCAATGCCGTCGACGTTCACGACCGCGACGGTGCCGCCGATCACGGCGGGGAACTGCAGCAGACCGTTCTTTTCCAGGTCAGCCGCCTTCATGGGATCGTCCGAAGCGCCGAAATCGACGGTCTTGGCGATGATCTGTTGCTGGCCGCCGCCCGAACCGATGGACTGGTAGTTGATCGCGTTGTTGGTGGCTGCCTTGTAGTCCGACGCCCACTTGGCGTAGACCGGGTACGGGAACGATGCGCCGGCGCCGGTCACATTGGCGGCTTGCACGGCAAATACAGCGGCGCTCAGCGCGACGCCCACGGAAACTTGTTTGAAGACACGTTTGAACATCTGGGTTCCTTCAGTGCTTGTTGGAGAAGTCGTATCAGGCTTTTCTTTGCTGCCTGTCTTTCAGCGACCCTCGCATCTTAGGGGTCCAACGT